>NZ_JAPUVI010000106.1 GCF_029255285.1 Accumulibacter sp.
CACTGGACGCCCGCACCCGCGGTCACCCTTAACCCCGAGCGCAAACCAGAGACCCTCCCGAAAGGCACCCGAAGTATGCCATTGGCAGCATAAGTTCACGCGACAACTAGCTTGACATTCACCGGGGACGCAAACGCACCGTCCTCCTTGCCTGCAGCGGAGCGTGGCCGGTAACCTCGACGCGGTGCTTGCTCTTCCCCCCGAAGCCCCGGCACCACCGGCGACGCGACGATCCGCCTGCCGGCCGACACCGGCTTGGCCGCTGGCGCGCCGATCCGAGCTCACGGTGAAGGTGAGTGGGACGAAGCTCTTGCGCCTTCACCTCGCGCCACAGCCGGCGCTGACCTTCGGGCAATCCGCTCGTCTCCTTGCCACCGCCGACGTCGCGGACGAAACGGGCGTTGCCCTCCCCAACGCCACCTACCTTGCCGTCAGCGCCGTCGACTTAGCTGGCCGCCAGGAAGAGATCCACCTCGCCAAGGGCGGCGGTTTTTTCCGCCTCGACATCGACCCGTGGAGCAGAAATTTCCTGGGATTCGAACAATCGCTGCGCCATCCGGGCGACGAAAGCCTGGTCGATTGCGTAGGCCTTGCGATCAACGACGACAGCTGCCTGGGCGTGAACGCCACGCGGCCGACGTTGACCGGCTGCGGCATCTGTGCGAAACGCCTCGGACGAATCGCCACGAGGTACTGGGCGATGTCGTGGCAGTACCTCGGTACCGTCATCGCCGCCACACGCAAGGGTTTGCCGCTTCCCGCCATCCCTGCCATTCCGGCTACAGCGTAGGGAAGTAAACGATTTCGCCTCGCCTGCCCGGCGCAAGCGCGCTGGAGTGGCAACTTGCGCGAATTGTCCACCTCGGTGACGCCTCTCGCGACGCTGGCCGACGCCGGGCGGATCAATGAAACCGATTTCGACGAAGAGATTTCCCGTCTGCGCCTCGCTTGGTGCGACGCACCGGACGGCGACGCGGCACAGCAGATTCCGGGCGACGACGCCGATCGGCTGTGCAAGCAGTCGGCGTGATTCGGTCTCGACTGGGGCCCGGTCGCGGCAGCCGACGCGCCCTTCCGCCGGGACGGCTGGCGATGCATCGGCAAACCGGCGCTACCGCCGCAACACGGTGCCCGCCCCGAACGCCGCACCATCGCCGTTCGAGACTCCAGCAGACAGATCCGATTCACTCCCGCTCTTCCCGTCGAACCGCCAAACGGTCAAAATACCACCTCTGGCGGCGTCTATTTCCCGCGTGCCGGATCGCGAACCGGCAGCGCCCGGCCGACGGTCACGACCGAGCTCGGGCGAGATGCGTCGGCAAGGTGCGATGAGGGGTTCGGGACAGCAACGGCGGGCGTCGCCGCCAGGTCATGCGCCAAGGCGTGGCGGGAAGGTCGCCTTCCCATAAGCGATTTGTTAGGCGTGTTCATGTCATTGTGTGACATGAGGAAACCCGACTGCCAGGGAGGATCAGCGTTCATGTTCAGCCAAGCGACCATCCACTTTCTCGACGAACTCGCCGCCAACAACGAGCGCCCGTGGTTCGAAGCCAACCAGGGACGCTACGAATCCCTGGTCCGCGAACCAGCGTTGCGCTTCATTGCCGCCATGGCGCCCGAACTGGAAAGGTTTGCCCCGCGCTTTCGCGCCGACCCGCGCCGGATGGGCGGCTCGTTGATGCGCGTACACCGTGACACGCGCTTCGCGCGCGACAAGCGCCCTTACAAGACCAACATCGGTATCCAGTTCCGCCACGAACTCGGCAGGGATGTGCATGCTCCGGGTTTCTACCTGCACATCGCGACCGACGAATGCTTCTTCGGCGCCGGCTGCTGGCATCCTGACTCCAGCGCGCTCGGGCGCATCCGCGCCCACATCACGGCCCATCCCGAGCACTGGCTGGCCGCCCGCGACGATCCGCACTTCGCCGCACACTGGACGCTGGCCGGCGAGAGCCTGGCCCGGCCGCCGCGCGGCTACACCGTCGACCATCCGGCGATCGACGACATCAAACGCAAGGACTTCATCGGTCTGGCCGGGTTGTCGGCCGCCGAAGTCACAGCTCCTGGGCTGGTCGATCTGGCGGCACAGCGCTTCGCCGCCGCCGCTCCATTGACCCGCTTCCTCTGCGCGGCACTGGACGTTCCGTACTGAAAGCGGCCACCACAGTCCGTGCGCCGAGGCCCGGAACGCCCCGCCGATCGCGGCCCGCCTCCGACCATTGGCTGTGACCTGCGGCACGTTTCGACAGACAAACGATCCTGACCAAGGCAGAACCCGCTATGAACCGCCTTTTCCTGACTCGCGCAGCAAGTGCGCTCCTGCTCTGCGCCGGCGGCGCGCAAGCCGAGGCGCTGGCACCCATAGAGCGCTTGAAGATCACGGACAACGACCTGAGTTGCCAGCAGCTCTACGATGAGCGCGGCGAGATGGAGAAGATCGCCGCCGACGCCCATACCACTCAGTTTTCCGGCCAAGCTGCCGCCACCGCTGGTCAGGCGGCGGGCGTCGCCGCCGCCGAACTGGCCACCCGCGTCGGCCTGTTTGGCCCGATTGGCGGCCTCGCCGGAACCATCCTGGCCGGCATCACCAGCCGAACGACCGCCAAGCTCGCCGAACAGCAGCTCCAGTTGAGTGCCGCGGAAGCAGCAGAACGCGAAAAACAGGCGCTCGGACGCAAGGAACACCTGACCGAACTGTTTCTCAGCAAGGGCTGTTCGGCCGGCGATCCGTCGGCCCCGGCACGGCCGCCGGCCGCTGGGCTGTCGACCGGCACCGCTGCAGCGGCAAGCGGTGTTGCATCGGTGAAGACAGCACCCTCGGTCAATAAAACACTCTCGACCGTCGCTTCGACCACTTCGCCTGCCCGATCATCCGCCATCAAGGTCGAGGTCGTCAGTCCCGAAGATCTGCGGGATTCCGGCAAGACGCTTGTCGTTCCTACCGCTTTCGTCAGCCTGCTCGCGGCCGGCCAGAGCACGGCGAGCGGCGCCCCCCCCGGCGCCCTTCGGCACGGCCAGCGCAACGGCCAGATGAGGGTCGACTACCGGGTCGGCGGAATCGACAAGGACTATGCGCAGAGCTTGGCCAAGGCCGCTTATGAAGACTTCATCGGACAACTGCGGCAGGCAGGCTATACCGTTCTTACCTACGCCGACGTCAGGGAACGGGACTATGTTCGCAACGCACAGCGCGAGGCCGCCGACTCGATGCCCAGCCGATCGGAATTCGACGGGACGCATGTTACGGCCGCGCCAAGTGACCAACAGCATTTCAAGAGCGGGCTGAGCTTCGGTGTCTTGGCCGAGTTTCAGTCCGGCGGCAGGAGCAGGTTTCCGGACGCGACGCTGGTCATTCCGAGCTATGTCTTCAGTTCGCCCCAGGTATGGGCTCGCGGTAGCCAGGCTGAGCGGCCGGATTCCGTTTCCGGCGTGCTGACGCCGGGAATGAATCTGATCTTCGCCAGCGCGTATTGGCTCGGGCAAAGCACCACGCGGACGACCCCAGGCTTCCCCGGAGCGGTAACCAGGGAAGCCATGCTCGACGTCAGCGAAAAGGCAGGCGAGCTCACCCGGACGGCGGACGCCACGCCCCTTGCCACCGATTTTTCGGGCAGCCCGAACGGCGCCGGCAAGGGGCCGCAGCGTTCAGCGGCGTTTCTCTTCACGATCGACCGCGAAGCCTATGCGCAAGGAGTGATGACGGCGGTGCGCCAGTTCAACGCCGAAGTAGCCAGGCTGGCGGCGGCCGCCGCCCGCTGACCGAAACCGGCTACGGCTGAAGGCCGCGCGCCCTCAGTCCTTCTGCAGCAGGTTCCACAGATCCTCGAACTGGAACTCGTCGCTCATGCGTCCGATACGCCTGACAAGTTGCGGTCGATCGCCTTCGACACGTGCCAGGACGGCCCTGACCTTCTCCGGGTTCAGTTCTGCCACTGCTTCGCGCAGGGCCAGTTTGACCTCGAACGGCAGATCCGCGATTCCGACGGCGGCTTCCGCCGCCTCGCTGGCCGCCGCGGGGCCGGTTTCGTCCGGCTGGCGATATCGGAAATGCAGCCCGAGATGCGCCGCCAGCACATCGAACAGTTCTCTCTCCCGCACCGGTTTACGCAGGAAATCGCTGATTCCGGCCGACATCGCCGTGCGCCGTTGCTCTTCGAGGGCGCTGGCCGAAAACACCACGATCTTTGGCGGCGGCTTGCCAAGCTGCGCCTTGATCCGCTGCGCGGCTTGCAAGCCATCCAGTTTCGGCATTCGCCAGTCCATGATGACCAGATCGGGAGCGAAACTCGCCGACAGTTCGACCGCCTCGATGCCGTCAGCCGCTTCGGCGAGGATAAAGCCGAGCGGGCTCAGGACCTGGACCAGCAACTGGCGCGCATCCGCGTCGTCATCGGCAATCAGGATACGTTTGCCGTGATCGAGCGCGCTCGGTGTCGAGTCGTTCTCGTCCGGCACCGTCTCGACCTCTTCGAGCACCGGCAGCAGCAGGACAAAACGGAAGGTCGAGCCGACGCCGGGAGTCGATTCGACTTCGAGCTCGCCACCCATCATCGTCAGGTACTGCCGCGTGATGGCCAGCCCCAGGCCGGTACCGGAAGAGGTGGAATGAGTCACGATCTGGGTGAAGGGTTCGAAGATTCGTTTCTGGTCCTCGGGCGCGATGCCGATTCCCGTGTCCCGTACTTCGACGGCCAGTCGTAAGGCGCCGTTTTCGGCGGGCTCGCCGTCAACGGCGAGGGTGACGCTGCCTTGCCGGGTGAAGTTGATGGCGTTGCCGAGAAGATTGAGCAGAACTTGCCGCAGCTTGGTCGCGTCGACGCGCAGTGCACCCGGCAGTCGCTTGATGTCCGCCGTCAGGGCGAGTCCGGCGCGCAGAGCGCGCGCTTGCAGCAGCTCGACGACATCGCGCATCAGCCGTCCGACGTCGGTTGCTCCCTCCAGGAGCTCGACACGCCCAGCCTCGATTTTCGAGATTTCGAGCACATCATTGATCAAGGCCAGCAGATGATCGCCCGAGCGATTGATGATCTCGAGGTTCTTCCGGTCGGTCTCGCCGAGCGTCTTGGACTTGGCCATCAGTTCGGAAAACCCGATGATCGCGTTGAGCGGTGTGCGCAGCTCGTGGCTCATGTTCGAAACAAAGGCGCTCTTCGCGCGACTTGCCGCTTCGGCGCGGTTCAAGGCGGCGATCAAGGCAAGTTCCTGTTGGCGCAACTGTTCGACCGTCGCCGCCAGGTGGCTCTCACGAGCATGAAGAATCTGGTACAAGCGCACCCTGGAAAGCAGAAGATTGTCTTCTAACGGTTTGGTCAGATAGTCCACCGCGCCGAGGGCGAAACCTCTTTTGACAAACTCGTCAGCCTTGAACACCGCGGTCACGAAGATGATCGGAATGTTCCGCGTGCGCTCCGTCATCTGAAGGTGACGCGCCGTGTCGAATCCGTCCATACCGGGCATCTGGATATCGAGCAAGATCAGGTGCACGTTGCGCGCAACGGTTTGCATCAGCGCCTCCTCGCCGGAAGCGGCCTCGATGACCTCGCAACCACTCAAGCGGGAAAGCAGCGCACGTAACGTGAATCGGTTGTTGGCGTTGTCGTCTACCACAAGAATCAGGAAGTTCTCAGGCATACGCGCCGCCTCTCTGCAGGCGGTAGATGTGCGCGCTAGTCGAATGAGGTACGAGGCCATGCTCGCTGGCCATATGGATCAGGCCGTCGCGTGGACCGAGCACGAGAAAGCCGTCCGGATGCAGCGAGCGCGCGAACAAGGCAAGGACTCTCCGCTGGGTCTCCTTATCAAAATAGATCATAACGTTGCGGCAGACGATGAGTTGGAATTCATTGAACACTCCTTCGCTGAGCAGTGAGTGGCGGTGAAAAAGGACCGTCTGCCGCAAGCGTTCCCGCACTTTCAGACAGCGACCGTAATGCTCTACGTAATCATCGAAGCGACCCGGCCCGCCACTGGCCAGGTAGTCGCGGCGACTATCGGCCAAACCTGCGGTGGGAAACAGACCGCCCTTGCCGAGATCGAGGTAGTACGCGTTGAGATCCGTGGCGAAGAGGCGCGTTCGCGGCAGGAGCCCCAGTTCGTCGAGCAGGATCGCCAGTGAAAAGGCTTCCTCGCCGGTGGCACAGCCAGCGGACCAGATCTTGAGGACCGGAAAGCTCGCCAGGTAGGGCAGGATATCGTCGCGCAGCAGCCGGAATTGCTCGGGGTGACGGAAAAAGCCGGTTACGCCGACCGAGATTTCGGCCGCCAGGCGCTCGAACAGCGGACGCTGCGACAGGACGGCGCGCTGAAAATCGGCAAAACCCGGCAAGCCGAACTGTCCCATCAGGTTCTTCAGTCGCCTTTCGAGACTGTCCCGCTGGTAACCACGCAAGTCGTAGTCGTACTGACGCCACAGCGCTTCGAGAAACAAATCCAGCAGGCGGCCGCTTGGCGCCGCCTGAAACCCGGCGATCGCCGCCGCGACGAAGCTCGTTATCCCGGCGCACTTCATGACGTGGTCGAAACGCCCGGCCACCCAAGCAGCATCGGGCAGCACGCGCGCTGCGCCACACTCGTCGCCGTCCTCGACGACGACGCAGGCCCCGACCTCCTTGAGAGCAGCGCAACCCGCGACCCCGTCGTTACCGAAACCGCACAGCAGTACCCCCAGGCACTGCTCGCGGTACTCGCCGGCGACCGATTCGAAGAGCACATCGATCGACGGCCGGGCATGGTTGACCTTGCCGTCGCGGGTGAGATAGACCAGCCCATGCGCGACTTTAAGGTGACACCCCGGTGGCGCGACATAGATGGTCGACGTTTCGACCGCCACCAGGTGCTGTGGCATCACCACCCGATAATCGGTGCGCACCTGGAGCAATCGGTCGAGCAGGTTGATCTGGTCTTCCCGCACGTGCTGCGCGACAAAAACCGTCGTCTCGCCGGCCGGTAAACCGCTGACAATTTGCAGCAGTTTATCCAGGCTCTGTGCCGAGCCTCCGACCACCAGTGCCCGGCAACGGGCCAAAGGCGCCGGCGGACTCGGACCGGCAACCTGTCGCACCGGCAAACCGAGGCGCATCAGGCAATGCGCCAACAGCGGACGATAGGCGACGATGATTAGCGGCTGACCATGGTCGAGCAGCCGGATCAGCGCCTCGACAACTGGCGCGGGCAAGGTTTCGGCGTCGTAGACGTCCACTTCGAAAGGCTCGTCCGCTTTTGCCTCGTACGCGGCCAACAACGACAACAACTCGGCTTGTTCGGCAGCCGACGTGAGACGACCGAGAACGCCGACCCGGTTCGCCTGGCCAGTGGACAGCAGAGCGGTGCTCATGCCGGACTCAGCGCTTCGCACACCATAGGGACGCCATGTTGACCAGAACTTCGTAGTCTACCGGCTTCGAAAGGTAGTCGTCGGCGCCCGCCGCCAGCACACTCTTCTTGTCTTCCGGCAGCGCCTTGGCAGTCAAGGCAACAATCGGGATGTTGGCCAGACCGGGTGTGCCGCGAATGGCGGCGATCGTCTGATAGCCATCCATCTCGGGCATCATGATGTCAGTGATGACCAGATCGACCGCGGCCTGGGCCAGCAGCACCAGCGCCTGCTTCCCGTTGATCGCGCTGCGCACGCTGGCGCCGTTCTGCTCGAGGGCGGCCGTGATGACGAACAGGTTGCGTGGATCGTCGTCGACCACCAGGATGCTTCGCCCGGCGAGACGCTGGTGACCATCCTCGACTGTCGTGCTGGGCGCCGCTTGCGGCACTTCGAGCAGGAAACGCTCGATATTGCGCAGCAAGCGCTGATCGGCCTGCGGCGTGTTGACGATGATGCTGTCGCTGTAGCTGCGCAGGCGCGCCTCGTCCGCTTCGCTCACCGGCTGCGGCGAGAAAAACAGAATAGCCGTCTCCGGGCTCGCCTGGCGGATGCTTTCGGCAATCGCCACTCCCTCGTCCGCCCCCTGCCCGCTCAGCGCGACCAGTGCCAAGCGCCAGCGGTGCTCGCGTAGCGCGGCGCGCAACGCCTCACCGGCAGCGCATTGCCGCACCTGGCCGAAACGCGGACCGATGATACGCAACACTTCGGCGGCGTCTATCGCGCCGCTGCCGACCACCAGGACGGCAGATCGCGCCGCCATCACCTCGCTTTCGACACGAGCGATCTGATCGGCGTTGACCGGCTTTTGCAGGTAGCCGACGATTCCCTGGCGCAGCAGTGCCGCGTCGCGGTCGCGCGCCGACACGACATACACCGGAATAGGCGCCAGATCACTCGACTTTATGGCATGCAGGACTTCGCTGCCATCCATATCCGGCAAGCCGAGGTCGAGCAATATACCCGCTGGTCGATGCCGGCGCGCCAGTTCGATGCCATCAGCCCCGTTCGCCGCAAGCAGCGTTTTGTAACCAAGTTTGCGGTTGAGCTGCCGCAAGGCATCGCCGAACGCCAGGTCGTCGTCGATCAGCAGGATCGCCTGATCGCCCGGAGCCAATTGGTCGCGATCGTCGAGCGGAGCGATCACCCGCTCGGCTGCCGTCGGCGGCGGCGCCGGCGGTGCCGCTGCGGCAAGCGGCTGATCTGTGGGGTTTTCCGGTAGCCGCAGGCTGAATACGCTGCCTTCGCCAAGTGCGCTTGCCAGCTCGATGGTCCCGCCCAGCAACTGCGCAAGGCGCAGGCTGATCGTCAAGCCCAGGCCAGTACCACCATATTGGCGCGAGGTCGAGCCATCCGCCTGACGAAAGGCTTCGAAGATCAAGGCCTGTTTCTCGAGGGGAATCCCGATTCCCGTGTCGCGGACCTCTATCCGGATCGGTAGCGCGTCGCCAGAACAACGTTCGAGCCGCAGACTGACGCCTCCTTTCTTGGTGAACTTCAACGCGTTGGACAACAGGTTCCGCAGAATCTGGCCGATCTTGTCCACATCGCTGACGAAACTGCCCCGGATGTGGTCCTCGACGTCGAAGGTCAGGCCGCGCTCGTGCGCCGCAGGTTCGAACAGGTCGCGGCAACTCTCGCTCAGCGCCGCGCTGTCAACCCGCGCCGGATGAACTTCCATGTGTCCGGCCTCGACCTTGGAAAGATCGAGCACGTCGTTGATCAGATGCAGAAGATCCTCTCCCGAGCGATGGATGACTTCGGCCTGCTTGACCTCGTCGCTGCTCAGGCGACCGCCGGCGTTGCCGGCGATCATCTTGGAAAGCAGAATGATGGCATTGAGTGGCGTGCGCAGTTCGTGCGACATGTTGGCCAGAAACTCGGATTTGTACTGGCTGGACAATTCGAGTTGCCGCGCCTTGGCGTCCAGTTCTTCACGCGAGCTGCGCAATTCGAGGTTGCTCTGTTCGAGTCGCTTCTGTTGCTGCTCGAGTTGCGAATTGGTCTGTTCGAGTTCCTCACTCTGCTGCTGTACCTGCTGCTGCTGCTCCTCGAGTTGCACATTGCTCTGTCGCAACTCCTCGGCCTGTTGCTGCAACTGCTGCTGCTGTTCCTCCATGCGGGCATTCGCTTCCTGCAGGCGCTCGCTCTGTTGCCTGGCCTCCTTTTCTGCACGTTCCGCCACCACCAGCAACTGGCGAACGTTTTCCTGCTGTTCCGCCGCCTGCAGAAACGAGGCGATCATGTCGGCCGCACCGAGCAGGAACTCGCGCTGCAGTTCATCGAAACGCTCGAAACTGGCCAGTTCGACCACACCCAGCAATAGCCCTTCGCGCAGCAACGGATAGGTGTAGGTATAGCAGGGAAGCGCGCTCAGCGTTCCGGTGACGACCGGTGCGGCATCCGGGTCGACAGCGGTCAGGATAATCGGTTTTTTCTCGCGCGCCACTTGGCCGACCGCACCTTCGCCAACGGCGAATCGATTCCCCAGGCGGGGACGCTCGGTGTACATGTAGCTCGCCAGCAGATCGAGGCAATTCTCCTGAGGCCGAAAGACGTAAAGCACGCCGCGCCCCGCCGCGAGGTAGCGGCCAACGACACGGATTGCCGTGTCAGCCACCTGCTGCGGCGAGAGGCCGCCCGTCAACTCGGTCGACAAATGATTGTAGCCGTCCTTGATCCAGTTGCGACCGACGTCCGCCAGCTTGCTCGCACGCAGCATGCGGTTCATGCTGTCGATCGACTTGCCGAGCTGGTCGTGTTCGGACAGCAGCGGGACATCCTCGGAGAAGTCGCCTCGACCGATGGCCTCGGCGCGTACCGCAAGGCGCGCCAGCGTACCGATCATCGAATTGATCGAACAGGCCATGCTCTCCGTATCGCCGGGCTCGATCGGCAGCAAGGTAGACAAATCGCCACCCGACAGCCGTTGCATGACGTCGCGCACCCGCGCCGGCTCGCCGCCCAACTGGCGCAGCGTACTGCGCAAGATGGCCGTCCCGAGGATGAGCAGCAGCGCGCCGGTAACGACCAGCACGGCGATTTCGATGTCGCGCACGTCGTTACCTTGCTGGCGAAGGACCTTGATCGCCTGCTCGGAGCGCGCCAGATTGATGTCGACGATTTCGCTCAGGATGTCGTCGGCAACCTGGAATTTCGGCCGGCATTCGCCGGCCATCAGATCGAGCGCCGGCTTGAGGTCCCGCTCGGCACCGCCGCGCCCTAGGTCGCCGACTTGCCGACATACCGCATTCATCGCCCGCCAAGCCACGTCGAAGCGCTTCAAGGCGTCCGTCTCGGCGGGCGTCAGATCGCCCCTCCGGTAGAGGTCGAGCAATCGCATCGCCTCTTTCTCGAAGCGCTCGCGGTTACCCGCGGCTTCGCGCAGGCGCGTCGCCTCGGTTTCGACGGCGACGCGATAATCGGCGCGGTTGACGGCAATGGCGTTCTGATTGGCGACCGCCACCCAAGCGATCGGCTGCAGTTGGTCGGAATACATCTTTTCGGCCAGTTCGCTCATCGTGGCGGTACCGCGCATCCCTTCGAAACCGGTGCTCACCGCCCCGAGCAGCGCGACGAAGATCAGGCCGAGGATTTTCTGCCGGATCGTGAATTGGTTGAGAAAATGCAACATCAACGACCTCCTTCGAAACACGCCACGGTTTTGCCTTTAGCTTACTCCGGAATGCCAGTCGAAGACAAAGCGCCGCCAGCCGCCGGACAAGCGCTGGGGGCCACCGGCCTGCATGGCGAAACCGCCGTGCACCGACAGCGCCTGCGGCGGATGTCCGACCACGCTCCCGGCAACGGCCCGGGACCGACGCGCGATCAGGACATCGCCATGAAACATACGTCTTTTCAGCGCCGCGACGGCGAGTTACTATGAGAGCTCTTTTTTGTGGGGGCCAGAGGCTGTGGCTCCAGACTCGTGACAGGAAAGGAAGCGTTCGTCTTGAAGCCCACCGACATCGCCGCGCCCGACTATTTCCACAAGGTCGTTGACTGCCAGTGGGCCTGCCCGGCCCACACGCCCGTTCCCGAGTACATTCGGCTGATCGCCGCCGGCCGTTACAGCGACGCCTACATGCTTAACTGGGTGTCGAACGTCTTTCCCGGCATCCTCGGACGAACCTGTGACCGTCCTTGCGAACCGGCCTGCCGTCGCGCGCGCGTCGAGGACGAGACGGCGGACGGCCAGAGCCGCCGGGAGCCAGTCGCCATCTGCCGCCTGAAGCGCGTCGCCGCCGACTACAAGCAGGACATCCGCGGCCGGCTGCCGACACCCGCTGCGCAGAAAAACGGCCGGCGCGTCGCCTGCATCGGCGCCGGTCCGGCGTCGCTGACCGTCGCCCGCGACCTCGCACCGCTCGGTTACGAAGTGGTGATCTACGACGGCGACGCTCGCGCCGGCGGCATGATGCGCACGCAGATCCCGAAGTTTCGTTTGCCCGAGGAGGTGATCGACGAGGAAACGGGCTACGTGTTGGGCCTCGGCGTCGACTTCCGGGGGGGCCAGTACGTCCATTCGCTAAGGGATCTGCTCGCCGAAGGCTACGACGCGGTATTCGTCGGCTGTGGCGCACCGCGCGGCCAGGATCTCGACATTCCGGGGCGCCAGCAGGCGGCGAAGCACATCCATCTGGGTATCGACTGGCTGGCCAACGTCGCTTTCGGCCACACGACTTCGATCGGCAAGCGCGTCATCGTCCTCGGAGGCGGCAACACGGCGATGGACTGCTGCCGCTCGGCCCGCCGCCTGGGCGGTGAAGATGTGAAGGTCATCGTGCGCTCGGGCTTCGAGCAGATGAAAGCCAGCCCGTGGGAGAAAGAGGACGCCATGCACGAAGGCATTCCGATCCTCAATAACCTGGTGCCCAAAGCCTTCACGCACAACGGCGGCCGACTGACCGGCGTGACGTTCTCGAAAGTGCGTTCGGTCTACGATGACAAAGGGCGGCGCAGCCTGCTGCCGACCGGCGAGCCGGACGCCCATTTCCCGTGCGACGTAGTGCTCGTCGCCGTCGGCCAGGAGAACGCTTTTCCCTGGATCGAGCGCGACATCGGTATCGAATTCGACAAGTGGGGCCTACCCAAGCTCGATGCGGCGACCATGCAATCGACGCTGCCCAACGTCTTCTTTGGCGGTGACGCGGCGTTCGGGCCGAAAAACATCATCTGGGCGGTGGCGCACGGACACGACGCAGCGGTTTCCATCGACCGCCTGCTCAACGGCGAGGACATCGCCGCACGCCCCGATCCGATGACGACCTTGATCTCGCAGAAGATGGGGATCCACGCCTGGCGTTACGACAACGCGATTTCGGACGACCGTCGCCTGCGCGTGCCGCTGCGCGACACGAGCGCCGCGCTGAAGAACATCCGGATCGAAGTGGAACTGGGTTTCGACCCGCAACTGGCCTTCAAGGAAGCGCAGCGCTGCCTAAACTGCGACGTGCAAACGGTTTTCGCGCCCAAGCTGTGCATCGAATGCGACGCCTGCATGGACATCTGCCCGATGGACTGCATCAGCTTCACGTGCAACGGTGAGGAAGAGGAACTGCGCCCCCGCCTGCGCGCGCCGGCACTCAACGCAAGCCAGGCTCTCTACGTCTCCGAAACCCTGAAGACCGGCCGCGTGATGATCAAGGACGAGGACGTCTGCCTGCACTGCGGACTGTGTGCCGAGCGCTGCCCGACCGGCGCCTGGGACATGCAGAAGTTCCTGCTGCAGATGACGCACGCCGGCCCGGCCTGCCGCAGCGCCAGCGTGCCGGCCGATCAGCAGCCAACCGCCTGAGGAGAGCGACCATGCAGAAGATCGAAGCGGTCAATGATTTCGTCGTCAAGTTTGCCAATATCAACGGCTCGGGCTCGGCATCGGCGAACGAGTTGTTCGCACGCGCCATCCTGCGCATGGGCGTTCCGGTTTCACCGCGCAACATCTTCCCGTCGAACATCCAGGGACTGCCGACCTGGTTCGAAGTGAGGGTGACCGAGCACGGCTACCTTGGCCGGCGCGGCGGTGTCGACATGATGGTCGCCATGAATCCACAGACCTGGGACCAGGACGTGCGCGAGATCGACCCCGGCGGCTATCTGTTCTACGACAGCTCAAAAGCGGTCCCACGCAGCCGTCTGCGCGACGACATACACGTCATCGGCATGCCGGTCACCGAGATCTGCAACGATTCCTACAGCGACGCGCGCGAACGACAGTTGTTGAAGAACATTCTCTACATCGGCGCCTTGGCCCAACTGCTCGAGATCGATTCGACCGAGATCGAGAAACTTTTCAGCGAACAGTATCACGGCAAGGAGAAGCTGCTCGACGCCAACGTCAAGGCGCTGAACCTCGGGCGCGAGTATGCGCGCCAGCATCTGAAGCCAGTCGCACTGAAGGTCGAACGGCGCGATGCGGTGGGCGACAAGGTTTTCGTCGATGGCAACAGTGCCGCCGCACTGGGTTGCGTCTACGGCGGAGCGACGGTTTGCGCCTGGTATCCGATCACCCCGTCATCGTCGGTCGCCGAAGCTTTCATGCGTTACGCACAAAAGCTGCGCGTCGACCCGGACACCGGCCAGCGTCGCTACGCCATCGTCCAGGCCGAGGACGAACTGGCGTCGATCGGCATGGTGATCGGCGCCGGCTGGAACGGTGCCCGTTCATTCACCGCTACCTCGGGACCCGGGATCTCGCTGATGACCGAGTTCATCGGCCTGGCCTACTTTGCCGAAATACCGGCCGTGCTGATCAATGTCCAGCGCGGCGGCCCGTCGACCGGCATGCCGACGCGCACCCAGCAGGCCGACATCCTCGCCTGCGCCTATGCCTCGCACGGCGACACGCGACATGTCCTGCTCTTTCCCGAAGATCCTTACGAGTGCTTCGAAATGTCGGCGCAGGCGCTCGACCTGGCGGAGCGCCTGCAAACCCCGATCTTCGTCATGACCGACCTCGACATCGGCATGAACCAGCGGCTCTGCCGACCATTCGCTTGGGACGACAGCCAGCAGTACGACCGCGGCAAAGTGATGACCCGTGAGGCACTCGACGCCGGCACCGATTTCGGCCGCTACCTCGACGTCGACGGCGATGGCATTCCTTACCGGACCTATCCGGGAACGCATCCGACGAAAGGCGGCTATTTCACTCGCGGCTCGACGAAAAACGCTTATGCCGGTTACTCGGAAGCCGGCGCCGACTACATCTACAACATGCAGCGGTTGCTGAGAAAGTTCGAAACGGCCAAGTCGCTGGTGCCCTTGCCGGTCCTCACTGCGGCGAAATACCCGGCCCGTTTCGCGGCGGTCTACTACGGATCGACCAGCCCGGCGATGCACGAGGCGCTCGACGCCTTGGCCGAACAGGGGATCTACATCAATGCCCTGCGCATCCGTGCCTTTCCCTTCCAGAACGAGATCGCCGATTTCATCGCCGCTCATTCGAAGGTTTTCGTGCTCGAACAGAATCTCGACGGACAACTGACGACACTGCTGATCAATGAAGCCGGCGTCAACCCGGCAAGCCTGATTCGAGTCCTGCACTACGACGGCACCCCAATCACGGCCCGCTTCATCACCCGGGAAATCGCCGAGCGCGTCTCGCGCATCAACGTCCGTCCACTTCGCGAAGGAATGGTGGCCTGAAATGACCTATATCGCCAAACCGAAACTACACCACCCCAGCCTGACCAAGAACCGCGTCGGCTTCACCCGCCGCGACTACGAAGGCAAGATCTCGACGCTGTGCGCCGGCTGCGGCCACGACTCGATCTCGGCGGCGATCATCCAGGCCTGCTGGGAACTCGACATCGAGCCGCATCGGGTCGCCAAGCTGTCGGGAATCGGCTGCTCGTCGAAGACGCCGGACTATTTTCTCGGCAACTCGCATGGCTTCAACACCGTCCATGGCCGCATGCCGTCGGTCCTCACGGGCGCCTACCTAGCGAACCGCGAATTGATCTACCTGGGCGTTTCGGGTGACGGCGACTCGGCTTCGATCGGCCTCGGTCAGTTCGCTCACGTCATGCGGCGGGGTGTCAACATGACCTACATCGTGGAGAACAACGGCGTCTATGGGCTGACCAAAGGACAGTTCTCGGCGACCGCCGACAAAGGCTCGAAGTCCAAACGCGGACAGGTGAACAACGACGCGCCGATCGATCTCGTGACGCTTGCGCTGGTCATGGGAGCGACGTTCGTCGGCCGTGGATTTTCCGGCGACAAGACGCAGCTCGTGCCGCTGATCAAGTCGGCACTTGCGCATCAGGGCGCCGCCGTGATCGACGTCCTGTCGCCTTGCCTGGCCTTCAACAACCACACCGGAAGCACCAAGAGCTACGACTACGTGCGCGAACACAACGAAGCCGTCAACCGGCTCGACTTCTGGCCGCCGCGCGAAGAGATCACCGCCGACTACGGTGAGGGCGAGGTCACCGACGTTCGTCAGCACGACGGCTCGGTCGTTCGCCTGCGCAAGCTGCACGCCGACTACGACCCGACCGACCGCATCCGGGCAATGAGCTACATCCAGGAGCACGCGGCGCGCGGCGAGGTCGTCACCGGGTTGCTCTATGTCGACGTCGACTCGCGCGACCTGCACCGGCAACTTGGAACCGTGGAGCAGCCCCTCAACACGCTGGGTGCCGGCCAATTGTGCCCGGGCACGACAGCGCTCCAGAAGATCAACGCATCGCTGCGTTAGCAAGCGCCTCGCGCGTCCGGCGCCTTGGCGAATCGGCTCACCGTCGAGGCGCTGCGCGCCACCACGTCGGTGGACGAAAGGCATCGCCTGCGGCAGGCAAGGCCGTATAATGTAGCCTTCCCTCCCGCAGAGCACTGCCGTGTTCGACCGTCTTGCCGTCACCGCGCAATACCTCCTTCCCAAACAGGCACTCACCACCCTCGCCGGCAAGTTCGCCGACACCGAAGCCGGGAGTCTCAGCACCAGCGTCATTCGCTGGTTCGTGCGGCGCTACGGTGTCGACCTCAGTGAAGCAGTCGATGCTAACCCGGTCAGTTATCGCAGCTTCAACGAGTTCTTTACCCGGCCTCTGCGCAGCGGCGCGCGGCCACTCGCCGACGCCGATTTCATCTGCCCGGTCGACGGCACCATCAGCCAGTTTGGCGGCATCGAGCGCGATCAGATTTTTCAGGCCAAGGGTCATCACTACTCGACCACGGCACTCGTCGGCGGTGACGGCGAACTGGCGTCGCGCTTCGCGGATGGCGCTTTCGCTACCCTCTATCTCAGCCCGCGCGACTATCACCGGATTCACATGCCGGTCGATGGCCGCCTGCGGCGCATGATTCACGTCCCCGGCGAGTTGTTCTCGGTCAATCCCATCACTGCGCGCGGCGTCCCGGGTCTGTTTGCCCGCAACGAGCGGGTGGTCTGCGTCTTCGATGCCGACTTCGGCAGCTTCGTCTTGACGCTGGTCGGCGCAACGATCGTTGGCAGCATGGCGACCGTCTGGCACGGTACGGTCAACCCGCCACGCAGCGGACAAATCCGTGAATGGCGCTACGACGAGCAACGAGTGTGGCTCCGCAAGGGCGAGGAAATGGGTCGCTTCCTGCTCGGTTCGACGGTAGTCTTACTGTTCCCGAGGGACACGCTGCGCTTCGATCCGGCCTGGGCTGCCGCCCGTGCGGTCCGCATGGGCGAGAGAATGGCCGACCGCGGTAGCGCGTCCTGATCGACGACACGCCAACACGGACGAACAGCCTCAGGCCGTCAGCGCTGCGCACAGGCGGCGGGAACATGTAAGATCGCTCTTCCTCATCCAGCTGAGCAAACCGATGACTCCACTTCGCCTGCCGTCCTAGCTGACGCTTGTGCTTCTGTTCCGGCTCGGTGGTCGTGCCAGCCGCCTGGTTGTACGACGAGATTCTGTACGACGGCGCAAAACGTGCCGAATGCCGGGATCTATGCCATCGATGTGTCGTGCGCGGCGCTCGACGACAAGGACGAACCAGCCTACGTGAATGAGCAGGCGACACCCTTCGTACTGCCCGACGAGGCGCTCGATCGCCTGCGCGCCGCGGCTGGAACCATCATCATGGCATCGCCGGAGTTCCAGCGCCTGCGAAAGGACGTCGACGCGAGAATCCGTCCACGATTGCGACAACTCCAACGGCAGCAGCGGCAGCTCCCGGCCTCATGTCCCGAGGCATCCGCCGATCCCACCAGCCGCTCGCACAAAAAACGTCGGCCCCAATGCCCCTGGCCGAATTTTCGGGGCCACTTCTGACAAGACTCAAACTCGCAGCATTTCCGCGATACTCAATAGCTCGGCACGCAGCGTTTCGACCGTCAGGGCCGACGCGCCACCATTGGTTTCACCTTCGAGCGCCGCCTCGTCGAGCCTGTTGCGCGCACCGCTGATGGTAAAGCCCTGACTATAAAGAAGCTCACGGATACGGCGAACCAGGAGAACTTCGTGATGCTGGTAATAGCGGCGATTACCACGACGTTTTACTGGTCTGAGTTGTGAGAACTCCTGCTCCCAGTAGCGCAGTACATGCGGCTTGACTCCGCACAGTTCGCTGACCTCGCCAATAGTGAAGTAGCGCTTCGCCGGGATAGCCGGTAAGGGCTCGTTGACCGCGTCCCTAGGACTCGCTTCCATCATAAGCGTGCTCCACCTCGCCCTTCAGTTTCTGGCTGGCATGAAAAGTCACGACTCGCCGCGCCGTGATCGGAATCTCCTCGCCGGTTTTTGGGTTGCGGCCAGGCCGCTGCGGTTTGTCGCGTAGCTGAAAATTGCCGAAACCCGAGAGTTTTACCCCATCACCACGTTCGAGGGCGTTGCGAATCTCCTCGAAGAAGGCCTCCACCATGTCCTTGGCTTCACGCTTGTTGAGACCGACTTTCTCGAACAACAGGTCCGCGAGTTCTGCTTTGGTAAGCGTCATTCATCCCCCTTCTCAGACGCGAAGCTGCGCCCCAAATGCCTCTTGCAGATAGGTAGTAAGCTGCCCCATTGCGGCGTCGACCTCGGCTTCCAGCAACGTTTTTTGAGTATCTTGCATCACTATGCGAAAGGCAAGGCTTTTCTTGCCCGCCTCGACGCCCCGCCCAGCGTAGACGTCGAACAGGCTGATCGTCCGCACAAGAGATGGAGCGTTGGCCTTCATGCCACTGACCAACTGCTGCAACTCAAGCGCTTGGTCGACGACGATCGCCATATCCCGGATCACCGGCGGCTGACGGGAAACCTCCGCGTACTGCGGTAGACGAGCCTGCAGCAGAACATCGAGCTCGATTTCGAAGAGCACGGGCGGCAACGGCAAGTCGTACTTTTGCTGCCAACGCGGATGCAACTCGCCGACAAAGCCGACCACTTGGCCATCGACCACGACCTGCGCACTACGTCCCGGATGCAGGGCCGGATGCGCGGCTTTCTCGAAGCAGCCCGCGTGCGGTGCGAGAAGGCGCTCTAGATCACCCTTGACATCAAAAAAATCAACGTCGCGCGCCACCACACCCCACTGCTCGGGAAGTGCATCGCCATACGCCAGAGCCGTCAGCTTCCACGGCTGGCGAAATCCGGCGACAGGGCGACCCGCTGGATCGCGGAAAAAGCAGCGGCCGGTTTCGAACACCCGAACTCGACTCTGCCGCCGCTTGAGATTGGTCGCCACGTTGGCGACCAAACCGCCAATCAACGTCGATCGCATGACGCTCAACTGACTGGCAATTGGATTAGCCAGGCGAATCAACTGATCGTTACCGGCGAAGTCAGTTTCCCAGGCTTCTTCGACGAAAGCGAAGTTGACCACTTCCTGATAGCCACAGTCCGCCAGAATCTGTCGAACACGCGCCAGCGACCGGGAGCTTTCGGTCTGCGGCAGCATCGACAGCCATCCCCGTGGCGCGGGCGCCGGGATGTTGTCGTAGCCGTGCAGCCGTGCGATCTCTTCGATCAGGTCTTCCTCGATCTCGATGTCGAAGCGGTAGGTCGGCGGCGTAACGACAAAATCGGCGACCTCCCGGATGAATGGCAGACCGAGGCGCAAAAGCAACTCGCCGATCCGCTCGGCCGGCAGGGTCAGGCCAAGGACTCTCGCCACCCGCGCGGGCCGCAAACGAACCGGCCGACGTTCGGGCAGAGCGGCCAACGCTTCGCTGATCGGACCGGCCTGACCACCACAGATATCGATGATCAGGCGCGTCGCACGCTCAAGTGCACGCCGCGTGCCACCGAAATCGACACCACGCTCGAAGCGGTGTGAGGCATCGGAAACGAAGCCGTAGCGACGGGCGCGGCCAGCAATGGCTTGTGGCGCAAAGAAGGCCGACTCGAGGAAAACCTCGGTCGTCGCCAAGGAGATTCCGCTCTCCTCACCGCCCATGATGCCGCCCATGGCCACGGGACGGAGTTCGTCGGCGATCAGAAGAATGTCGTCCTGCAATGCCAGCGTTTGCTCGTTGAGCAGCACGATCTCTTCCCCGGCGCGCGCCATCCGGACGTGCAGCGCGCCACTGAGCCGAGCATTGTCGAAGGCATGCAGCGGTTGGCCGAGTTCGAGCATGACGTAGTTCGTGATATCTACCAGTGCCGAGATCGGCCGGATGCCGCTACGTTCGAGGCGGCGCCTCATCCACGCCGGGGTGAGCGCACCGGCATTTACGCCAGCGATGATTCGACCGCAGTAGCGCGGGCACGCCGCCGGAGCATCGAGCAACACGGGGCGGGAATGCGGTAGCGTGGCTGCGACTTCTTCGACGTCGATGAAGCGCGCCGGCGCGCCGGTCAATGCCGCCACCTCGCGGGCCACGCCCTCCAACGACAAGCAATCGGCTCGGTTCGGCGTCAATTTGAGCGTCAGCAGGCGGTCGTCAAGGTCGAGATGGCGGCGGATATCCTCGCCCACCGAAGCATCGGCCGCCAAGACAAGAAGCCCGGCAGCATCGTCGGAGATACCCAGTTCGCGCGCCGAGCAAAGCATGCCGAACGATTCGATACCGCGCAGCTTGCTGACCTTGATCCTGATCCCACCGGGCAACTCGGCTCCGGGAAGTGCGCAAGGCACTTTGATCCCGGCGGCCGCGTTCGGTGCACCACAGACGATTTGCAGGGGCTCGCCGGACCCCACGTCGACACGACAAACCTGCAGGCGATCCGCATCCGGAAGCTTGCCGACCTCGAGCACCTGGCCGACGACCACTTTCTCGAAGGAAGGAGCGACGAGTGCTTCCTCCTCCACTTCGAGACCAGCCATAGTCAGCAGGTGAGAGAAATCATCACCCGAACAGGCCGGATCGACAAAACTGCGAAGCCAGGATTCAGAGAATTTCATGGACGCCGGAAATCAGGAAAACACCGTCAGACGAACTGTCGCAAGAAGCGCAGGTCGCCATCGTAGAAAAGACGCAGATCATTGACGCCGTAACGCAACATCGTCAGGCGATCCGGCCCCATGCCGAAGGCGAAGCCGATGTACTTCTCGGGGTCGATGTTGACGTGCCGCAGTACGTTTGGATGGACCATGCCACAACCGGCGATTTCCAGCCAGTGACCTTTCAGAGCACCGCTCATGAACGCCATATCGATCTCGGCGGACGGTTCGGTAAAGGGAAAAAACGATGGGCGAAAACGAACCTGCAGATCGTCGCTCTCGAAAAAGCGGCGCAGGAAATCGCCAACCACGCCCTTCAGGTCCGCAAAACTGACGTTCTCACCAATCCACAGGCCCTCGACCTGGTGAAACATCGGCGAATGCGTGGCATCCGAATCGACCCGATAGACGCGTCCGGGGGCGATGACGCGAATCTCGGGCATGGTTTCGGCCGACGAGTGCTTGGCGACGTGCGCCTGCATGTAGCGCACCTGGATCGGGCTGGTGTGGGTGCGCAACAGGATGCCCGGCGCGACGCCACCGGTCTCGTCCTGAAGATAGAAGGTATCGTGCATCGAACGTGCCGGATGATCCTCCGGCGTATTGAGCGCCGTGAAGTTCTGGAAGTCGGCTTCTATTTCGGGTCCGTCGGCGACATCGAAACCGATCGATCGAAACAACCCTTCCATACGTTCCAGCGTCCGCGTCACCGGATGCAGACCGCCGCGCGCCTCCCCGCGGCCCGGCAGGGTGACGTCGAGCGACTCCTCGGCGAGCCGCGCTTCCAGTGCCACGCGACGAATCGACTCACGGCGACAGTTGAGCGCCAACTCGACGGCTTCCTTGGCGCGGTTGATCGCTGCGCCGACGGTCCTACGTTCGTCGGGCGGCAATTTGGCCAGCTCCTTGAGAAAACGCGTGATCTTCCCGCTCTTACCAAGAAAGGAGGCCTTGATCTGCTCAAGCGCGTCAGGGTCGTCAGTCGCCGCAAAGGCGAGCGAAGCGTCCTGAATAATTTGGTCGAAGTTGTGCATGTTTACCGAAAAAAGGAGGCTCACGCCTCCTTTCCCGAGAGTTGTCGAACTAGCCTTCGAGTTGGGCCTTGGCCTGCTGTGCCAGAGCCGCAAAAGCCGGCTTGTCGAAAACCGCCAGATCGGCCAAAACCTTACGGTCCACTTCGACCTGCGCCTTTTTCAGGCCATTCATGAAGGTGCTGTACTTCATGCCGAGTTCCCTGGCCGCCGCATTGATGCGTGCTATCCATAGGCTACGAAACTGACGCTTCCTTTGGCGGCGATCACGGTAAGCGTATTGGCCGGCCTTCATCACCGCCTGCTTGGCAACGCGATAGACGTTGTTGCGCCGGCCGCGGTAGCCCTTGGCAAGGGCGAGAATCTTCTTGTGGCGCGCGTGCGCCGTCACACCACGTTTGACTCGGGGCATCTCGTCTCTCCTTTACGCGTAGGGCAGCATGGAGCGGACGATGGCCTTGTCCGAGTCATGCACCGCCGTCATTCCACGCAGCTGGCGCTTGGTCTTGGTATCCTTCTTGGTAAGGATATGCCGCTTGTAGGCATGCGACCGCTTGATACGGCCGCTGGAGGTAATCGTGAAGCGCTTTTTCGCTCCCGACTTGGTCTTCATCTTGGGCATTGACTGCTCCTGTCTATGGATGTGCTGCCAGGTGTCCCCCGGCGGGGGCGCTTTTGACCCGACACCACTTGTGTTGTCTACTGCTCGACTCGAATGGTGACGACTACTTTTTCTTGCTCGGCGTCAGCACCATGACCATCTGACGACCCTCCATCTTGGGCATCTGTTCTACGACGGCAAGATCCTGAAGGTCAGCCCGAATCCGCTCAATCTGGCGCATCCCGATATCTTGGTGGGCCATTTCCCGACCGCGGAAGCGCAGTGTTACCTTGACCTTGTCCTCTTCGTCGAGGAATCGCGTCATGTTGCGCAGTTTGATCTGGTAGTCATTTTCGTCGGTACCCGGACGGAACTTGACTTCTTTGACCTGCACCTGCTTCTGCTTGAGCTTCGCCTCGTGCTGACGCTTCTGCTCCTGGTACTTGAACTTTCCGAAATCGACGATACGACAGACGGGCGGCTGCGCCATCGGAGCGATCTCGACCAGGTCAAGTCCCGCTTCCTCGGCCAACGACAATGCTGCCCTGACACTCATGACTCCCAGTTGCTCGCCTTCTTCCCCGACGAGACGAACCTCCGGTGCGTTTATCTCATGGTTAACGCGTTGCGCCTTTTGCAGTGCGATGGGTCGACTCCTTGTTCCAGATAAGGTCAGGCCGTGCCACGGCGCGATGCAACCTCTTCGAGAAGTTGCTGGATCAGGACATCGAGCGGCATCTGCCCGAGATCCCGACCACCGCGTGTGCGCACGGCCACCAGATTGGCCACCACTTCCTTGTCGCCAACGACGACCTGATAGGGCAGCCTGTTCAAGCTATGTTCCCGAATTTTACGGGTAATTTTTTCGTTGCGCAAATCTGCTTCGACGCGCAGGCCGGCACGGCGCATCGCTACCGCCACCTGTTCAGCATAATGACTCTGCTTCTCAGAAATATTCAGCACCACGGCCTGCGTTGGCGACAGCCACAAAGGCATGCTCCCCGCATGGTGCTCGATGAGAATGCCGATGAAACGCTCAAGCGACCCCAGGATTGCCCGATGCAGCATGACTGGAACGTGACGGTCGTTGTCCTCGCCCACATAGTGTGCATCGAGACGCTCCGGCAAGGCGAAATCAAGCTGCAAGGTACCGCACTGCCAGACCCTCCCGAGGCAGTCCTTGAGAGAGAATTCGATCTTCGGACCGTAAAACGCGCCCTCCCCCGGCTGCACGTCGTAGGTCAGACCTTTCGCGGCCAACGCCTCGGCAAGCGCCGCTTCCGCCCTGTCCCATAGGTCGTCGGAGCCAATTCGCTTGGCGGGGCGCGTCGACAGCTTCACCAGAATGTCGGCAAACCCGAAATCGGCGTAGACCTTTTCCAGGAGGTCGATGAAGGCGGAAGTTTCCGGCAAGACCTGAGCTTCCGTACAAAAAATGTGCGCGTCATCCTGCACAAAAGCCCGTACGCGCATGATGCCATGCAGCGCACCCGATGGCTCGTTGCGATGACACGAGCCGAACTCGGCGAGCCGCATTGGCAAGTCGCGGTAACTGCGCAAACCCTGATTGAAGATCTGGATGTGGCCAGGACAGTTCATCGGCTTGATCGCGTAGTCGCGGTTTTCGGAAGCCGTAGTGAACATCAGTTCGGCGTAGTTCTGCCAGTGACCCGAGCGCTCCCACAGCGAGCGGTCCATGATCATCGGGGTCTTGACCTCGCAGTAGCCATTCTCGCTAAGCAGGCGGCGCATGTACTGCTCGACCTCCTGCCAGATGGTCCACCCCTTGGCGTGCCAGAAGACCATTCCCGGCGCTTCGTCCTGCAGGTGGAAGAGGTCGAGTTGCCGGCCGATCTTACGATGATCGCGTTTTTCCGCCTCTTCGAGCAGGTGCAGGTAGGCCTCCAGATCCTCCTTCCTGGTCCAGGCCGTCCCATAGATCCGCTGCAGTTGTTCGTTGCGATGATCGCCGCGCCAATAGGCGCCAGCCAGTTTCATCAGCTTGAACACCTTCAGCTTACCGGTCGACGGCACATGCGGGCCACGGCAGAGGTCGACAAATTCTCCCTCCCGGTAAAGCGAAATTTCCTGGCCGGCCGGGATGGCGTCGATCAGTTCCGCCTTGTAGTGCTCCCCGATGGACTTGAAAAAAGTGACCGCCTCGTCGCGCTGCCAAACCTCACGCTGCACGGGCAGATCACGGCGAGCGATGTCGGTCATGCGCTTTTCGATTGCCGCCAGATCCTCGGGAGTAAAAGGGCGCTGGTAAGCGAAGTCGTAGTAGAAACCGTTCTCGATCACCGGCCCGATGGTCACCTGCGCCGCCGGGAAAAGCTCCTTCACCGCATGGGCCATCAGGTGGGCTGTGGAGTGCCGGATTACTTCGAGACCCTCGGAATCCTTGTCCGTAATGATGGCAAGTTGGGCGTCGGCGTCGATCAGGAAGGCAAGGTCGACGAGACGCTCATCAACCTTGCCTGCCAACGCCGCACGCGCCAGACCGGCACCGATACTCTGCGCCACTTCGGCCACGGTGACGGGTTGCACGAACTCCCTCTGGGAACCGTCAGGCAACTTGACAACCGGCATACTGCCACCCCAACGAAAAAAGGAAAAGCCAGAGACCCGCTCTGGCTTGAAGATGTCCGGTCAACTGCTGCGCCGCAGAGGGCCGGTCACCACGACACGAACGCACCGCTAGCATGGCTAAAGACCCATCGCCCGGGCCGGCAACCCTGACCGGGTCAGCCCAAGCAGGTTCAGGCATCAAAAGGCGAGTACTCGTCAAAAGTCTGGATTCTAGCACGTGGACGGTGACCGCAGAAGTGCGCGAGAGGCACCGGCGTTCGCCGGACAACAAACGCTAGGGAAGCAGGAACGTACCCGATCTCAACCGAGCATCCTGGCGATGAAATCCAGATGAAAGGTGCCGCCGACGAAACCGCTGATGCCCGAGGCCAGCCCAAGGCCGGAAAAGAACAGCGCAAGCCACACCAGCCAAGCCCGGCGTGTTAGCGCAGCGATCCCCAACAGCGCCATGGCCAGGGTGATCCCGGCTTCGGCGATATCGAACTGATCGTCGTGAAAATTCAGCTCCTCGTACGTTTTCTCGTAGGCCTCCGCCTGCTGCTTGATCTCCTCCTTCTCGCTTTCGTAGCGATTGACCTTAGCCCGATAAAACTCGATTTTTTTGTCCAGCAAAGCCAAGGTTTCCGGTGTCATCGCGGTAGCACGCTCGCGCTCGAGCACAAGTTGATCGAGCATGCTTTCGGCCAGAGTCTGTTTCGTGCTTTTTGCCTGAAAATACGCCCAGGCGTTAACACTTCTCGCTTGCGCCTGCGCCATCGCCTGACCAATGTTTCCACCCTTGATGCTGAACAACGCCATGACCGTCGCCAGAACGGCTACCAGTATGGCGATCACGCTGATCAGCCGATCGGAAGCCTGTTCGGCCTTGCCCATCACATCCTCAACTGCGTCCTTGATGTCAGACATTTCAACGCTCTCCCCCTAGGCCATACAAGAAAGAAGCAGAAGCGGCGGCCGCACGATGGCGCCGTCGACCAAGGTGCACTGATGCCCGACCGGCCAGCCCCAACGCCATCCGCTCGCCCACGCAGAAGGGGCGAATATTAGGCAGGATCGGTTCTAGTGCGCAAGCTTTACGCGCCATACGCTTGCCAGCCGCCTAGCTGCAATTGAGCGACTCCCGACATCAGCGGGGCTTGAAATTTAGCCGCTGCGGCCCTATTATTGGCACTCGTTAGCTTTGAGTGCTAACAGATTCAGCTGTCGGTCTTTTAGTCACCCTCGCCGAATCTGCCCATCGCCGTGTAAGTTTGCTATTAAACCAAGGAGAAGCTGCATGAATATTCGCCCTTTGCATGATCGTGTGATCGTCAAACGCCTGGAAGAGGAGCGCAGAACCGCATCCGGCATCGTGATTCCGGACACCGCCGCCGAAAAGCCTGACCAGGGCGAGATTCGCGCCGTCGGCAATGGCAAGGTGCTCGACGACGGCAGCGTGCGTGCCCTCGCAGTGAAAGTTGGCGACCGCGTTCTGTTTGGCAAGTACGCTGGCCAGACCGTCAAAGTTGACGGCGAAGAGCTGCTGGTCATGCGTGAAGAAGACATCATGGGTGTCATCGAGGTCTGAGAGTCCCGTTCAGACATCCCCGTGTTTCGCTTTTCGATTGAAATCAACAAAGAACTCTAGGAGTTATCTCTATGGCAGCTAAAGACGTCAAATTCGGCGATACCGCACGCGCCCGCATGATCGAGGGCGTAAACATCCTGGCCGACGCAGTCAAGATCACCCTCGGACCGAAGGGGCGTAACGTGGTTCTCGAGCGTTCCTACGGGGCGCCGACCGTGACCAAGGATGGTGTCTCGGTAGCCAAAGAAATCGAGCTCAAGGACAAGTTCGCCAATATGGGCGCCCAGATGCTCAAAGAAGTTGCTTCCAAGACTTCCGACATCGCCGGCGATGGAACGACCACGGCTACTGTGCTGGCTCAGTCGATTGTCCGCGAAGGGATGAAGTACGTCGCCGCCGGAATGAACCCGATGGACCTCAAGCGCGGCATCGACAAGGCGGTGATCGCCACCGTCGAGGAATTGAAAAAGCTCTCCAAACCGTGCTCGACGAGCAAGGAAATCGCCCAGGTTGGTGCCATCTCGGCCAACGCCGACGCCGACATCGGCGACATCATCGCCAAAGCGATGGACAAGGTCGGCAAGGAAGGCGTCATCACCGTTGAGGACGGCAAATCCCTGAACAACGAACTCGATGTGGTCGAAGGAATGCAATTTGACCGTGGGTACCTGAGCCCATACTTCATCAACAACAACGAGAAGCAAAATGCGATCCTCGAGAGCCCGTATATCCTGATCTTCGACAAGAAGATCTCGAACATTCGCGATCTGCTGCCGATTCTCGAACAGGTCGCCAAATCCAGCCGCCCATTGCTGATCGTGGCCGAGGACGTCGATGGCGAGGCCCTCGCTACCCTGGTCGTCAATAACATTCGCGGCATCCTGAAGACTTGCGCCGTCAAGGCTCCCGGTTTCGGCGACCGCCGCAAGGCAATGCTTGAAGACATCGCGATCCTGACCGGTGGCCAGGTGATTGCCGAGGAAGTCGGTCTGACGCTCGAGAAGGCTACGCTGGCCGACCTTGGACAGGCCAAGCGTATCGAAATTGGCAAGGAAAACACGACGATCATCGATGGCGCCGGCGTTACCGCGAACATCGAAGCTCGTGTCAAGCAGATCCGGGCTCAGATCGAAACGGCAACCAGCGACTACGACAAAGAGAAGCTGCAGGAACGAGTCGCCAAGCTGGCCGGTGGTGTCGCCCTGATCAAGGTGGGCGCAGCGACCGAAGTCGAGATGAAGGAGAAAAAGGCACGCGTCGAAGACGCCTTGCACGCGACCCGCGCCGCGGTCGAAGAAGGGATCGTTCCCGGCGGTGGTGTCGCACTGCTGCGCGCCCGCATCGGTTTGACGAGCCTGAAAGGCGACAACACCGATCAGGAAGCCGGCATCAAAATCGTGCTGCGAGCGATGGAACAACCTTTGAGAGAAATCGTCGCCAACGCCGGTGACGAACCGTCGGTCGTCGTCAATGCCGTTCTTCAGGGCACCGGCAACTTCGGCTACAACGCCGCCACCAGTGAGTACGGCGACTTGGTCGAAATGGGCGTCCTCGATCCGACCAAAGTGACTCGTACAGCGCTGCAAAATGCGGCGTCGATCGCTGGTCTGATGCTGACCACCGACTGCATGGTCGCCGAGCTGGCCGAAGAAAAACCGGCCATGGGCGGTGGCGGTATGGGTGGCATGGGCGGTATGGGTGGCATGGGCGGCATGGATATGTAACGCCGACCAAGCACACAGGCCGTACGCCAGAAAAAAACCCCGCTACGGCGGGGTTTTTCTTGGCCAGCCAAGCTCCCGGACGGCAGACGAAACTTCGTGTCAGGCCGGCGTGCCCCCACGGAACCTAACTGTCGCCAAGCACGAACGCGACTACCGCTCCTTGTTTTCGAGCGCCGACTTGTTGATATCGACCTTGTAGCGCAAACGCAGGTTCGCGAGATAGGCGGCAAAATCCTCCTGCGCGAGAATCGAGTCATACTGCCGCTGCAAGGCGTTGCGCCTGTTGTCATCCACGATGTCCGGGTGGCTGACCTTCGCGATCCTGTAGAGCACGTAACTACCGCCAATAGCTTCATCCCCGACATAGGCCGGAAGTTTTCTGACGTCGGCTTTGAAGATCGCTTTCAAAGCCGATGCCGGCAGATCCCGAGACTCGGCTCGCGAAACTTCTCGGGCCGGACCCCAAGCCGCCTGGACCTCGGCGCCATTCTGCTGCAATTCGCCGAGCTTGGCCTCACCAGCCTTGCGAGCCAGCAAAGCCGCTTCCTGGACCTTCAGCGAGGCTTCGATTTCCGCCTTCACGTCATCGAACGGCCTCGTACTCGCTGGTCGATACTCGACGACGCGTGCCGCCAAAAGCGTGTTTGGCGCAATCTCCACCGCTTCCGTGTTGCGCTTGTTCTTCAGCGAGTCATCCGAAAACAGCGAGGCCAGCACCTTGGCGTTGCCCAACTGGCCCAGCGCCGCCAAGCTCTCGGGAGCCGGCTGGCGTGGCAACCAAGCGGATTGCTGGATCGTCAGCCCAAAACGTTCGGCCGCCGGCTGCAAGCTGTCCGGCTGCTCGTAGACCAGGTTGCTGAAGGCCTCGGCTGACTCGGCGAACTGCCGCGATGCCGCCTGACGCTTCAACTCGGCTTCGATATCCGCCCGCACCTCGGCCAGAGGGCGTCGCTTGCCGGCCTTGATGCCGGTCAATTTGATGATGTGGTAACCGAAATCGGACGGTACGAGGCCGGAGACTTCGTTTTCCTGCAACTTGAAAACCGTATCCTCAAAAGCCTTGACCATCATCCCGCGGCCAAAAAACCCCAGATCACCGCCCTTTTCCGCCGAACCCGGATCCTGGGAGTACTGCTTTGCCAGTTCCGCAAACGCGTTCGGCGACTTCTGGACTTCCTTCAGTACCTGTTCCGCCTTCGCTTTCGCCTGCTCCTTATTGACCTCGGCATTGCTCACGATCAGGATGTGGCTCGCGCGTCTCTCCTCGGCCTGCTGGTAACGATCCTGGTGGCCTTCATACCAAGCCGTGATCTCGGCCTCGCTGACCTTGACCTTGTCCAGCAGTGCCTCGAGCGCCAGAACGACGTATTCCGCCCGGCTCTGCTCCGGCAGTTCGAAGCGCTTTGTGTTCTCTTCATAGTATCTCTTGATCGCAGCCGGGTCGATTTTCACCTGCCCGACGAACCGGTCGGCGGAGAAGCGCAACTCGGCGACCTCACGCCTCTCCGACTGGATGTGCAGCATGGCGGCCGTCAGCGTCTTGGCGGCTATACCGGTTTCACCAATCGCCCCCACCAACTGTTGCAGAGTGAGATCCTGGCGCAACTGAGCCTCGAACTGCGCCTGCGACATGCCCTGCGCCGCCAGCACGGCCCGATAACGCGCCATGGAAAACTGCCCATCCTCCTGCAAGGAGGGAACCTTGCCAATCACTTCACGTAACGCGTCGTCGCCCGCAACCAGTCGGTCCTTGGCCGCCTCGAGCAGCAAGAGCCGCTGGTCGACCAGCGAGTTGAGAACCGCCAGCTTGGCTTCCGGGGTGTTCATCGACTCCGGTCGGAAACTCGCCCCGAGCATCTGCCGCATACGCTCCTGTTGAGCCCGCCAAGCCTGATCAAACTGCGGCAGGGTGATCTTCGAATCGCCTACACTGGCCAGATCGGCACCCGCCCCACTGCTGCGAACGTAGGAGTCAACGCCCCAGAAGGCAAAAGGCAAAGTGATCAAAGCAAGAAATATCTGTACGACTCTCTTGTTGTTGCGAACGACATCGAAGAACATGGTGTTGACCCGCTGACTCACTCGAACATTGAAGTGCAAACAAAAAAGGCGAACTTGCGTTCGCCTGTCGGCAATAGCGAAGAGGACGGCAGCTCGAACCCGCGACGCCCGGCGTGACAGGCCGGTACTCCAACCACTGAACCACCACACCACTTTAGACGCGTTGCCGAACGTCCGTCGCGCGTGCTGGTGGGTGCTGACGGGCTCGAACCGCCGACATCCAGCTTGTAAGGCTAGCGCTCTACCTACTGAGCTAAGCACCCGACGCATGACTGAAATCCGGGAAGCGTGAGTCTATCGCATCCTAGGTTACTTGGCCAGAGCGGCCGAGGCGCATATGGGGAACAAGCAATCTGTCTTGGCGGCGCCGCGCCGCTGCCGGCTTCCGGAATGCCTTGGCGCACTGGCTGTCGGCACACCATCCCCACCCGGAATCGGGTGTTGCGGGCGTACGGCTTTGTCCACGATTCGCTGAACCGCTGGCGTCGATACGTCCGTCAGCGCCAAGTATCGTGACAGCGTCAATCCAAAATGGAGGGAAAATAAATAAAATCAGCGAAGATCGTCATCACTTCGGGGCTAACCCTGTTGACCGCGACGTCGGTCCAAGCCATCAATCCGACTTACGCGAAACAACTCAAGCGGTCAGGCTGCACACAGGTTACCGAAGCCCAAGGTTGCGACATTACGAAGACCAAAGCGGAAAACGCGAAGGCAGGGTTCGTGGCGGACGTACCGGCGAACGCCGGCACAGCGTCGAAGCAGACCCCTTATGCCGGCAACTGGGTGGCCAAAGGGACTGCCGACGCCACCTTCGCCACCATCCGCATCGACGACAGGGAGCGTGTATGGGTCAACGGCAAGCGGGTCAAGGCCAAGCGCAGCGACGGCGCGCTGGTCTTCCGGGACGGCTTCATCACTTACACCATCCAAGGCGATCGCCGGCTGCAGGGCGAAGACTACTGGTCGGATTCCGATGCCACAACGAAAGGGCCTATCGTCGGCCGGTAGATCTGCGGTTGAGCGACAAGACGGCGCTGCCGGGCACCGCCACCCTGCGCCTGTTGAGCGACAAACTGGCGGGTGGCGACTGTTGCGCAGGGGAAGCGAAACAGAATCCGTAGGACCAGGAAATCGGCCCGATCAAAGCCTTTGCCTGGCTCATGCTGTTGGAGGCCGGCGGTCTGGCGGTGGACGTGGCCAGCCCGTCTGCAACTCTGCCCGGGCGGCGTCAAGGCTCTCAGCCTGCCGCCGGCACAGGTACTGCACGGGCTTTGGCAGAAATGGCTGAAAACTACCCTTTTCGACGAGTTCAACCGTGTCGACGCGATCAAGGGAGAAACTTTCAAGGAACGGGTGATGACCACCGTCGCGCCCCGGCGGGCGACCATCGAAGAGACATTGCGCGCCTGTCCGATCGGCCGGTGGATTGCCTTCGACGACTTCGCGCGCCGATTGCTGGCCGCCGCGAGACGGCTTCGCTTTGTCTGCGCGCCGGGCCGAAGGTGGTGCGTACCAGGCAGCTCGACAAATTCTGCGAAAGTTTTCGCTCGCTCGGCTTCGGCATGGTCTCCTGATCTCATATCACCGGCAAAGCCGGGCGGGAGGCGATGTGGCCGGCCCTGGCCGAGCCTTTTCTACACGATGCGCGTCGGCCGGCGCTGTGACGCGTGGACACACCGGATGAGAAAGATCTGGCAGCACTGGACAACATGGTGAACCGATCGACCCTGTCCTGCCGGCGACTGCTGACGGTGGCGCTGTTTCTCGGCGTATTGTTCGCGACCTTCGAACTGTCCGGTTGGCGCGACCACTTCAGTCGGCAGTTCCTGCACGACCAGTTTTTGGAGAACCGGCTGAGCGGCGTGTTGATCTTTGTTCTGCTGTTCGCGCTCGGCAACCTGATCCAGATTCCGGGCTGGATCTTTCTCGCTGCCGCTGTTCTGGCCCTGGGGCGTGGCTGGGGCGGCGTCGTCACCTATCTCGCGGCCGCCATTTCCAGCGCGCTGACCTTCTTGAGCATCCGGCTGGTCGGCGGCGACGCTCTGCGGCAGTTGAAGAACCGGCACGCGCGCCGCCTGCTGGAGGAACTCGATGGCCACCCGGTGCGCAGCGTTCTCTCCCTGCGCATCCTGTTTCAGACGGCACCGGCGCTGAACTACGCCCTCGCCATGTCGGGGGTCGGCTTTCGGAAGTACATGCTCGGCACCCTGCTCGGCCTGCCTTTGCCGATTGCTCTCTACTGCCTGTTCTTCGACTTTCTCGCCCGGCTTCTCCATCTCGCCTAGGAAACGGCGCGGCCAGACTCGTGCCGCGATTTTTTTTGGCGACGGACATGTAAGGATCCGCGCCGCGAGCCGACGAACAGTCGCTAGCCCAGCCACCGCGACCGCGTGAATTGCACGCCCGTCGCCGGCCCTGCCAGCTTTTCGCTCAGCCGGCGCAGGCATTGGCACGAGGAGAATAATCTTTGGATTTCGGACCGACGGCTTCGCTGACGACGCCAGCCCATTGCCGCGATGCGTTCTCGAGACGGGTACGACCCGACGCTTGGCGTCGGCGCCGGAATCGAGCGACCATGCGCAAGTGTCGCGAAGCAGCCCACCTGTGCTCGGACGCGCTCGAGCGCGAGCTGACACTACGTGAGCGCGTGACGATGAGGGCGCACCTGATGATCTGCCTGCCCTGTCGAAACTTCCGCACTCACCTTGCCTTCGTGCGCCAGGCAATGCGCCGGTACGCGGCAGGCAAAAGCGGCACTGTGCCGGACGACTCCTGACGGTCGGAAGAGACGATCAAACGCCCGTCACACACGCGTCGACGGTCATCCGCCGGAACGGGGGGACGACGACCGGCCACTTGCTGCCGCCTGAACCCCGGCGCTTCCACGCCTGCCAAGCAATGGTGCACCGACGAGGCAAAGCGCTCTGGTCGAATTCGGACTGCGGCGCCGGGTGGGGACTAGGCTTCGCTCTCGCCCTAGGTGACGCCCTTCATGACCCGGCACGCGGGGGGGGGGAACGGGTTTTCAACGGGGGTGGGCGATGCCGGCTCGCCTGGGTGGAATGAGTTGTCAGTCCGCCTCGTGTAGCGCCCGGTCAAGCGGTGCGTAGTCGAAACTGTCCGCGTGCCGGCGCAGGATTCGACCCAGCGCCGGGTTCAGTTGCGTCACGCGCGCGATCAGCGCAGCGATCTGCCCGGTGTCCAGGGTAACGAGGGCGTCCGCCAGATGTCGCCGCAGATCTTCCGGCAGTGTCGCCAGCGCTGCCCGATCGAGCACCGTGTCCACCTCCATCTGGGCGGCCAGCGACTCCTTCTCCCGGCGGACATAGCGCACACCCAGCAAACGCTCCATGCAGTCAAAAAGCTCTCCTGGCTGAAACGGCTTGTGTAGTACGTCGTCCATTCCTGCGTTCAGCATTTCGCCTCGCTGGTCGGAGAATACCGAGGCGGTCAGCGCGACGATCTTGACGGCACGCCCCCCGTCCAAGGCCCGGATGCGGCGGGTGGCCTCCATTCCGTCCATCATCGGCATGCGCTGGTCCATCCAGATGAAATGCGGCCGCCACACCTGGAAAAACTCGACGCCCTGTACACCGCTGTTGGCGACGCGCGTCTGAAAACCCACACTTTCCAGCAGCCGACTGAGCAGCAAGGCGTTCTCCATCTGATCTTCGACAATCAGAATCCGCCAAGCCGGCTGGTCTGGCGCCAGGCTCAGCACGTCTCCCCGGTCGAGGACCTCGACCGACAGGTCGCTATCGGAGGCCGGCGCGACCGGTATTTCGACCCGAAAGCAACTGCCCCGGCCGAGTTCGCTTCGCACCTCGATCCGGCCGCCCATGAGCTCCACGAATTGCCGGGTAATCGCCAGCCCCAGCCCAGAGCCTTTCTGGGTCGCTGGCTGACCTGCCTGCGCGAAGGGGTCGAAAATGCGTGCCTGTTCTTCCTCCGCGATACCCGGCCCGCTGTCTTCCACTTCGATCAACAGTCGCGTGCCGACGGGCCCCGGCGCAGCGCTCAGGCGCAGGACAACTCCGCCCTCCTGGGTAAACTTCACCGCATTGCCCAGCAGGTTGATGAGCACCTGCCGCAGCTTGGTCTGGTCACCCCGTACGAAACGGGGAAAAGCTGAAGTCTGGTCCAATCGCAGGTAGAGCCCCTTTTCGCTGGCCCGCACCTGCATCAGATCGATCAGGTCGCAGGTCAGCCCGCCGAGATCGAATGGCGCCGCCTGCACCTGAATTCGCCCGGCCTCGATCTTGGCCATGTCCAGAATGTCGTTGATCAGCGCCAGCAGGTGTTCGCCGCTGCGGTTGATGATGTCGAGGTTTTCCCGTTGGACGACGCCCAGCGACGCCTCTTTCCGTAGCAGCGCCGAGAAGCCCAGAATGGCATTCAAGGGAGTGCGTAGCTCATGACTCATGTTGGCAAGAAACGCGCTCTTCGCGCGATTGGCTGCTTCGGCCGCGTCTTTCGCGTGCGCCAACTGAACGGTACGTTCGGCCACCCGTTCTTCTAGATGCTGCCGGCTCTCGGCCAGTTCGTCGGCCTTGGTCTGCAGCATCTTCTCAGTCGCGAGCTGCGTGTTGCGCATAATTCCCAGCAGCAGGAGAATCATGCTGTAGGCGACCGCCATGGTGCGAAAAGGGAGCATGACTGCCCACGCGTCGCTCGCCGGTTGCGCCGGAGTCCACAGGATGGCGCCAATGCCACAGAGCACGACGACGGTGAACAGGGCCATCGTCCGGAGCATCGAGTGGCGGATGGCCACCCAGGCCATGGGGACGATCAGGAGGTAAGGCAGCCCCATCGGGAACGCCCCGGAAGACATGAACAGCCCTGTCGCGCCCAGGAAGGTGAGCGAAGAAAGCAGCCAGTATTCCTTGCTCGCCGCCTGCCGCGTGCCGTCCCGGCCAGGAAGCCACCACAACAGCAGAATGGGGGCGAACAGAATGGTGCCGACGGCGTGACCCAGCCACCATTGCTGCCACCGTTCAAGGAAGGCGCCGGAGGCGATTTCGCCCAGCAGGAAGCGGCCACCGATACCACCGACAGCGGTCAACGCCGGGTGAAGGATCACCGCCAGCAACGCGAATACCGCGAAGTCGCGAACGGTCTGGAAGGGATTGCGATGTCTGGTCCACCAACGGGCGCCACGGGCAGCCAGCCATGGCGCCAGCGAATTCATGACGCCGATGATGGCAGCTAAGCCCCAATCCGTTCGCAACGCGACTGCGTTAGCCAGCAGTGCGCCAATGTAAAGGCCTGGCACGGCTCGCCAGTCGAAGCGGTAGGCCACGGCGACGGCAAAACCCGCAGCGGGCCATAGCGGCATCGGCAGAATACCGCCACGCTTGAACAGAACCCAGTTCAGCCACGAGAGTCCCAGATAGGCGAGGCTGACTCCGCAAGTAATCAGCAGTAGACGGCTGACCCCTGCCGAGGCCGCTCGGCCCGGCGTAGATGTGGGTTCCGCGCCGCTGGCCGGCAATCGCATCGCTTTACCTCTCTTGCCCTGGGCAAAGCCGAGTACGGCGCCCGTCGCCATCAAACCGCGATGCCTCGACGGTCAATCCGCCATCACGGTTACCAACACCCTGACGCAAAGCGTGGCCCGCCGGCCGGGTCAAGTCCAGCGATCGACGACCACCGCCCCTTGGGCGCCGGCCGCTGACAACCTGTCGAGAAAGTAGCCAAGGCCGCCGCGTTTGGCTATTGCGATCATGTGGCGTCCGAGCGTCTGCAAACACCCTTGGAAAGGGATTATAGCTCCTCAGGAGGACACGTGAGACGATCCGAAAGCGCGGTCGATGGGAAAATAGTCTTGTCAAGCTTCGTTAGCGTAGGCGTGAACCGAATGGGGATCGTGGCAACGGGCATCGCGGCCTGGGTTAGCCTAGCCTAGCGGGCCCGAGCCGCCCACCGCCTTCGACGTCACAAGCGCGAAGCGAGGATCTGGGTCAGTTCCTGGTCGCTGAGCACGATCGGATTGGTCTTCATGCTGCCGCCACGACTGCCGCTGACGACGCGCGCCAGGTCGCCTGCCTGGATGCCGTAGGCCCCGAGGCGCGGCAGCTCGAGCTCGACCTCCCAGCGCCGCAGGCTGGCGACGAGAAAGCGGCGGGCGTCGGCTCCGTTGAGACCCTTCTGCATGGCGAAGCGACGGCCGATTTCGGCGTACTTCGCCAGCGCCGGGTTGCCCGGGTCGCGCGCTTCGAGTGCGGCGATATTGCTCTCCGTGGTGCTGGCGACCAGCGTGCCACAGACCACGCCATGCGGAATCGGAAAAAAAGCGCCGAGTGGCGAGGCCAGACCATGCACCGCGCCAAGCCCGGCCTGGGCCAGGCAGATGCCGGAGGTCAGCGAAGCGTAGGCCATCCGGGCGCGCGCGGCGGCCGACGGCTGGCGATACAGCGCGGCCAACGCTTCGCGTGCGGCCATGATGCCCGCACGGGCCAGGGCGTCGGTCAGGGGGTTGGCGCGCGTCGAGACGAAAGATTCGAGCAGTTGCGTCAAGGCATCGAGTCCGTCGGCGCTGATCAGCGCTGACGGGCAGGTGGCGAGCAGGTCGGGATCGACGATCGCCCATTCGGCGACCAGCTTGTCGTCGCGAAAGGATTTCTTGAAGCTCCCGGGAACCGATAACACGGCGTTCTTCGTCGCCTCCGAACCGGTGCCGGCGGTGGTCGGGACGGCGATCAGTGGCGTCGCCGGTCCGCTGTAGGGAAGCTCGGGGCCGACACCTTCGAGATGGTCCCGCACCGAGTTGCCTGGCCGCAGCAGTCCGGCGATGGCTTTCGCGGCGTCCAGGGCGCTGCCGCCACCGATGCCGATAACGGCGTCGAAGCGCGCTCCGCGTTGCGCGGCAACGGTCGCATCGACAAAATCCGGTGACGGCTCGCCGCATACCCTGACCTGCTGCCACGAGACTTGTCGCTCACGAAGGCTGGCGAACAGCCGTGCCCCGGCGTGCGATTCGGCAAACGACCGGGCGCCCGTGACGAGCAGCAGATGCCGGCCATAGCCCGCGGCGATGTCGGGCAACTTGTCGATGGCGCCGCTGCCAAACTCGATGCGCGGCAGGCGAGCGATCGAGAAGGGCGAGAAATCCTGGTTCATGCGGGAAGCAGCCCGTTCATCGGCTCGCCGCGCCGCGGCTCGGCCATCATGCCGGCGACCGCCTCCCGCCAGGCGAGATAGTGCGTGGTCTCCTTGTGCGCGGCGGCGTCGGCGGCCGACGCGTAGGCTTCGTAAAGGATGAAGCGCGTCGGGTCGTCAAGCGCTTGCAGGACATCGAAACGGCGATTGCCCGGTTCATCGACCGATGCCTCATGATTGGCCCGTGTGGCGGCAATGAAGGCATCGACATCCTGCGCTCTGACTCGGACATGGACAAGCGTGACGTGCATCGTGAGCTCCCTCGAGTTTAGGCGAATAATTCTACACTGGGTTCTTGCGCCACCCGGCTAGCGATTGTCGGCGCTACGGCGGCCTAGCCTGCAGTAGACTGTGGCCTTCTTCCGGCACGCTGAGCAGAGCGCCGCCGGAAACTTGCTCCAGGCACACGACCGCAGGACCAGCGAACCGGCGTGGCTGACGGTTCCTGCGCACGAGGCAAGAATGACCGTTCGAAATCTCGAATTTCTTTTTCGTCCCGAGTCGGTGGCGGTAATCGCCGAAATCGACGAGCCGAGTCGCTATGCCGAAGTGGTGCTGGCCAATCTCGCCGCGGGTGGCTTTGCTGGCCCGGTGATTTCGGCTGACGCCAGAAAGCGCTCGCTGTTTTCTATGGGTTCCGATGTTCGCCTCGGAGAAATGGAGTTGGTACCCGATCTGGCGATCGTCTGCGCGGCGCTCGACAACGTAGCGTCGATCGTTGCTCAGCTAGGCGAGCGAGGAACTCGGGCCGTGATCGTCGGACCGTGGCTGCGGCACAGAATGAACAGTCACCAGGTCCTGACGGCTCGTCAGGCGATCCTCGAAGCGGCACGACCCTCCCTGACACGCGTTCTCGGACCGGGAAGCGGCGGTCTCGCCGTTCCGGCGCGAGGATTCAATGCCAGTGTGTCGCCTGTTCCCGTCACGCCGGGGAAGATCGCTCTGATCAGCCAGTCGACCGCGGTCGCCGCCGCCGTGCTCGATCGCGCCCATAGCCGGGGAATCGGCTTCTCCACCGTGTTGCACCTTGGCACCAGCATCGACGTCGATCTCGCCGATGTCCTCGATTGGCTGGCCGCCGACCAAGACACCCGGTCGATTCTCGTTCAGTTCGACTCGCTGCCCGACGGGCGGAAGTTCATGTCGGCAGCACGTGCAGCGGCGCGCAACAAACCGGTGGTCTCGATCCGCAGCAGGCGGGTCAAGATACCGCGCACCCCGGACGGACCGTTTGCGGTCGACGAAGTCTACGCCGCGGCGCTACGGCGCGCCGGGTGGGTCGGTATAGACACCTTGGGGGATCTGTTCGAAGCCATCGAGGCGATGGCGCGGGTGCGTCCAATGCGCGGCGAGCGGCTGACCATCCTGGCCAACGGACACGGCCTCGGGGGGATCGCCGGTGACACGCTGCGGCGCTCGGGTGGCCAGTTGGGCACCTTGTCCGACGACACGGTGAAGCGTCTCCGCGACCTGCTGCACACGCGGTCGAAACTCGAAAACCCGCTCGCTCTGCCGGCCGACGTCAGCGCGGCGAAATGGGGCGCGGCACTGGCCGCCGTGCTTGACGACAGCGAGACGGATGCGGTACTGACGGTGTGTTCGCCGTCGCCGTTCGCGCCCAGTACGGAGGTCGCGGCAGCCATCTGCGCGGCATCGAAGGCGAGCGAGCGCAACGTATTCACCTGTTGGGTGGGCGGTAGTTCGATGCTTGAGGCGCAGCACATTGCCGCGGCGAACGGAGTGTTGAGCCACGATTCACCCGAAAAGGCGATCGCCGTTTTCCTCGGTGTTCTCGATTACCGACGCAATCGCGCTCTGCTGATGCAGATGCCGCCGTCGCGGGCGGAAGGTTTTTCGCCGGACATCGACGCGGCGCGCGGCGCGATCGGCGAAGCGATCAGCGCCGGAGCCGCGATTCTGACCGCCCGTCAGGCGCGCCGTGTCTTGCAGGCCTATGGGATCGCGGTTGCCGACTACCCTCTGGTGAGCAGTGTCGACGCGGGGATCCGGCTGGCAGAAAAGATCGGTTATCCGGTCGATCTCGGTCTGGTGCTGAGCAACGCCGCGGATCAGGTGCCGTTGGCCTCGGGACTTCGTTCGCCGGCCGAGATAAAACTTGCCGGACGCAGCCTGCGCCGCTCGGTGCGCGCCCAGACACCGGGCGGACGCGTCAGCGGCTACCGGCTGCGACCGAGCGTCGCGCGTAGCGGCCTGCCGGCGCTACGCCTTGGCGTGGACGACGATCCGCTGTTCGGTCTGGTGATCTTTCTTGGTCCCTCCGCCACCGCTGGCACTCGACCGGATGGCTTCGTCATCGCTCTGCCGCCGCTCAACCCGACGCTGGCACGCGACTTGGTGGCGCACAGTCACTTTGCCGACGAAGCCCCCCGCGACCAGCGGGAGCACCTGGAATCGGCGGCCAGCAGCTTGCTGGTGCGCTTGTCGCAATTGCTCGCCGACAACGACGCCGTGGTCGGCATCGAACTGGATCCGCTTTTCGTCGAGACGTCGGGCGTGTTGGTGCTGGATGTCCGCGTGCGTATCCGTCCCGACCGGGCGAGACGCAAGCTCGGACTGCGCCGGTTCGCGATTCGACCCTACCCGAAAGAACTGGAGCGAGCGGTCGATTGGCATGGGCGTCGGCTGCTCATACGGCCGATCCGGCCAGAAGATGAAAGCACGCTCGGCGAACTCCTCAATTCGCTGGAGCCCGAGGATTCGCGGATGCGCTTCTTCGATTCGATGAGGAATCTGCCGCGCGCCCGACTCGCCCGTTTCACGCAGATCGACTATGACCGGGAAATGGCGCTGGTAGCCGTCGAGCGTGGCCCGGACGGCGGCGAGTCCGCGCTGGGAGAGGTCCGTGCCGTCGCCCAGCCAGGTAGCACCTTTGCCGATTTCGCGATCGTCGTCGCTTCGGCGATCAAGGGCAAAGGGCTCGGTCGCCTGCTGTTACAGTGCATCATCGACTACTGCCGTGACCGCGGCCTCCGCGAGCTGCGTGGCGAAACTCTCGACGGCAACCTGCGCATGCAGGGTTTGGCGAACAGCCTCGGTTTCCAGCTGACGACGGGCAGCGATCGTGGCACGGTCGATCTCCGCCTGGCGCTCGGCAAGCCGCAAGCGAAATGAACGCGTTTCTCCTCAGGCCTTTCGCGCATTCCCTCAGGTACATACGCCGATTCGCCGCCTCGGAAGCTGCCCCGGTCGTCGAGCTAGACCGAGAAGGACGAACCGCAACCGCAGGTTGAAGACGCGTTGGGGTTCTTGATGACGAACTGTGAGCCCTCCAGACCCTCCGTGTAGTCGATTTCGGCCCCGACCAGGTATTGGTAGCTCATCGGGTCGACCAGTAGCGTAACGCCGTTCTTCTGCAGAGCGGTGTCGTCATCGTTCGCAACTTCGTCGAAAGTGAAACCGTACTGGAAGCCCGAACAGCCGCCTCCTGTGACGAACACGCGCAGTTTGAGGTCCGGATTGCCCTCTTCCTCGATCAATTCCTTCACTTTGCCGGCCGCACTATCGGTAAAGACAAACGGCAAGGGCATTTCTGTCGCTGCATTCATATGGGTAGATTCTCCTGAAACTGATGTCCGAAAGCGCAGCAGGCAACGCCAGTTGCTTGTCGCGTGTCGTGATTGCCGCAGCCTGAAGCCTAGGTGTCGGCCAGACGGCCAAGGCTCGACAGTCGGTACTGGCGATCTTCCAGCGGCCGTTTTGACTCCTGTCTCGATTCAGAGTTCCAGCACTCACGGCAGTCGGCGGCGTTTCGCTGCGCTGCCGGCGGGCAGGGGATTTCAGGGTCAGAATACTGTTGCGGCGCCGCCATGATAGCATTTCTGGGCTGCCGTCTGCGCGCTACAGGCTTGTCCAAGTCGTTGAGCCTGAGGTCCGCTGGCGGGCCTTGGCGCGGACTTCGTCGGGTAACACATGGGAATCCGGTCGAGCACTCGGAAGGCAACAACGGCAGGCACCTGCCGTTGTTGCCGCAATGCCTTTCGGCGGCGGGAGGAGAGCCCAGGAATGTGCAACTCCAAGAGACGGCCTGCTCGCCAGTGAGATCAGCGCGTGGCCGCCGCCAGCGATCGCCGATTGGCCGGCGGCAAGGCACGGACACTACTTCCGGTGGCTCACCTATCGACCCGTACCGACAGCGACGCCTGCGCAGAGGTTGGTGCTCGACTGGAGCCCAGAGGTTCCGCGCCAGCCGAGGCAGTCCGGCGCGGGCCCAAGCCGCACCGCCCTGGATGAGCCGGCCGAGCTCCGGCTGACGGTGGGATGGCCAATCGTTCCGCTCACCTTGGCGAAGCCACTGGTCAGGCTCGGCGAATCGAGCCCTGCCCAACTCAGGCCAACGTCAAGCTATCGGCAGGAATCGCGACCGGTTTTTCACGGCCCCGCAGGCTGAGCAGGACCGTGACGCGCTCGACGGCGACCGCCGAAACAATGCCGCACAGCCCTTTGAGCGGACCGTCGTCGCCGTTCGCTCGCTGTTCGGCCAGTGAACGTATGGCGTCGAGCGTCGCATCATCCAGCGTCGCCGGGGTATTGCCGAATGCCACCAGTCCACTAACGCCAGGCGTACTGCGGATAGGAGCAATGCTCTGCTCGACACGGCGGCAACGCACGAACGCGTAACGGGGAAACATCACCTGCGGCTTTCTTGCCCAACCCGAGTTCTTGCTCCTTTCCCACCGCACTAGCATGGGCAAGAAGACCTGATAACCTTGCTCCTCGAGCTTGCGCACCGCAAAGAGTTCCTGCCGAGGTTTGGTGAGGCAAACGTACCAGTGGTGCCAGGTCAGGGGCGGTTTGGAGGACACGAGGCGAGGCAGCAAAGCGGCTCCGGACTGTCGGCAGCGAAGGGCCAGGCGCACTGGCTAGGATCGCCAGTATCTCCGGTTCGAGTCGCCACGTCCATCGACCGCTCTCGCCAAGCGCAGCGGCCCCCAAGCCAGGTCGCTCGCCGCCCACCAAAATACCTGGCCTGTGAATTGTCCAGGGTCGCCAGATGCCTGGTGGTGAAGCGCTTCTCCGGTGCGTCGACCGCGTGGCTATCGACCAGAATGGAAAACTGCCACCAATTCGCGCGCGCCGCCTCGTCCCCTCGACAGGAATCGAACCTGTATCCCACGCTTAGGAGGCGTGTGCACTGTCCATTGTGCTACGAGGAGCGGGGCCGTATTGTAGTCGCTGGCCATCAAATCACCAACTTGGGCCACGCGCGGCGCGAGCCGGCGGCCATCTGGCCGCGGAAACTGGCGCCGCGTGGCCTGGCGAATCGCTGTCCGGAGTAGAATCGCCGCCGCCAGGCTGCTGAAGGGGTTTCGGTGCGCAGCGGCTAGTGGCGCCGTCTTAGCTGTGCCGGCGGCCCGACCGGACTTGACAGGAAATCGATACGCGCTCATGCCCTACCTGATTCTCTCCGATGCGTCACTCGCCTTCGGCCATGTTCCGCTCCTCGATCACGCCGATTTTCAACTCGACCCCGGCGAACGTGTCGCCTTGATTGGCCGCAACGGCACCGGCAAGTCTTCGCTGCTGTGCGCACTGGCCGGTTCAGGCGGCCTCGACGACGGCGAGGTCTGGCGGCAGCCAGGTCTTCGCGTCGGCTATGTGCCGCAGGAACCGCCATTCGCCGCCGAGTTGACGGTCTTCGAAGCCGTCGTCGCCGGCATGGGCGATCTCTCGGCCTTGCTCGCCGAATACCACTCGGTATCGCACGCGCTCGCCGAGACGGAAGCCGACCATGAGCGACTGCTCGAGCGCTTGCAACTGCTGCAGAGCGAGCTCGACGCGCGGCACGCCTGGTCGTACGAGACGCAGGCTGAACGCGTCATTCAGCGCTTCTCGCTCGACGCCGATGCACGGGTCGGCACGCTGTCCGGCGGGCAGAAGAAGCGCCTGGCGCTAGCCCAAGCGCTGGCCGTTTCGCCGGAGCTTCTGCTGCTCGACGAGCCGACCAACCACCTCGACATCGACGCCATCGAATGGCTCGAGGAGATGCTGGTTTCCTCCGGCGTGACACTGGTGTTCATCACCCACGACCGCCGCTTTCTCGAACGCGTGGCGACGCGTATCGTCGAGCTCGACCGTGGTCGCTTGCTCTCCTGTCCCGGCAGCTTCAACGAGTATCAGACGCGCAAGGAGGCCATGCTGCACGACGAAGCGATCAACAATGCCCGCTTCGACAAATTCCTGGCACAAGAAGAAGTGTGGATTCGGCAGGGCATCAAAGCACGTCGCACGCGCAACGAGGGCCGCGTGCTGCGCCTTGAGCAATTGCGCCGTGAAAGAGCGGCGCGGCGCGAACGACAAGGAAAAGTGGAACTTTCGCTCGACGCCGGCGTACGCAGCGGAAGACTGGTAGCGGCGCTGGAACATGTCGGCAAACGCTTCGGCGAAAAGGTGGTGGTGCGTGATTTCTCCTGTCGCCTGCAGCGCGGCGACAAGATCGGCGTCATTGGCCCGAACGGCGCCGGCAAGACAACTCTCCTGCGGCTGATCCTAGGTGAGCTGCCGCCGGATCAGGGCACTGTGCACCTGGGAACGAAGGTGGAAGTGGCGTACTTCGACCAGTTTCGCAGCCGGCTCGACGACGCGGCAACGCTGATCGACGTCATTTCTCCAGGCTCTGACTTCGTCGAAATCGGCAACCAGCGCAAGCACGTGATCAGTTATCTGGGCGATTTTCTGTTCGCACCCGAACGTGCGCGTTCGCTGGTCGCTTCGCTGTCGGGCGGCGAACGAAACCGGCTGTTGCTGGCCCGTCTGTTCGCCCGGCCAGCCAATGTTCTGGTGCTCGACGAACCGACCAACGACCTCGACATCGAAACGCTGGAGCTGCTCGAGGAGCTCTTGCAGGAGTATCGTGGCACCTTGTTTCTGGTCAGCCACGACCGCGCTTTCATCGACAACGTGGTGACACAGACCATCGCCGCCGAGGGTGACGGCGAGTGGCGCGAGTACGCCGGCGGCTACCAGGACTGGGTCGACTATCAGGCCGCGCGGCGCCGCGAGGAAGCGCCAGGCGGCGCCGCGCGAGGCAATGCGGAGCGCCTGTCCGAAACGGTCAAGCCGGCGCGCCGGAAGGCTGCGGCGGATAAACTGTCGTGGAAGGAGGCGCGCGAATTGGCCGAACTGCCCGGACGCATCGCGGCCCTCGAAGCCGAACAAAAGGCGGTTACCGAGCGATTGGCCGATCCTTCGCTGTATCAGTCGTCGCCGCAGGAAGCACGAATCCTGTCGGCACGCCTCGGCGAGATCGACGAACAGCTATTCGCTCTGCTCGAGCGCTGGGAGGTGCTCGAGGGTTGAATTTTTTCGCGGAGCCGCCTGATGCGGGTTCAACGTGCCGCGGCGGCGATCAACCGGCTGACTTCGTCACGGCGAGGGAAGTGCGCGTCGCGCTGTAGCACTTCCTTGAACTGTACCGCAGCCGCTTGGGAACGCTTTTCCGCCAGCAGGGACTTGCCCAGGCAATAGCGGACCCAGGCATCGTCCGGCACGGCTTTCGTGACCGTTTCGAGAACCTTCGCGGCTTCACCGGGACGACCGTTGACCATCAGTACGCAGCCCCAGGTACCCTCGATGATGGCGTTGTCGGGAATCGCGCGGCGCGCCTCGCCGACCAGCTTGAGTGCTTCCGCGGCGCCCCTGTTCGCCTTCACGAGCAGCATCGCCAGGTTGTTGGCGGCTAGCGGATTTCCAGGTGCCAGTTTCAGCGTCTGGCGGTAGCGCGCCTCCGCCGCGGCTATTTTGCCCTCCGCTTCGTCGATCGTCCCAAGAGCGAAAACGAGCTGCGGCAGTTCCTGGACTTGCAACGCCGCCTCGATTTCCCTACGCGCGTCGTCGTAGCGTGCAAGGCGCAGCAGGACGTCGCCCAGAGCAAGCCGAAGAGCTTGTTCATCGCCAGCCGAGGGCTTCAGCGCCCGAGCCGCGACGTACCAGCGACGGGCCTCCTCATACCTGCCGAGCGCCGTACACAGATCACCCAGTTGCTTCTCCGCCACGGGCGCGCTGGCGTCGAGCGACTTCACCTGGCGAAAGGCGGCAAGTGCGTCGTCGGCGCGGTTCTGACGCAACAGGAAGACCCCGTAGTTGTTCCAGACCTCCGGTCGTGCTGCCGCCAGCCGTGCTGCCTGGGCATACATACGTTCGGCCGAGGGTGCGTCGTTGCGCGCCAGGTCGAGAAAACGTGCCAGGTTGAGACTGGTGACGTAGAGTTGGGGCGCCAGTTCGTAGGCCCGGCGGTAGGCCCTCTCGGCCGCCTTCGCGTTTCTTGCCTGCATCGCTTGCTCGGCGCGAATCAACTGAAAGTGGGGATCCCGAGCATAGTTCTTCTCGATTGCCGCCAGTTGCTTGCCGGCTGCGTCGCGCTCGCCGCCGGCCAGTGCGACGAAGACGCCCTGCACTGCGGCCATCAATTCCGCGGAAGCGAGATTGGGTTCACGCCGGCTGGCTGCCGCCCACAGGGCACGCGCCTCATCCTGGTTGCCCTCGTGGAACATGATGGTCGCCAGGGCGTGCATGAGATACGGGTCGCCGGGTTTCTGATCGAGCCGCCGCTTGAGTTCCAGTCCTTGGTTGCGCAATCCCTGCGAATCCTCGCCGCGGCCCAGTTTCCGAAGAATTTCCGGCGGTAGCCGGGTAGAAGGATTGCTGTGCAGATCGGCCGGCAGCGCCGGCAGGAAAGCGGCGCCGGTATCGACGGGCGCGATGTCGTTCAACTGCGATTTGCTGTTCGGCGCGGCAAGGGGAAGCGCTTGTACGGCGTTACCCAGGATAGCCATGCTCAAGGCCACGGCGAAGGGGCGTGCGAAAGCGCTCATGGGGCTTTTGAAGGAACGGGAAGATCGCAATATCATAGCAGGCTGGCCAGGTTCGCAAGCTTCAAAGACAAGACCGCCTTGACGGCGGTCTTGTCGCCCTCCTTGGAAGGCCGCTCAGCGGCGGCGACGCAGACCAGCCAGCGAGGCCATTGCCGTGGCGAGCAATGCCAGCGTGCCGGGTTCGGGAATATCGCTGCCCGGTGTGAAGTTGACCATCAGATCGGACAAGACCGGCGTCAGATCGCTGCTGCCCACGCGAGACAGCGTGGCGCGAACTTCCAGGTAACGCCCGTGCAGACCGATGTCATCACCGCTCAGATAGGCAAGGTAAGGTGTCCAGGTCAACAGGTCGTCGGATACACGCGCTTCGATCAGCAGACCGGTCGTTCCCGGAACCGCACCTTCGGCTTCCTTGTTCCAGAACACCTCTTCCCAATCCGCCCCGAACCCCCCGTCGAGCACTTTACGCCACGTGCCGGACGGGTTGGTCGTGCCAATCAGGACCGTGCCCGTCATGTCACTGTAGTTATAGGGATTGGCACCAGCACCGAGTTGCACGATAAGGTCGACCGTGTTCGTCGCCGGGTCGATTCGCCTGACGTCGTTGGACTCGTAGTCGGTCACCCAGAGCTTGCCTTTGCTGTCGACCGCGACGCCGGTCGGCGTCGCCCCGACGGCGATCTGCGCCAGAACCACGCCGGTATTGCTTACCCGAAGCACCGTGTTGGTATAGCTCGAGGCGACCCATATGTTGTCGTCCGCCGTCACCGCAACGCCGCGCAGACCGTTGCCAAACGCCGAGAGGTTGTAGCTCGCGGCCACCGTCCCGTCGGGGTTGATGCGGTCCAGCGTGTTATTGGTCCAGGTCGCGTTCCAGATGTTTCCCTCGTTGTCGATACCCATGCCGTAGCTCTGGCGGCCGCCCTGGTTGACCGTCATGCGTGCGCCGGTTGCCGGGTCAAAGCGCGTCAGGCTGTTGCCATTGAGACCGGCCGACCAGACGACGCCATTGCCATCGACCAGGCCGCCGTAGCCGCCGGTGTTGTTGTCCGGTACCGCCGCACCGAAACCGGGCGTATTGACCACCGCGCCGGTGCTTCCGTTACGCAATTCGAAGACCTGGTCGCCAGCGTCCAGCGGACCGCCACCGACCCAAACATTGTTGCTTCTATCGACCGACACGTGGCGAACATTGGCGCCGGTGGTACGCACGTACTGCGAGATCGCCGAGTCCGCGGCAGTCGTCACGCCGCCGTTGCTGTCGGCACCACCGGCGTTCGTCCAGGCCAGGCGGTCGAAGGTGCTGCCGTTCCACATTCCGCTCGAGGTCGCGCCGGTCGGGTTGGCGGATATTTTGGTGATCGAGCCCATGCCACCGGAACCTTCGTTGCGGTTGCCCACCCAGACGTCACCGTTACCGTCAACCGTCGTGCGCGACGGATTGCCAGCCATTCCCGCCGGGCGCGTCAGATACTCGCCCCTGACCGCCGTACCACCCGCTTCAGCCGGCGTCAGGACGATGTTGTGGTCGCCGATCGTCAAGGGATTGACGTTGGTATCGATACGTACCGCTCCGTCCCTCCCGGACAGCGCGACCCAGATGTTATCGAACGGCGTGATAATGTTGTCGTTGAGCCGGATGTGGCCATTACCACTGGTTGGCGGTGGCGAACCGTTGGTATTGGTCAGCGTTCCCGTCGCCCACTGTGCGCTCGTCGTGAAGGTAAACGAGCTCGCCCACGCGCCACCACCAGCCACCAAACCCACCGATATCAGTGCCGCACTCATCGCGCGCCGCACGAAGATGGAATGACGACCCTGCATCTTTTCCTGCGCAAACATGACGACTCTCCCGTTTCTCGAATGGAACAACACAACCAGGACAAAGGCCTGATCCCGGCAATGTAAGAAGCATATTTCAGGCCATAAATCTGCTGGCCATTCAGATCAAATGGTTATCTGCAAAGTGGTCATTGTGCAGTGACGGAGTGTAAAAAAATTCGACACCGGATGAAGGGCAAAGTCTGTCCCGACGGCTTATCGTTTGAAGAACGCTTCCCTCGATTGCTCGGCCAGAGCCTCCGCGCTTGGTGGCACAGCACGCCGACGCGCCGTCTGAGAGTGGTTGTCGAGAAGGTGCCATCGTGCGCGCTGATCAGCGCGCGGCATTAGCACCGAGGTATCAAGGGAAGCCAGCGCCCGGGTGAATCCCGCGGCGCCGTGAGGCAGAAGCCGCTCGTGCGGTACTCTCGCTTACATCAACAAATACAAGGCTATATCGCGAGGGTTGATGTGCTGGAGGACGGAAGACCGTCTGCACACCCAGGGTGGGCGAGACGCTTTACGCGAACAGGGTCGAACCGGTTTGTGAGATCGTCAAATCAGAGGCAGGCCTTCGCCGCTTCTCTCGGCGCGACCTGAAGAATACCAACAGCGAGTGGTCGGTCTGACGGGGGACGCGAAGCGCACGCCCCCATCCCACCGCCGCGGTGAGCTTGGGAAAGCCTCCAAGAACCCCACCGCTAGACGATATCCGGGTCTTCTGCCCCGCATCCTGCTCTGTCCCGAGCCCAGGCGGGGACTGTCGCGCTCAGGGCCTGAGATTCAGTAGCCCGAGTAGGCACCGGGCGGCGGGCCATAGACCGGCTGCGGCGGCAGCGCATAGACCGGGCGGGCGGGAACGACGTACACCGGGCGTGGCGCGGGTACATACACCGGTTCGGGTGGCGCGACATAGACCGGACGCGGCGCATAGTAGGTCGAAGCCGCGACACCGGCGACGATCCCGGTTATCGCCAGGATGGCTGCCGGACCCACCCAGTTCTTGCCGCCACGATAGTGGCCACCGTGATGATGGCGCGGCGCCGATTCGTAATACCCGCCACGATAGTCGCCACGATACCGATGATCGGCGAGAGCGGGAGCAGAGATGCCCAGCGTGAGGCTGAGCGCGATGCAGAGGGGGGTGATGGTCGTTTTCATGAGTCGATTAACGCGGCACGGCGCATCCGGATGACAACTGTCTTGCAACGCGCGCGTGTCGTGCCGCTATCGGGTAGCACCGGCCGGCAGATTGACCAAGACGATACCGAGCGCCACACAAACGGCGGCCACCAGGAAGGTCGCGGTGAGGGGCTCGGCGAGAAACAGAACGCCAAACGCGACGCCGAAGAGCGGCGTCAGGAAAGAGAAGACCATCAGCCTGCCCGCCAGGTAGCGTGTCAGCAGCCAAAACCAGGCCAGGTAGCTGGCAAAGGCGACGACGATTCCCTGATAGGCGAGCGCCAGCACGACCGGCAGGCTCACCACGCTGACGCCGCTCTCGCCGATCAGCGCGGCGACCGGCAACACCAAGGCGCTCGAGGTGGCGAGCTGATAAAAGAGGACCCGCGTCGCACTGATTCTCGCCAGTCCGCTGGCGCGGATGAGCACCGTCGTCGCTGCCCAGCCGAGCGCCGCGAGCAGCCCCAGGAGATCGCCTATCCAGGCATCCGGGTGAACGCCGCCCTGGCCGATAAAACCCAGCAGAATGCCGACGAAGGCCAGAGCGATACCACCGGCGTGTCGCCAGCGCAGTTGCTCGCCCGGCACGAAGCAATGCAGCCCGAGCACGGTCAGGCATGGCGCGGTGTAGAGAAAGACGACCATGCGTGCCGCCGTGGTATAGGCAAGGCCGACGTAGATGAAGATGAACTCGATAGCGAAAAGCAGGCCGGCGAGAAGACCGAGGCGCCAAGTGCCATCGTCCTGGCGGAACGACTGACCGCGCCAGCGCGCCCAGAGCAACAGGAAGAAGAGAGCGATCGCCGAGCGCAGGCCGCATTGGAGAACCGGGCTGACGCCTTCGCTGGCGATCTTGATGGTCACCTGCTGGAAACCCCAGATCGCGCAGAGCAGGATCATCAGGCCGAAAGCGGCGAAACCGGGCGCTGTGCGCTGTGTCATCGGTTTCGTCCGTTGGCGCCAGCGTAAATGGCCATCGCCTCGATGGCCGACGACTCTCGGCACCCGGTCGCGCGCGAGCGGCGCGTCAGCCCCGCGCACCAGCAACGCCGGCCCGCAAGCGGCCCGGCGAGGCGAATCACGCCAGGCGATGTCACGCGATTGGTCGATGCTTCTACCGCGCCCCCGCTGCCAAACGCCGAAGGAAAGCCGACGATCTTCAGCGTCGAGCAAAGCGATCGCGACCGAGTCCGCTTTTCCGGCGTCGGCGCTGAGCGATCAAACGGCGTCGCACCAAGCAGCGACCCTCGCACAGGTCGCCGGTTGCGGCCTGGCCGTGGCTCAGGTGACACGATTGTGCGGCGCGCCACGGGCGAACGCCTCGAGGTTGGCGGTGAGTTGGTCGGCCAGCGCCTGCATCGCTGGCCGACTCGCCCAGGCGACGTGCGGCGTCAGCAAGAAGTTCGGTAGGGCGAGCAGTTCGGGCGCCAGCAACCGGTTGCCGTCCCGCGGCGGCTCGACGCTCAAGACGTCGAAACCGGCGCCGGCAATCCAACCTTCGCGCAGAGCCCTGGCCAGCGCCGCTTCGTCGACCAGACCGCCGCGCGCCGTGTTGATCAACAGCGCCGAGCGCTTCATGGCGCGCAGCTCGGGCTCGCCGATCAGATGGGTCGTCTCGGCGGTCAGGGGGCAGTGCAGCGAGATCGCGTCGGCCTCGCGCAAGGCCTCCGCGAAAGCCGTGTAGCCCGGACGCACGGCGGCTGCCCCGCGGCGCTCGCAACGCAGCACGCGCATGCCAAAGGCCTCAGCCAGACGGGCGACACCGCTCCCGAGGCTGCCATTGCCGACCAGCGCGAGAGTCGCGCCGTGCAGATCGCGGATCGGGAAATCGAACAGGCAAAACTGTTCGGAGCACTGCCACTTCCCGGCCGCCACGGCCTGCCGGTAGGCGACAAGGTTGCGCGACAGCGCCAACAGCAAGGCGAAGACGTGCTCGGGAACGGTATGCCCGGCGTAGCCGCGAACGTTCGAGACGACGATTCCCCGCTTGCGGCAAGCGTCAAGGTCGATGTTGTTGGTGCCGGTCGCCGCAACGGCGATCATCTGCAGTTCAGGCAGGACAGCGATCAGTTCGGAGCCGATGAGCAACTTGTTGACGATGGCAATCGTCGCGCCGGCCAGCCGCTCGCCGATCTCGGCCGGAGAGGTTTTCGCATGCTCGATCCAGCAGTGGCGAAAAGCGGGCCGGCGAACGTCGGCGATCATCGACTCGCGCTCCAGGTAGACGATACGGTGCATCGCTCAGTCCCGGAAGGGCTTGCCATGACGCGCCGCGATGGCAGCGACCCGAGCACCGAGCATTGGCTCGCCGGCAAAGCGCAGTACGTTCACGGGGGCGGCGGCGCACAGTCCCTCGATGGCCTCCAGATCGCCCTGCAGGACGTTGAAGACGCCGCCCGGGAAACCGCTGCGGGCGCTCAGTTCGGCCAGCGCAAAAAGCGCCGACGGGGCTTGCGGGCTTGGCTTGAGGATCACGACAGCGCCAGCCAGCAATGCCGGGACAGCCCACCGCACGGCTCCGAGCAAAGGAGCAGTGGCGTCGCTGACGATGGCCACGACGCCGTGGTCGTCCTCGGTGGCGCGACATTCACCAGCGCTGCGCAACCGATTGACGGCCTCATCCACCTCGGTTGCTGCAAGCATGTCGTCCTTCCCGCACTCCTCGCCGATCAGTCCGGCGAAGTGCGGCGCGTAGCCTTTCAGCGCATCGCCGAGTCGTGTCAGCAGGGCGGCGCGTTGCTCGGCTGCCAGCGCCGACCAGATTGCCAGGGCGGCGCCCGCCGAGTCTGCCGCCGCCCGGGCTTCGGCGGCACCGCACAGCGGTGTCCGGCGCCTGACACGGCCGGTCCGCGGGTCGCACACATCGAAAAAGGTCGGCGCCATGGTGAGATAGGCGTGGCCGTTGATCCACAGCGGAATGGCCAGGATTTCGTCGATATCGGTCATTGCACTCCTCGGCTGCTTGTCCGGTCGCTCGGCCCTGTACTGCGCTCTCCTCGACACGGCTCTACGCCCGACTGCCGGTCGCTGCCAGTGCGGGTGCGAACCAATGGGAGCGGAAAACAACGGGTAGCGAGTGAAGCCACGCAAAGGCGAATGGAAAATATCGCGGCGGCTGCCGCACTCCAATCGGCGAGCGCCGAATAGTATTCTCCCGGTGCGCAAAACGGAAGTCCGGGTCGCACGCGGACTGCTCTCGGCCTCTCGCCGGGGATATCCGGCAGGCGGGCAACGAACCGCGACGAGCGCATGATGGTAAGATGTTGCGCCGCACAAGGTATGGCGGGCGAATGGCGGAGCGCCCGAGGACAATTTCGCAATCGGAAGGTTGAACGGGAAACCATGGCCGAACAACAGGCAGAAAAAACATCGATCCAGGTCATCGAACGAATGATGGCGCTGCTCGACGTGCTGGCCGACCAGCCGGAACCGGTCAGCCTCAAGATTCTGGCCAGGGAAAGTGGCCTGCATCCGTCGACCGCGCATCGCATCCTGGCGGCGATGAACAGCGCCGCCATCGTCGAGCGGCAGGAAGCCGGCAGCTATGCGCTCGGCATCCGCTTGCTCGAACTGGGCAATATCGTCAAATCGCGGATCAACATTCGCCAGGTCGCGCTCCCCTACATGCAGCAGTTGCACGAAGTGGTCGGCGAGGCGGTCAATCTCGGTATTCGCCACGCGGACGAAATCATCTACGTGGAGCGCACCTCGAGCGGCCGCTCTCTGGTACGCGTCGTCTATCTGGTGGGCGGGCGCGCGCCGCTGCACCTCACTTCGGTCGGCAAACTGTTCCTGGCCGCCGACACGGTGCCCGAGGTGCGCGCCTATGCCCGGCGCACCGGCCTGCCGGGCAAGACACCCCATTCGCTGACCCGCATCGAGGCGCTCGAGAAAGATCTGGAAAAGATTCGCCGACACGACGTCGCCTATGACAACGAGGAGGCCGAGATCGGCCTGCGCTGCGTCGCCGCGCCGATCCGCAACGACGAAGGGCGGCTCGTCGCCGGGCTGTCGATATCGGCCCCCAGCGATCGCCACAATCCCGACTGGGTGACGCCGATCAAGGCGACGGCGAACGAGATTTCCCAAGCTCTGGGATTTCGCCGACCGCCGCGCAACTGAGCCCAGACGCCACCGGGCCGAGGCGGCGGGCATCGGCACCTGTGGTCGCAGGTCAACGAAACGGCACGCGCCAGCGTTGAACTTATTTGCGGAGCACGATGCCGAACCACGCCGAATGTTCTGCCAACCCCATCCACCCAGGAGGAACCCTATGCACAAGCTCATTGCTCTGTTGGTCGGTCTGCTGATGGTCACGCTCAATGCCTTCGCCGCGGTCAACGTCAATACCGCCAATGAACAGGAACTGCAGATGCTGACCGGCATCGGCCCGGTCAAGGCCAAAGCGATCATCGACTACCGGACGAAGAACGGCGACTTCAAGACCGTCGAGGATCTGACCAAGGTTCCCGGCATCGGCCCGGCGGTTCTGGGGAAAATCAAGCAGGACGTGGCGCTGAGCGGCCCGACGACGGCCAAGGCTGGCACGACTCCGGCCGCGGCGGCCAAGCCGCCGGCCGTTCCCGCGACACCATCGGCACCGACCACCCCTGCCAAACCGGCAACGCCGTCGGCCACTCCAGCGGCGACCACCGCTCCGGCTGCACCGGCAACGGCCAAACCCGCGGCAGCCAGCGCACCGAGTGGCGCCGCGCTGCCTGCCGCCAAGGCCGAATCGGCCAAACCGGCGGCACCCGCCGCACCGGCGGCAGCCGCCCCGGCAGCGGCTCCCGTGACGGCAGCAGCGGCCGCGACGCCGGCCACGAAGACCGAAGCCGCCAAAGCCGACGCCACGAAGAAGAATACCGCGGAAGACAAGAAAGCAGCGGCGAAGGCGAAGAAGGACGCTGAATCGGCAGCGAAAAAAGAAGAAGCCGGGGCGGCGAAAAAATAGTCCGCCCTTTTGGGGGGAGGCCATCGACCCGACACCCCGCTTCGGCGGGTCGTCGCTCATGTCAGGGCAGCAAGCGATGAGGCGGGAATGACCGCCCATCGCCGTACAGGTGGCGAGGCTGATCGCCCTCGCCACCACGATGCTTGATACACTTCAGCCCTGCGTCACGAAGCCTACTCCATGCCCCGCTCGTCCTCCCTGCTGCCTTTCCTCTTCGTCTTCCTGTGGAGCACCGGCTTTATCGGCGCCAAGCTCGGCCTGCCCTACGCCGAACCGCTGACCTTTCTGCTCGCCCGCTACCTCCTGGTCCTTGCACTGATGACGCTCTTCGTCCTCGCGACGCGTGCGCCATGGCCATCCGACACGCGCCAGTTTGTCCACATCGGCTTATCGGGCGTGCTGGTGCATGCGCTTTACCTGGGTGGCGTATTCGTGGCCATCAAGCACGGCCTGCCGGCTGGCGTGACGGCGCTGGTGGTCGGCATGCAACCTTTGCTGACGGCTTGCGGCGCCGGCGTCCTGCTCGGCGAACACGTCTCGCCACGGCAGTGGCTGGGGCTGATTCTCGGCTTTGCCGGCGTGACGCTGGTCGTCGCCAACAAGCTCGGCGAGGTGCCGCTGGCGGCGATGCTGCTGCCGGCGCTGGTCGCTCTGTTCGGCATCACGCTGGGAACGCTGTACCAGAAGCGCTTCTGTCCGCACTTCGATCTGCGCACCGGGGCCTTGATTCAGTTTCTTCCCACCGCCGTGCTGACGGCGTTGGTCGCCTGGGCGACCGAGAGCATGCGAATCGATTGGACGCCACCGTTTGTTTTCGCGCTGCTGTGGCTCGTACTGGTGCTCTCCTTCGGTGCCATCAGTCTGCTCAACGTGCTGATTCGCCGTGGCAGCGCGGTGAATGTCGCCAGCCTGTTCTACCTGACGCCGCCGAGCACGGCGGTCATCGCCTGGCTGGTGTTCGACGAAACACTGCCGGCGCTGGCGCTGGCCGGCATGGCACTGGCCGTGGGCGGCGTCTATCTGGCCCGCGCGCCGGCACGATGAGTGATGTCGCCAAGCCGACGCGGCGCATACTCGGTATTGACCCGGGATTGCGCATTACGGGTTTCGGTGTCATCGAGAAAACCGGCAAGCGACTAGCCTACCTGGTCAGCGGCTGCATCCGGACCGACCTCAAGGATTCGCTGCCTGGCCGACTGGGCACGATTCACGCCGGAGTGCGCGAACTGGTAGCGGCACACCGGCCTGACCAGGCGGCGGTGGAGATCGTTTTCGTCAACGTCAATCCGCAATCGACGCTGCTCCTCGGTCAGGCGCGCGGTGCGGCGATCAGCGCCCTGGTCGCCAGTGGCCTGGACGTTGCCGAATACACCGCGCTGCAGGTCAAGCAGGCGGTAGTCGGCAACGGTCACGCCGACAAAATGCAGGTGCAGCACATGGTGCGCCGGCTCTTGTCTCTGTCGCGAGATCCTAGCCCGGACGCGGCCGATGCGCTGGCCTGTGCCATCACGCATGCGCACGGCGGACAGGGGCTGGGGCAACTGGTGAACCGGAGTCTGCGGGTTCGTAACGGCAGGCTGATCGTCGGCCAGTGAGGGAGAACAACTCATGATCGGCCGGCTGAGCGGCATCCTGCTGGAAAAAAACCCGCCCCAGGTGCTGCTCGACGTCGGCGGGGTCGGCTACGAAATCGACGTGCCGATGAGCACCTTCTACAACCTGCCGGCCAACGGCGAGAAGCTGTCCTTGCTGACCCACTTTGTGGTGCGTGAGGACGGACATCTTCTTTATGGTTTTGCCAGTGAAGCCGAGCGCTTCGCATTTCGCCAGCTGCTGAAGATCTCGGGCGTCGGTGCGCGCCTGGCCTTGTCGGTGCTCTCCGGCCTGTCGGTCGGCGACCTGGCGCAGGTCGTCGCCCGCCAGGACGTCGGCCGGCTGACCAAGGTGCCCGGTATCGGTACCAAGACCGCCGAACGACTGTTGCTCGAGCTCAAGGGAAAGCTGGCCGACGCCTTGCCGGCCAGCACCGTGCCCGCCGAGGGAAGCCACAGCGACATTCTGAATGCCCTGCTGGCACTGGGTTACAATGACCGCGAAGCGACCTCGGCCGTACGGGAGTTGGCGGCCGACGTCAGCACATCCGATGGCATTCGCCAGGCGCTCAAGCGGCTGTCAAGGGTCTGAATCAACCACCAATGAACCCTGGTCACAAACAACTCATTCAGATTGCGCTCGTCGCCTTGCTGCTCGTCGGCTGTATCGCCGTGCTGCTGCCCTTCACCGGCACCCTGCTGTTCGCGATCGTGATTTGCGTGACGACGCTGCCGATCCGCAACCGCCTGCTCACCCTTTGCCGGGGGCGCAGCAGCCTGGCCGCGCTGCTCGTCTCGATGCTGCTGCTGCTGCTGCTCGTGGCGCCGATGGCGCTGCTCTCGGGCTCGCTCGCCGACGGCATCGAGATTGCCATTCGCTACTTCAAGCCGCTGATGGAACGGGGTTTGCCCGCCGAGCCACCGGCCTGGCTGCTCAGCCTGCCGATCGCCGGCCCCAGCATCGCCGGCTACTGGCACGAACTGGCGGCGAGCCGCGAGGAAATGAACAACCTCCTGCACCAGTTCCTCGATCCGACCCGCCGGCTGGCACTCGCCGCCGTCGCGCTATTCGCGCAGGGTTTGCTGCAACTGGTGCTGGTGATCTTCTTCGTTTTTTTCATCTTTCGCGACGCCCATCTCTACGTCGATGCGCTGCATACCGGCAGCCGCATGCTGGCTGGCGATCTCGGCGAGCGGATGCTGGCGCTGGTCGAAGGAACGGTCACCGGCGTCATGGCCGGCATCGTCGGAACGGCGGCGGCGCAGGCCGTGGTGGCGATGATCGGCTTTCTCATCGCCGGGGTGCCGGGCGTCGTCATTCTGACCCTGGCCACTTTCTTCTTCTCGATGATTCCCGTCGTCGGGGCGACGCTGATCTGGCTCGGTGCCGCCGTATGGCTGTACAACGAAGGGCAGACCGGTTGGGCGATATTCATGGTGCTCTGGGGAATGTTCGGCATCAGCAGCGTCGACAACTTCCTCAAACCGATCTTGATATCGCGTACCGCCAGCCTGCCGCTGCTGCTGATCGTGGTCGGCGTCTTCGGCGGCGTACTGGTTTTCGGTTTCATCGGCCTTTTCCTCGGGCCGACCTTGCTCGCCCTTGGCCAGGTGCTGATCCGCGAATGGCTGGCCCACGCCAATCCCAAAGTCCTGGTGTCGACCGGCAGCGAGAACGCGACACGATGATCGAGACCGACGACCTCGGCGCGGCGCCGGTCGACCGCCTGATCTCGCCGGAGTCGAAATCGATTCAGGAAGAAGTCATCGAGCGCGCCCTGCGGCCGCGCTGCCTGGCCGAGTACGTCGGCCAGGCAAAAATTCGCGAGCAGTTGTCGATCTTCATCGAGGCGGCCAGGCGACGCAGCGATACGCTCGACCATGTCCTCCTCTTCGGTCCGCCGGGGCTCGGCAAGACCACGCTGGCGCACATCATCGCCGCCGAAATGGGAGTCAACCTGCGCTCGACATCGGGCCCGGTACTCGAGCGCGCCGGAGACCTGGCGGCAATCCTGACCAACCTCGAACCGCGCGACGTGTTGTTCATCGACGAAATCCATCGCCTGTCGCCGGTCGTCGAGGAGATTCTCTATCCGGCACTCGAAGACTTTCAGATCGACATCATGATAGGCGAGGGGCCGGCGGCGCGTTCGGTCAAGCTCGATCTGCCGCCTTTCACGCTGGTCGGCGCGACGACGCGTGCCGGCATGCTGACCAATCCCCTGCGCGACCGTTTCGGGATCGTCTCCCGGCTCGAGTTCTACACTCCCGAGGAACTCACCCTGATCGTCACGCGCTCGTCGCAGTTGCTCAAGGTGGCGACCGATCCGGGCGGTGCGCTGGAAATCGCTCGTCGTTCGCGCGGCACACCGCGCATCGCCAACCGCTTGCTGCGGCGGGTGCGCGATTTTGCCGAAGTCAGGGCGAACAGCCACATCACGCGCCAAGTGGCCGATCTCGCCCTGCGGATGCTCGACGTCGATCACGGCGGACTCGACGTCATGGACCGCAAACTGCTGATGGCGGTGATCGACAAGTTCGGCGGCGGGCCCGTCGGCGTCGACAATCTGGCCGCGGCGATCGGCGAAGCGCGGGATACGATCGAGGATGTGCTCGAACCGTACCTGATCCAGCAGGGTTTTCTGCAGCGCACGCCGCGCGGACGGATGGCAACGGCGGCGGTCTACCGTCACCTTGGCATCGACAGCCTGCCCGGCACCGCGCAGGGCGAGTTCTGGCGGGCTCCGTGATACGGTACGCGGCGACAACGAATAACGAGCAACGAAACCCGATCACAAACACTTACATTCGTCGCAGGCATGCTGCACTAGAATCCCAACCGGCCATGAAACACCCGCAGAAACCCAACGCTTTCACGATCCCCATCCGCATCTACTACGAGGATACCGACGCTGGCGGCGTGGTCTATTACGCCAACTACCTGAAGTTCCTAGAGCGCTGCCGGACCGAATGGCTGCGCGGGATAGGCCACCAACAGGCCGACCTGCTACGCGATCCCGGCATCGCCTTCGTCGTGCGCAGCGTCAGCGTCGACTACCTGAAACCGGCACGGCTCGACGATCAACTCGTCGTCGGACTCGAAGTCGAGAAGATCGGTCAGGCGCAGATTTTTTTCCGCCAGCACATCCGGCGCGCCGCCGGGGGCGCGTGGGAGGAACTGGTCGGCGCGACCATCCGCATCGTCTGTGTAGACTCGGCAAAGATGAGAGCCACTCCGATTCCCGCTCTCCTGCGGTCCAAACTGGAAGCCCTGCAATGAACGTCGCCCAAGACCTCTCCATACTGCATCTGATTCTCAACGCCAGCGCCGTCGTCCAGGCCGTCATGCTGCTCCTGGCTGGCGTCTCGTTCATGTCCTGGTACTACATTTTCCGCAAGTGGTTCACGGTCAAGGCGGCGCGCGCGCAGACCGAGCAGTTCGAGCGTGACTTCTGGAGCGGCGGCGACCTCAACAGCCTCTACCAGAGCGCGATCAACGACCGCCACAGTACCGGCAACATGGAGCGCATCTTCGAAGCCGGCTTCCGCGAGTTTACCAAACTGCGCAGCCAGAAGAATCTCGACCCGAAGGACGTCATCGACGGTTCGCGGCGCGCCATGCGCGCCACCTATCAGCGCGAGATGGACAGCATCGACTCGCATCTCGCCTTTCTGGCCTCGGTCGGTTCGGTCAGCCCCTACGTCGGCCTTTTCGGGACGGTCTGGGGGATCATGCACTCGTTCCGCGGCCTCTCCAACGTCGGACAGGCAACTCTTGCCGCGGTCGCGCCGGGCATCGCCGAAGCGCTGGTGGCAACGGCGATCGGCTTGTTCGCGGCGATTCCGGCGGTCGTCGCCTACAACCGGTTCGCGCACGAAATCGATCGCCTGTCGTCGCGTTTCGAGTCTTTCATGGAAGAGTTTTCGAACATCCTGCAACGGCAGATGAGGTAAGTCCATGGCCATGCGCCCGCGTCGCCTGAAAAACGAAATCAACGTCGTCCCCTACATCGACGTCATGCTCGTGCTGCTGGTCATTTTCATGGTGACGGCGCCGATGATGACCACTGGCACGATCGACGTTCCGTCCGTCGGCAAGGCGGCGCAGACCAAGGACAACGCGCTGCGCGTCGACGTCACGGCGGACGGCAAGCTGACGCTGGTGCTGCCGGGAAAATCCGAAGGCCGGCGTGTCAGCCTCGGCGATCTGGGGAGCGCTGTGGTCGCGGCGCAGAAGGATGCCGATCAGCCGGTGCTCGTCGCCGGCGACAAGAAGGCCAACTATCAGGCGGTGATGGATGTGATGGCCGCGCTGCAGAAGGCGCAAGTCAAGCGCATCGGCCTGCTCGTCGAACAAAACGGCTAACGGGTTCGTGATCGGTGGAAGCTGTCGAACCCATCATCCGGCCGCCGCAGGAAGACCCGGCGAAGTGGCCATCGCTGGCGCTCGCGGCGACCGTACACGCGCTCCTGATCGGTGCGCTGTTCCTCGGCGTACAGTGGAAGAGCAAGCCGCCCAGCGCGGTCGAAGTCGAGGTCTGGCGCAGCGCGCCGACGCCGATCGCCGCCAGTCAGCCGGAGCCGAAACCGGAGCCGAGTCAGCCGGAGGCGAAACCGGAGCCACGACCGGAACCCCGGCCCACCCCCAAAGCTGAGCCTAAGCCGCCGACCAAGCCGGCGCCTGTAGCGGAGTCAAGACCGGAACCGAAACCCGAACCGAAGCCCGAACCCAAACCGCCGGCCAAGGCGGTGCCGAAACCCGAACCGAAGGTCGAAGCGAAACCGCCGGTCAAGCCGGACATTCCGCTGAAGGAGCCGCCCCGGAAAGCGGAAGCGAAGCCGAAGGAGACCGCCAAAAAGGAGGAGCCCAAGCCGAAGGAAGCGCTGAGGAAAGAGGAGACCAAGGCCAAGGAGCCACCAGCGAAGGAAAGCACCCGCAAGGACGACGTAAGGAAGCCGGAGCCCGAACGGCGGCCGGATTTCAGCGACCAACTGGCGCGCGAACAGAAGGAACTGCAACAGAACAAAGCCGAGCAGAAGGCCGCCCAGGATCGACGCTCCCGCGCCGACGCGGAGGCGCGCCTGAGCCGGCAATTGCAGGCCGAGCAGGCGGCGGCCGCGGAAAACAAGCGCGGGCTGGCCGAGTACATCGACAAGGTGCGCGGCAAGATCCGCGGCAACATTTCGCTGCCGCCCGGCATTCAGGGCAATCCGCAGGCCGTCTTCGAGGTCACCCAACTCCCGACCGGTGAAGTTCTCGACGTCAAGGTGCGCCGCTCGAGCGGCAACCCGGCGCTGGACGCCGCCGTCGAGCGGGCGATCCGCAAGTCTTCACCGCTGCCCAAACCGGCCCAGCCGGAACTCTTTTCGCGCGTGCTCAGCATTCCCTACAAGCCACACGACGATTAGACCACCCCATGGCCTCGTCCGGCCGGCATGCCGGAGGATCACGTTTCGTTACATATTCGACGCGTTCGGAGACGATATAATCGCGCATTCTGTCCTGGACTGCGCCATGTTTTCCTTCGTCCTCAAAATTCGCGCCGGGCTAGTCATGTGCGGCGTGCTAGCCCTGCTGCAGGCACCGGCACACGGGCAACTGACCATCGAGATTACGGGCGCCGGAGCCAATCGCATTCCAGTGGCGATTGCCGATTTCGGCGGTGAAGCCGGCGCGGCGCGTGTCGTCACTTCCGTCGTGCGCGCCGACCTCGAGCGCAGCGGCCTGTTCAAGATGATCGACCCCGGCAGCACGGCGATGACCGAGGCGTCACCGCCGCTCTACGACGAGTGGAAGAGCCGGGGAGCCGATGCGCTGGCCGCCGGCAGCATCGGGGAAAGCAGCGACGGCCGCAAGGAAGCGCGTTTCCGCCTCTACGACGTCAATAGAGCCAGTGTCCTCGGCGGTTCGGCCTTCGTCACCTCGAAACCCATGTTGCGCGCTGCGGGCCATCGGATCGCCGACGTCATCTACGAAAAGCTGACCGGCCAGCCGGGCATTTTCTCGACGCGCGTCGCCTATGTCGTGCGCGCCAGTGCGTCGCGCTACGAGTTGCACATCGCCGACGCCGACGGGCAGAACGAGCAGGTGGCGCTGATTTCCAAGGAACCGATCATCTCGCCTTCCTGGTCGCCCGATGGCAGTCGTCTGGCCTACGTATCCTTCGAGAACAAGAAGCCGGTGGTCTACGTCCACTCGCTGTCTTCCGGCAAACGCGTCGTGGTGGCCAACTTCAAGGGCTCCAACTCGGCGCCGGCGTGGTCGCCGGACGGCCGCAAGCTGGCCGTCGTGCTGAGCAAGGATGGCGGCTCGCAGATTTTCACCGTCAATGCCGATGGCTCGGGAGTACAGCGGCTGACCGCCGACAGCGCGATTAATACCGAACCCAATTTCTCGCCGGACGGGCAATACGTTTATTTCACGTCGGATCGTGGCGGCAGTCCGCAGATCTATCGGGTCGGCGTCGGTGGTGGCGAGGTGCAGCGGATGAGCTTCGAAGGCAGTTACAACGTTACTCCGCGCCTGTCTCCGGACGGCAAGTCGATGGCTTTCATCAGCCGACGCGACGGCAGTTTCCGCCTCAGCGTGATGGACCTGGCGAGCCGGCAGGTGCAGGTTCTGACCGACTCGCACAAGGATGAATCGCCGAGTTTTTCGCCGAACGGCCGGATGATCCTGATCGCTACCGAGCAGGGCGGCCGTGGAGTGCTCTCCGCAGTATCGATCGACGGACGCATCAAGCAGCGCCTTACCATTTCGGCGGGCGATGTTCGCGAACCGGCATGGGGTCCGTTCAACAAATAGGAAGCCACTTTGCTCCGAATTTTCCGCAGGAGAATCACTATGAAACACCTTGTCATCCCGGCTGCCCTCGCGCTTATGCTCGCCGGCTGCGGTTCCACCCCCGACAGCAGCGATACGGCGGGCGGCGCCCCGGTCGAAAGCCGCGGCGGCTCGGGCGGCGTGACCACGGTGACCACCGGCGGTGTCGAGAGTCGCGGCTTGCCGGCCGCGCTGACCGATCCCAAGAGCATCTTGTCGAAACGCAGCGTGTACTTCGACTTCGACAGCTATGAAGTGAAGGCCGAGTACAAGGATCTGGTGACCGCACACGCCAAGTTCCTGACCGACAATCGCCAGTTCAAGATGCTCATCCAGGGCAATACCGACGAGCGCGGCAGCCGCGAATACAACTTGGCGCTCGGCCAGAAGCGCGCCGACGCGATCCGCAAGATGCTGGCCCTGCTGGGCGCTCGCGAAGACCAGATCGAGTCGGTCAGCCTCGGCGAAGAGAAACCGAAGGACGAAGGCCACGACGAGAGTGCCTGGGCGCAGAACCGGCGCGGCGACATGTTGTATAGCGGCGAGTTCTAGGATGGCGTGCCTGGCTTCGCGAGGCGCGGCCGGCGTCGGCCGCGCTCGGGCAATCGTGCTTCTGCTGGGCGCTCTCGGCGGTGTGCCGCAGACGCAGGCGGGTCTGTTCGACGACGACGAGGCCAGACGCCAGCTCAAGGATCTCGCGATCAAGACCAACGAACGCCTGGACACGGTGGCCAAGGGACAGATCGAACTGGCCAACCAGATCCAGGCGCTGCGCGAAGAGAATGCCCGTCTGCGCGGCCAGGTGGAAACGCTGACCTACGAGCTGGAATCGGCTCGCAAGCGGCAACAGGATTTCTACGTCGACCTCGACGGCCGCTTGCGCAAGCTCGAACCGCAAATCGCGGCCAGCGGCGACCCGCGGCCGACCGAAGACAGCCGGCCGGCAAGCGAAGCACCGCGCAAAGCGGCCAGCGACCCGGCTGCCGAAACGCGCGAGTACGAAGCGGCGCTCAACCTGTTCCGGGCCAATAAACTCAAGGAAGCCGCCGCGGCCTTTGACGGCTTTGCCAAGGCGCATCCCGACAGTGCCCTGACACCCAGCGCGTATTACTGGCTCGGCAACGCGCATTACGCGCTGCGCGACTGCAAGAAGGCGATCGATGCGCATCGCGTGGTGGTCGGCCGATGGCCCACCAACTCGAAGTCGCCCGACGCCTTGCTCAACATCGCCACCTGCCAGCAGGAACTCGCCGACGCCAAGGGCGCCAAGGGCACGTTGGAAGCGCTGGTCGTCAAGTACCCGGACAGCGCGGCGGCGACCACCGCCAGACAGCGCCTCAAGAAATAGGTCCTTGGCGGATTCCGGCCGACCGCTGGCGCTCAGGATCAGCGAGATCTTCCTGTCCCTGCAGGGCGAGAGCTCTCGCGTCGGGCTGCCGACGGTGTTCGTTCGCCTGACCGGCTGCCCGTTGCGCTGCGTGTGGTGCGACACGGCTTATGCCTTCAGCGGTGGGCGGACGATGTCGCTGAACGAAATACTTACCGAAGTGGCGCGCCACGGTGTGCGCCACGTCTGTGTCACCGGCGGCGAGCCGCTCGCCCAGCCGGCGTGCCTGGCGCTACTCAGCCAATTGTGCGATGCCGGCCATGCCGTGTCGCTCGAAACCTCGGGCGCGCTCGACATCGGTGCGGTCGATCGACGTGTTTCGCGAATCGTCGACCTGAAAGCCCCCGGCTCCGGCGAATCGCACCGCAACCACTGGGCCAATTTGTCGCAACTGACCCCCGACGACGAGCTGAAATTCGTCCTCAGCGACCGTGCCGACTACGAATGGGCGCGACAAGTGATCGGCGAACGGCAGTTGGCGAAGCTCTGCCCGCTGCTCTTCTCGCCGGTCGCCGACCAACTGCCGGCGACGACGCTGGCCGAGTGGATTCTCGCCGACCGTCTGCCGGTCCGCTTTCAGTTGCAACTCCACAAGGTCCTTTGGGGTAAAATCCCCGGCAAGTAAGCCTGCGGAGCCAGTCACCATGAACGAAGAACGACGCCACTATTCCCGGATCGCCTTCGATTCGCCGGCGCAATTGGTACTCGGCGACCAACATCTGGCGGTGCGGGTACTCGACCTTTCCCTGAAGGGAGCACTCCTTGGGCTGCCCGAGAGCGTCGAGCTGCCGAGCGGTGCCGCGTGCCTGCTGCAGGTGGAACTCGACGATACCGGCGACCGGATTTGCATGCAGAGCCGCGTCGCCCATGGCCGGGCCGGGCTGGCCGGTCTCGTCTGCCAGTCGATCGACATCGACAGCGTGACCCATCTGCGCCGTCTCGTCGAGCTCAACCTCGGCAATGCCGATCTGCTCCAGCGTGAGCTGTCGGCGCTGATCGGCGCTTAGCCGCGGGGCGGCGGCGCGAAGACCAGTTCCGGTAGGACCACTTCCCAGCGCTCGCAGCGCAGCCGGGAAAGGTATTCCGGTTTGCCGTCCGCCGCGTAGCGGACGATGATCGCCGCCACGCTCGCCGCAACGCAAATCATGCCGGCCGGCGGCGAATAGCTGGCGGCGAGTCGCCCGACCACCCTCCCCTGCGCATCGCGCAACAACCAGCGTCCGCCTTGGCGTCGCAAGCTGAGCGGATCGCCCGGAGCAAGCGCGGCGAGCGCGCGATGCAGCGGATGCCAGGTCGGATGGAGTCCGGCCCAACTAAGATGCACCTGACTTGCGTCCAGTTTCTGGTAGTGCCGCGACAGCTCCGGCTCCGGCGGCGGCAGCCGGAGCGGCGCGCGACGCAGGAGAAAGGCCGCGCATGGCAGGGCGTCGATGAACGGGTTACCGCGCTCGAAGCGCGCCAGCAACAACGTCGAGCGGGCACGCGTCACGGCCACGTAGTACAGGCGACGCTCGGCATCCGCCTCCTGTCGGCCGGCGCACGCCTCGCCAGCCGCCGACCAGCCGCCATCGAGCACCGCGACATGGTCGAACTCGAGTCCCTTGGCACGATGGGCGGTGAGCAGCAGCAGGGCGCTCTGCCGGCGACGCGCCTCGCGGCTCCACTCGGCGAGCCACTCGATGAAGTGTCGGCGTGGCAACTCGGCGCCGCCGGTCTCGCAACCGTACTCCTCTACCGCTTCGGCAAGCATTGCGCCGGTCGGGCTGTCGGGTTGTTCGTCTAGCCAGGCGGCGACGGCCGCCGCCGCGACCGGTTTGCCGTCCGCGCCGTCGCCGCTCAACCAGTCGAGCAGCGCCTGGGTTTCGCGCCGGCGCGAGAAGGACGCGTGCTCTTCACTGGCCATCTGTACGGCGATGCCTTTCCCCTCACAGCAGGCGCGCACGGCTTGCAGCCATTTCCATTCGCGAGCGATCACCGCGCAGCGCGCCCAGTCCCAATCGGCGACCAGGCTGGCCAGGCGCTGCAATTCGGTGACCACGGCCAGCGCCTGCGTCCGCGCGTCGCCGCCTACCGGCAGCACCTGAACGCGCCCTTGCGCCAGCCGGTCGATGGACTGCCAGTCGCCGCCGGGCGGCAGTCGGCGGCGCGACCGGTCGACGCGGATCGGCTGCTCGACCTTGAGGCGATTCGCCGCTGGCGCAATCAGCCGATTGGCGACGTCCACCAGGTGTGCCGTCGCCCGGTAGTTGTCGATCAGATGCACCGTACGCGCGGCATAGTCGGCCGCGAAGCGGCGAATGAAGTCGACCGACGCGCCGCTGAAAGCATAAATGTTCTGGTCGTCGTCACCGACGGCGAGCAGATTCGGCCGCCCGTCGTCATCGCCGCCTCGGCCGCGTCCGGCCAGCGCGGCGATCAATTCGTACTGTTGTGGTCCTATATCCTGGTATTCGTCGACCAGGATCCAGCGAAAGCCGCCGAGCAGACGGTCGCGTTGCGCGTCGGCCTCCTCCGGCAGCAGCCCTTCGCCTTTCAGCAGGCCGATCGCCTGCCGGCGAACGGCGTTCAGCGCGGCCTCGACGCCCTCGTCGTCTAGCCCTCGGCGGCCGGCAAAACTCGCTCCCACCAGGCGCATCGCCAGCGCGTCGCAGGTCAGGACGCTGACCGCACGCGCCTCGTGGCCGATCAGCTCGGCGAGCCGCTGCCGGATCTGCGCCGCGGCGTGCCGGTTGTAGGCCAGCGCCAGGATGCTCGCCGGGTTCTCGCGACGCACCCGGACGAGCCAGGCAATCCGGTGCACGAGAACGCGCGTCTTGCCCGACCCGGGACCCGCGAGAACCAGCACGTTGCCCTCTTCGCGCTCGTCGGCGACGATACCCTGCTGCACAGGATTATTCAGCGCCTCGACGATCCGCCGCCACGACTGCGCCGTCGTCTGCCGTGCCAGCTCGTCCTCGCGGTCGGGCAGCCAGCGCTGCAGAAACTCGGCGCGCGGCAGACGGAAATAATCGACCGTCAAGCGCAGCGCGTCGGCCATCGCGTGCAGACCGCGCTGCACGTACTCGGCCATGACGTGGATCTGCACCACCTGTTCCGCGTAGTGCAGTTTCAAGGGAAGGTAGTCCGGCTGCCGGAACTGGCGCTTCCAGTCCGTGTCGAGGCGGATCGTCATCGCCGGACGAAAAACCGCCAAGCCCTTGTTGAGACGGATCGCTTCCTGTTCGTGCAGCCAGAGCAGCGCGCGGTCGAGCAGGCGCGACGTGTCCCGCACTTCCGCCCTCAGCACCAGGTCGGCTTCGAGCGCGGCGAGCAAGCGGCCGAGCGTCGTTTCCGCCAACTGATCGTTGCCGCGCGCGCCGGCCGGCAGGCAGGCGAGCAGGTGTTCGAGCAGGCGCGTCGCGGCGCTGCGCCGCAACTGCGCCGTGCGCGCCAGCGCCGGCCAGTCACGCTGCAAGCGAAGCGCCACCGTCTCGGCGTCGAGGCGGCGCAGTGCGATGCTGCCGACGCCGCCATCGTCGTTTCGGCCATCGCCGGCCAGGCCGGCGAGAAGCCGCCGCAAACGGGCTGGCAGCGCGCCGGGATGCCCATCGTCCTGCAGGCGTTGGCTGAGCAGACGCAGTTGCAAGGCCGACGTCTCGCCGCGCAGAAGATCGGGCGCCTGTTCGCGCAGCCGGTCGAGCAGTGCGCTTTCCAGGCGGCATGCCGAATCCAGGCGCTGCCTCGACGAGTTTTCGACGCCCACCTGGAGGTAGGCGGTCAAGGCCGTGTCGTTACTGGCGACGCCCAGACGCTCGAGATCGTGCAAGGCGGCGCGCAGCTTCTCGGCGCCGAGGCCGGAGATCCCCATTAGCTCGTCGGTCGACAGTCCTTCGTCGGGCGGCGCGCCGATCAGCGCGGCGACGACGGCCAGCAACTGACGCTGGTAATCGTTGTGCAGCATCGCACGCGCCAGCCGGCGGCGTGCCTCGTCGACCGACGCGACGCGCAGCGAGGACGCGAAGACCTGCACCTGATTCTCCTCGCGGGTCAGCAGGCGCGCTTCCTCGAGCCAGCAGACCGCGGTCCGGACGCGCGTATCGTCGGTCGCCGAATCGCGCTCGAAGCCGCCCTCCTCGTCTTCGGCCAGGATCTCGCCGGGGGTGGCGACGACTTCGCCGTCCTTGCGCTTCTTGCGGTCGAGTTGGCGCAGCGAACGCAGAACGGCCTGAATCTCCTGGCGGCTGAGCCGCGAGCGCGCCGACATGCCGAACTGGCGCTCGACATCCTCCGGCGTATACAGCAAAACGCAGCGTGCCGCCTGCTGGTCGCGCCCGGCGCGGCCGGCTTCCTGCAGGTAGTTTTCGAGCGACCCCGGGATGTCGGCATGGACCACCAGACGCACATCGGGTTTGTCGATTCCCATGCCAAAAGCGTTGGTCGCGGCGATCACCCGCAAGTCGCCACGAATGAAGCTTTCCTGCACGTTCTTCTTGCTCTCCGGCGGCAGCCTGGCGTGAAAGTGCGCCACCGCCATTCCCTTCTGCCGCAGGAAAGCCGAAACTTCCTCGCAGCGCCGGCGGGTCGCGCAATAGACGATGGCGCCGCCCGGCCCGTCGTCCGGCAGTTCGGCCGTCAACAGCTCGTGGATGTGGGCGAACTTCTCGGGAACAGTGGTCGGCAGCACGGCAAAGTCGAGGTTTTCGCGGCTGGCACCACCGTCGAAAACGCGCATTTCGACGCCGAGTTGTTCGGCGAAATGGGCGACGATATCGGCTACCACGTCGGGTTTGGCTGTCGCCGTCAGACAGAGAATCGGCGGCAGCGCCCCGTCGGCCGCGTTTTCACGCACGAAGCGCCCGACGTAGCGGTAGTCGGGGCGAAAGTCGTGCCCCCACTTCGAGAGGCAGTGCGCCTCGTCGAGCACCCAGGCGCCGATCTCGCGCTGCGCGAGCGCCTTGCGCAAAGTGGGGTTGCGCAACTGCTCGGGCGCCACGATGACGATCGCGATCTCGCCGAGGCGCAGGCGATCGAGCGCATCGGCGCGTTCGGGCATCGACAGCAGGCCGTTGATCGCAACGCAGGACTCGATGCCGCGCCCGCGCAAGCCGGCCACCTGGTCGGCCATCAGGGCGACCAGCGGCGAGATGACGACGGTCAGTGCGCCGGTGTTTTCGTAGCGCGACAGCGCCGGAATCTGGTAGCACAAGGATTTTCCGGCTCCGGTCGGCAGGATGCCGAGCAGGTGCTCGCCGCGCAGCGCCGCTTCGACGATCGCCTGTTGCAACGGGCGGCCGGCGGCGTCGGCCGGCTGCGGGCGAAACGCGGCGAAACCGAACCAGCGCGCGAGCTGTCGTGGCGCGTCGTGGTGTTCGCGGCACCAGGCGCAGTCGGCCCGACCGCAGGCCGTATCGCGCAGGCGCCGAAGCAGCGCGCCGGAAGTCGGAAAACGATGGCGCACCCAGGGCGGCGACACCGAGCCGCCGCCGGCGACCGACAGCCAGGCGAGCGCGTAGGCCAGCGGCCAGGCGTGACTCACCGCTTCGTCGAGCAGGCGCAGCGCCTGGGTGTGGCAGGCCCTGCCCTCCAGACAGCGCGCGATCGCCGACCACGCCTCGCCCTCGCGTGGGCAAAGCTGCCGACGCAGAGTCGCGAACAGGCTGTTCAGGCCCGCGCCGCCCGTGTCGAGCGTGGTCAGCCAATGCCAGGCGGCGAGTCGCTCGGGCGCTTCGCGGTTCACCTGGCGCAGCGCCTGGTACTGGTCATGGAACAACTCGAGTGCCAGTTGCGCGTCGAGCAGAGGGTCGTTGATCTGGCGCCGTTTCAAGCCGCCGTCCTGGTAGTGCTTGACCAGGTGGTGGTAGGGATGGCGGGGAAAGGCCAGCGGATTGAGCCACAGCGTATCGACCACCGGCAGCGCCAGCAGCCGAAGCCCGGGCGCCACGGCGGCGAGTTGCGGCAGGTCGAAGTCGAGCACGTTGTGGCCCAGTACGAAGCGGCAGCCTTCGGACAGCGCGTCGAGGCGATCGAGGGCGGCGGCGAGGTCGCCGCCCGCGAAGCGGAAAGTCTCGCCGCTGTCGCCGCGCACGGCGGCGAACTGGCGGATGCGCCGCGTGCGCAGACTCACTTCGAGGTCGATCGACAGGCAGCGCGGCGCCAGGGCTGCCTGGGCGACGCTCACATCAGGGCCTCCATTGCCAGTTCAGGCCCCGCCGCTCGACCTCGCGCAGGATGGCCGCCATCGCCCGATCGACCGTCGCCGGATCACCTTCGACCCCGAGTTCGAGGTGCCGCCGCTGGCCGTCTTCGGCAATCGACGGCAGGCTGAACAGGCGCAGCGTCGGAAAATCGGCGACGATCCGCTCCATCAGATCGAGCAACGCACTCTCGTAGGCGTTGGCGCCGGTCAGCAGAAGCGCCTTGTCGACCGTCGGCTGGCGGTCGAACAGGTGCGCGTAGAAGGTGTCGAGCGCCCATTCGGCCATCGGGTGCGCCATTTGCGGAAAGCCCGGCAGAAAGTGGTGGTCGCGCACGCGAAAGCCCGGTATGCGGTTGAACGGGTTGGGAATGATGTCGACGCCGCGCGGGAAGGTTCCGAGAAGCAGGCGAACATCGGTCGTTTCGGCGCCGAAGCGGGAACGGATCTCGCGCTCGGCTTCCGGATGCAGCACCAGATCGACGCCCAGCGCCTCGGCCGCCGCCTGCCGCGTGTGGTCGTCGGGGGTGTTGCCGATGCCGCCGAAACAGAACACGACGTCGCCGGCCGCCAGGCTGCGGCGCAGCGTCGCCGCGATGCGCGGGCGTTCGTCGCCGAGGTATTCGACCCAGGCCAGACGCAAACCACGCGCCGCCAGCAACTCGGCGAGCTTGGCGAAATGCCGGTCGGCGCGCTTCCCCGACAGGATCTCGTCGCCCAGGATGATCGCCGCGAAATTCATTCTTCTTCCTCCAGCATAAGCTGCCGGCCGCTGGCTACGACCAGAGCACCCTGTCGCCATTGACGCAACGCTTCCAGGCAGTAGTGAGTATAGGCCAGCGCGGCCAGCGTCGGCGTCAGCAGTCCGAGCACCGGAATGTGCGTCAGCAGCGCCAGCACGACGCCGAGCAGCAGCAGCGGCCAGGCGTGCCGGCGGCGCAGCGCCTGCCATTCGTCGTCGGTCGCATGCAGGGTCAAGGCGTCGTAAGCGAAGGTACGGCGCGTCAGCCAGGCCATCCAGAGCATCGGCAGCACCAGTGCGAAGCCCGGAATCAACCACAGCGGCAGCGTCAGCAGCCAGCCGACGACGAACAGCAAGACTGCCGAGACGCTGTTCCAGGCCGCGGCCGTCAGGCTGTCCTTGCCGAGACGTGCCAGCTCCGGGTAGTCGGCCGTGGCCACCTGTTCGAGCAGCAGAGGCATGACGAAGATCGCCGCCAGCAAGGTGGCACCGACGAAGGCGACGGCGAGCAGCAGCAGCCAGCCGCCGAGAACGGCGGCCAGTTTGGCCAGCCAGAGAGCGCCCCAGCCGGCCAGCCAGGTCAAGGGCGGCTGTTCGAGCAGACTGCCTACCAGGTAGTCGAGACAGAAGAAGGCGAGCCCGATCGAGATGAGCAAGGCGACCGCCGCCGGACCGAGCACCAGTAACCAGATCCGCCCGCGACCGAGCGTCTTCAAGCTGCGCAGCAGCGCCACCAGCACATCATTCACGGCTTCCCTCTCCGGCATCGTTGTTCACAGGCTCTCCCCCATCTTCCGCAGCCGCTTGCTCGACACCCGCACCGGCGTGCGCAGCCCCTGCGCGAGGAACTGCACGTGCAGTTCCTTGCGTAACCAGCGATAGTGTTCAAGCGGCGGCTCGCCTGCCGTCGAAGAGGTGCCGCAGGTCACGCGCCATCGAGCGCGGACGGCGCTGATCGCGTGCCAGGCAATCAACGAAAAGGTCGGTCGGTCGGGTTGGCGTTCGTGCCGGTGCAGATGGGGGGAATTGAGGATCATCGGTCGAGGAAAACGGGCGGCAGCACGGGCAACAGCCGCCAGATCTGTACGGCAAAGACCCGCCGTCGCGCTCGGCACAGGGGCACTTGGCGGCGCGGCGGAATAGTTTGGGTCAGGCCGCAGCCCTACCCAACATCCCGCGGCAAGAACGTCCGGTTACGCCGTGCCAGCCCGCCCTGCAGCGGCCGAGCCTACCCGTGAAAAGTCACACCGCCGCATTCTACACCAGCGCGTCGAGCGGACTCCGAACACCTCGCCCGCCGCGCTTGAGCACGTGCGTGTAAATCATCGTCGTGCTCACGTCGGCGTGCCCCAGCAGTTCCTGCACAGTGCGGATGTCATAGCCACCATCGAGCAGCGAGGTGGCGAACGAATGGCGAAGGGTGTGCGGCGTGGCCGGCTTGGTGATGCCCGCCGCGATCACTGCCTTCTTCATCGCCCGTTGCAGCCGCTTCTCGTCAAGATGATGGCGGCGCTCCAGCCCGCTACGCGGATCGATCGAGTAACTCTCGGATGGGAATACGTACTGCCAACTCCAGGTTTGGTTGGCGGCCGGATACTTGCGTTCAAGTGCGAAGGGCAAGTAGACGCCGGCTTTCCCAAGTCGCAGATCGTCCTCGAAGAGCCTTCTGCGACGGAGCAGATGCTCGCGCAGCTCCACTATCAGCGTCTCCGGCAGCATCGTTACGCGATCCTTCACCCCCTTGCCGTCGCGAACCAGTATCTCGCGCCGCTCGAAATCGATATCCTTCACCCGCAGGCGAACACCTTCCATCAGGCGCATGCCACTGCCGTAAAGCAAACGCGCGAGCAGCCCATGAACTCCCGGCATCCGGTCGAGAACGCGGTGCACCTCGTTGCCCGACAACACCACCGGCAAGCGCGCCGGCCGCTTGGCTCGCACCACGCCATCGAGCCACGGCAGGTCGATGCCCAAAACTTCCCGGTACAGGAACAACAAGGCCGACAACGCCTGATTCTGTGTCGCCGCGGCCACCCGGCCCTCCACGGCCAGGTGGGTGAGAAAGGCCTCGACTTCGCGCGCCCCCATGTCCCGTGGATGGCGCTTCCCGTGGAAGAGGATGAATCGCCTCGCCCATTGAACATACTGTGCTTCGGTTCTTATACTATAGTGCTTCAGCCGGATCCGGTCGCGAAGCTGATCGAGCAGCTTGGGTTCCGAAGGTGTGTTTTGCGTCGCGTCAGGCGTGTTCATCGTCGGCACCTTTCAAGAAATCAAGAGGCTACAGAGGATGAGACGTAGTATACACCTTGTACTGTTTTTTTATACACCACCTTTGGTGTCTACTTCACGTTGGGTCACATGACAAAGGAGGATACGGAGCATGACAACGCTTGTGATCGTGCTGATCGCGCTTGTGGTTCTGGACATCTTGGTTCGGATTTGGCGGGGCGGTGGTCGTGCACAAGAGCGCGGAGTGCCTCAGCGTGGAGAATCCTTACAGCCCGATCCGGTAATGACCGCACGGCCCCTGCTGGACGCACTTGATCTGAAGTCAGATCAACTCGCGCGATTGGTGTCGAGTCAGGACTTTGGATGGCGATTCTACGACTACGTACTCGACCATCGATCGCTGGACCAAGAGGTTCTGGAGTTACTGGCGCGGACAATGCCGACAAGCAACCTCGGGAAGATCCTAGCCCATCCAAGCGCGAGTGAAGAGGCAAGAAAGGTCGCACAAAAGCGGTTGGAAGAGGAAGCTGCAAGAGAAACTGCTTCTTCTTCTGAGAGCGACTCTTCGTCCTCCTCCGACGACGGATACGAGTGCGCCGTGGGCGGTCCCAGTTGTTGCGGAAGAGGGCAAGGCCCCTATTATCATTGAAGCGCGAGGTGCCCGATGAAGCCCACAGAAACTGTCCCTTGTGTACAATTGCATTACAGGACAACCTTGCCGGGTGTGGAGAAGATCGAGACGCTCGACATCGAACTTACGGAGCGGTGCAACTTGTCTTGCATCCACTGCTACATCCGGCGCGCACCGAATGACGCCCTTGTTGCTGCCTCCGAGATGTCAACGGCGAAAGTGTGTGGGGTCCTATCGGAAGCAAGGGCCCTTGGATGCAGGACCGTTCGTTTTACCGGCGGCGAACCGCTCTTGAGGCGCGACTTCTTGGCGGTCTACTCCCATGCTCATCGAATCGGGCTCGACATATCACTTGCCACGAATGCGACCCTTGTCACAAGGCGCATAGCCTCTGAGCTTGGGCAAAGACGCCCGAAGAGCGTGAGTGTGTCGATCTACGGATGGGACGAGCAGTCATACATATCCACGGCCCAGAGATCTAACGCCTTCAGAAAATTCCTTAGGGGACTTAGTCTTCTGCGAGCAAACGACATACCATTTCGGATGCGGTATCCCCCGTTGGAGTCACTCGTCGCCAACTCTTGGAGAATCCGCCAATTGGCCGCGGCCTTGGGGTCGCAGGACGCTGTCCCGTATGCTTGGGAGTTGACGCTGAACGCTTGGCATGAGAGCTCCGCATGTGATCGGTTGGCCCAACTACGACTCTCCTCGGAAGTCGCCGCGCGAGAAAGGCTGAAAGAGCCTGGTAATGCATCCTATGACCTGCGATTAATTATGCGCGGCAGGTCAAGCGGTAAGTACCGGAAGAGCCTTTTCAACTGTCCGGCCGCAGGTAGGCGGCCGGCTGTTAACGCATACGGCAAGCTACAGGTGTGCCTCCAGGTCCGACACCCAGAGACCCTGTACGATCTTCATGACGGCACTTTGTCTGATGCGATGCAGTATCACTTCCCGCAGATGCGGGCCTTGATACCCAGTAATGAAAGGTACGTTTCGCGTTGTCTACGCTGTGTCCTTCGCCCCGCGTGCCCTCAGTGTCCAGCGTGCTCTTGGATGGAGCACGGCACACTGGATACGCCGTCTGCGTACTACTGCGCGGTAATGCATGCGGAAGGTCGTCTGCTTGGTGTCCTTCCCCCGGACAAGAACGGGTGGGATGTGGACGGAGACCGAAACCCTGAACGCAGTCCACCGGAAAAGAGACGACCCAACTAGGGCATGCAGCCGACGGCCTTACGGCCGCGGCTGATGCCAAACGTTAGGCCGCACAGGGGAACCGCTGCTCACATCCATGCTGTCGCGACTAGAAGCGCTGTCCGTCCTCAATTCCGCTCTTGCGGCTGGAGTCAGTGACGTTTACGTCAATGCGGGAGTTGACGAGGCGAAGAACCGCGCCGAAATTGAGGCAAGCATTCGTGAGAACCTATGCGAGCCGTATGAGGTCAGCGCCACGGTCGAGCCTCCTGGGTTCCCGTTTGCGGAGGTTGGCCAACGCTTGGTCGCTACTTGCATCGCAGAACACCCGCAGGGCTACTGGCTCGTGTACCAAGAGGCTGAGAAGCGCTTCATGTGCTTCTGGGGCAAAGACAAACAAAACCTTGGAGCGTTCGGTGTGTTTGGCAGCCCGCTTTACTGCTGGTCAGCGTAGTCAGAGCATGGGCAAAAACGTACTAACCCGCCTGTGGTGCAAAGTGCGGCCTAACCCCTCGGTCAAGGCGAGCCCCAACAGCTGCGCGCGCAAGCCCCGCGCAGGCCAAAGTTATCATCGTCCTGCGCGGGGCTTACACGCTCCGCTGTCGGTCCCGCCTTACCTCGAACGTTAGGCGGCAAAGATATCGAGTCGGTGCGTCCGAGCTAGTAGCATCACCACACATTGACCGGGAGTCAAATTGAACCAAGAAGTCGAAAAACTATGCGCAGCACTTGACGCCTTTGCGACGCAGGTGACCAATACCTGGGGAAGCGACGCGACCTTGGTCGAAGGTATTGGGTGGCACAGTCCCGCGCTGACGCGCCACGACCTTGCCGCATTCCCTAGACTCTTGGCTCGAGACCTAAGGAACGCAGCACCGGAAAGCCTAGACGAAGATCAACTGTTGCTGGTCAAAGATCTCCCGAGAAGGCTTCAACTCCTGCAGGGAAATACGCTTCCTCAGATGTTCGGTGGCAACTCCCCGCAAGCTGTGCCCGCTTATGTTTCATCATTTGTTGGAGTGCGAGAGCTGTTGTCCTCACTCCTGAACTGGCAGGTCATAAGTGACCCAAAGGCCATGCCGGGTAGCTTGGCACGGAGAGTGAGGTCTGTTGCCGCCGAGTTAGATCAACTGGCACCCAAGAAAGAACAGCTCGAATCGCAGATTCAGGATATTCGTAAGGCACACGCGGCGGCAGAGTCTTTGCCGCTTGATCTGCAAGCACTCGACGAAGCGCGAAAGAAGCTCGCAGAAGTGCTGGAATTCTCAAAGTCCAAGGCCGAGGAGACATCCAAGCACTCATATCAGTCTTACCTTGACTCTGAGGCTGTATCTGATCGAGCGAAAGAGATCGAGGACACCCTGACGAAGACGCAGGCAAAGGTAGATGCAATCATGAAGGGCCACAGCACAGAAGCTGAGGCCGTGCTCAAACAATGCGAGGAAGCATATAGAGCAAGCACAAGCAGAGGTCTTGCGGCTGCCTTTGACCAGCGAGCGAAGGCCCTTGGCTGGTCGATGACCGCGTGGACTGTCGGCTTGATCGCAGCGCTTGCACTGGGCGCCTTCTTCGGAATTGAAAGAGTTCAAACGTTGACTGCTGCCTTGGCAGCACCAGAGCCTCGGTGGGGCGTAATCGCGATGCATACGCTGCTTTCACTGGCGACTGTTGGCGCACCCGTCTGGTTTGCTTGGTTGTCGACAAAGCAGATTGGCCAACGATTCAGACTCGCTGAGGACTACTCCTTTAAGGCAGCTGTCGCAAGAGCGTACGAGGGTTACCGGAAGGAAGCATCCAGAATTGACTCAGCGTTTGAGTCGCGGCTCTTCGACTCTGCGCTCACGAGGCTTGAAGAGGCGCCACTGCGACTAGTCGAGGCGTCTAGTCATGGAAGTCCTTGGCATGAGCTAGTTGGCTCAGAGGCCTTTAAGAAAGCAGTGGACGTGGTTCCGGAACTGAGAGACAAGCTAGCTGAAATCTCGAGCCAAGCGATCTCGGCGTTTGCGCGAAAACCACCGGCGGCGCCCGCAACACCAGCCACCCCACAAGAGCCCAAGTAGGTGCGAGGTTGCCGCCTAACCCCTCGCTCAAGCTGACCCGCTACGGCAGGCACTGTAAGCCCGGCCTGAGGTACTCCGTAAATTGTCTCAGGCCGGGCTTACAGTGCCTGCCTCCGCGGTCAGCTTAGCTCGAACGTTAGGCCGCACAATTCACGCCATCGATGGCCTCCCCTACAGCACCCAACCCCCTCCCCGCTCTCGACACTGGGCTCCCAGTTCCTCCCGTCGAAGCCAGTCAACCCGTATCAAGACAGTTCACGCCGCCGGCGCTCGGCGAGACGATCACTGTTGACGGCAAGTACTACTTTGTCGGCCAGCTGATCGGCCGTGGTTCCTTCGGCGAGGCGTACGAGTGCACGGACGAATGGAGCAACGATCTTGTGGCCAAAATCCTGGTGCCACGGAACCAGACATACGACGAAGTCAAGGAGAACTGGCAGCAAGAGCTGCAGAAACTCATGCACTTGCGTCACCCAAACATCACGTTCATTCATCAAGCCTTTGAGTACAAGGACACCTTCTATCTGATCATTGAGCGCTGCACGATGACGCTCGATGCAATTCTCAGTGACCCGAAGCTCGATCATGAGCTCTGGGTACCGTACGTGGGCCGGGACATCCTCCAAGCACTGGACTACATTCACTTGCTTGGCTACGTCCACAAAGACATTCACGCTGGCAACGTGTTCGTCGCCCAGAGCTTTGACCGCATGGTTCCAACTAAGGATCCAGTTTGGTCATTCAAGGTAGGCGATCTCGGAATCTCACGCCTTGAGACTGACATTCGCGCGTTCAACACTCTGCTCGCTCAGTGGATGATTCCTCCCGAAGCTCTCGATCCCAATGCCTTTGGTGTGGTATCGCGCTCAACAGACATCTATCACGCGGCGCTGCTTTTGCTCGCACTTATGAATGGCGGTACGCCTTCGTTCACTCCGGACGAGGTACTGGCCGGCGCTCCGCGCAAGCTTGCAGAGAGCCTGCCATCAAAGTTCGCTCCCGCTGTCGCACGCGCACTCAGGCGACACACCAGTGCCAGAACACCCACCGCCATGCAGTTCTGGCGAGAGCTTTCCTCGGCAACTAGCAGTGCGGCCTAACCCCTCGGTCGAGCCGACTCGCTACGGCAGGCGGCGTAAGCCTGGGCCGAGGCACTTGGTGCATTATCTCGTCCCAGGCTTACGCCGCCTGCCTCCGCGAGCGGATCACCTCCAACTACAAGGGCTTTCCCAAAAAGCAAGGGCCACGCTGGTTTTTTTAGTTCATCATTTTTCCTGCCTTGATTCGTCACTCACTGCGGTCGTCGAAGGAGAAGATGGCGGACTGCGAAACTACAACCGGTCATGTTGGGCCGTTGGCCCGGACTCTGATGAAAGACGCGCGCCGGGGCCTCAATCGTTAGTCGGGAAGAGCTGCTTCCCCTGGAGGTGATCAGGCACTCCCGGCGCGGGTCCAACCCGCTTCACATCAACGCGTGCAGTGCATCGGTGATTCGTTGCCGGCGGCTACCGGCAGGGTCGCTTCCTTTCATTCTTCTGCGGACGCTTTCTTGGGGGTTGGCCGGCTCAGGCCGCGCCCGGATTCATCCGAAAATCCTCGCCGTATTTGAGCACCGCCCCGGGCGTTCTTCGCGGCGATCGCCACCACGGCGCGCCAGTAGCCGCGACGTTCCACCAGACTCCTCGCCCAGCGGCTGAAGCGGTCCGGCTTCTCGCCGAGACCGCTGAGGACGGCGCGCGCTCCCATGACGAGAAGACTGCGCAGGTAGGCGTCGCCGGCCTTGGTGATCCTGCCCAGCCGCGTCTTGCCTCCACGGCTGTACTGTCCCGGCGTCAGGCCGATCCAGGCGGCGACCTGACGGCCGTTCTTGAAGTCGTGACCACCGCCGATGCTGGCAAGAAGGGCATTGGCGGTGTTCGGGCCGATGCCCGGCAGCGTCATCAGGCGCTTGCTGCGCGCGTCGTCGCGTGCCGCTTGGGCGATGAGCCGGTCGTATTCTTCGATCCGCTGGTCGAGCTGGTCGGCGTGCGCCAGCAGGTCGCCGACGCACGCGTTGGCGTAGCTGGGCAGGTCTTCGAGATGAGCGCCGATCTCGCGACGCAAGCAGGCGACTTTCTGTGGCAAAACGACGCCGAATTCGGCGATCAGGCCGCGCAGCCGGTTGTAGAGGGCGGTGCGTTCTTCGACGAAGCCCTGCCGCGTCCGGTGCAGACACAAGATGATTTGCTGGTGTTCTTCCTTGACCGGGACAAAGCGCCTCTGGGGTCGGCGAACGGCCTCGCAGATCGCCGCCGCATCGGCGGCGTCGTTTTTGCCGCGCTTGCCAGACATCCGGTAGGGCGTCACCAACTTCGGCGCCATCCGCTTCACCGTGTGGCCGAACTGGCGGAATTGCCGCGCCCAGTGGTGCGCACCGGAGCAGGCTTCCATGCCGATCAGGCACGGTGCCAACTGGGCCACCAACTCTAGCAGTTTGTCGCGAGGAACCTTGGGCTTGACCAGTGCCGCCTTGCCGTTCTCATCAACGCCATGAACCGCAAAGACGTTCTTGGCAAGATCAATACCTACAGTGATAATGCTCATGGACTTCCCCTTTCGTGGCTTTCAAATGGCTGACTTCAGCATCTCCATTTTGGCACTTCGTTGCCGTTCGCGGCTTCCGCCGCACCCTCGGGACGGGGAAGTCCCTTTCATTCGTTAGCCGTCTCAATGCAGCCCAACAGTGACGCAATCGCAAAGGTTCCTGAGCTTGTTCGCAAGCTCTACGAGCTCGTGGCTGAATTCGAGAGTCTCTTCCCTGGAAGGGCTTTTACCCCCGACG
>NZ_JAPUVI010000107.1 GCF_029255285.1 Accumulibacter sp.
CCTTGGCCTTGGCGACGACTTCGTCGAGCTTGGCCTTGCCTTCCGGACGCAGCGTCGCCTTGTTGAAGTCGAACAAAGCGTCAGCAGCAACGGTGATCTTGTCACCCGACGGCTTGGCGGCCGGCTGGGCAGCCGGCATGGCCTTCGCCACCGGTTCGCAAACTTCCTTCGGGATCAGATCCTTGTCGCACTTGCAGCCGGCCGGATCCTTGGCCGCTGCGGCCGGAGTCCAATACCCGGTGCGCCAGCACAGGCCGGTACCGCTGACGACAACTTCGCCGCGTTGGTCGATCACGTATACGCGATCAGCGGCAGTCTGGGCTTGCGCAGCGCCGGCCGCCGCGAAAAGGCCGATGGAGGCCAGCAGGGTGGTGATGATTTTCGATTTCAAGATATTCCTCCTCGATTAATTAATCTCTGTGGGGTCCGAATGCGTATGAAGCGATGCGATTTTTGCGCAGTGGAGCGATTTAAGCATACAAACTTGATTTGCTTCAACCATTGGCTTGGCATTCTGTCGTATTTCTGCAACGCTCGGTCGGAGAATTGCCTTCGACCTTCGGCCACGAGGTCTTCGGAGAGCTTCCGCGTTCCGGCAAGGCTCGCGCCTGCCCGGAAAATCCCCGACACCGCCGTGCGCTAAACGCCCGCCTATGCGTATACTGCCGTGTTGTAGTCAGCGTCAGAAAACACACGCTGTCCGGCCGGGCTCATGGCGAAGCCGCACTGCCGTTCAGCCGCCTCAGAATGACAGGGGGAGGATCATGCGCTCATACTCAGCCGATCTGGAGTCAGTCGCCGCGATTCTGCGCGAAGCGCGCGAGATCGTCGTTTTTTCCGGCGCGGGTCTTTCCGCCGACAGTGGCATCCCTACTTTCCGTGACGGAGCTACCGGTTTGTGGAACAACTTCGACCCGGACGAAGTTGCCAGCATCGACGGATTTCTGCGCCAGCCGCGAGTGGTCTGGAACTGGTTGCGACAACTGAAGGATCTGGTCGATGAACGACAGCCAAATGCCGGTCACCAGGCAATCGCCAGGCTCGAGGAAATCTCTACCGCCAAGCGGTTGACGGTCATCACCCAGAATATCGATGGTTACCACGCGCGCGCCGGCAGTGCGCAGGTTCTCGAAGTGCATGGCACCATCCATCGCCTTCGTTGCCACCAGCGCTGTGGTTTTGTTGCCATCTGGGAGCCAAGCGCCGTCGAACCCTTCCCATGTCCCAACTGCGGTGCCCCCGCACGGCCCGACCTGGTGCTGTTCGGCGAAATGCTGGACGAAGAGGTCTTCGCCGCGGCGGAGGTCCGCAGCCTCAATGCGGACGTCTTTTTCTGCGTCGGCACGTCGTTTACAGTGCAACCCGCCGCTCACCTGCCGATGTGGGCAAAAAGCGCCGGCGCCACGATGGTCGAGGTCAATCCTCATCGGACACCCTTGTCTGCCGCCGCCGATTACTCGGTCCGCAGTGGCGCATCGCAGTTCTTCAGTGCGCTTTGCTCAACACTTCAACAAGAGAACAAAGAGAACGGCTGAAGCCGCCACCTTTTCCGGGCGACCGGACGTTCACGTCGATCGGCAGAAAGCCGCGGGAGGCCAGAATGCATCGGCTATAATGCCGGCCTTTTACGCTCTTTCCACGACCGGCTGGCGAGTAGCAGACTCCGCCAGAAATCGAGTCGCGAGCCGCTTTCCTTGTCATTACCGCTTCCCCGACAGCCGCTGCCAAAAAGCGGCGAAAGGCTTCATCTCCCCTCGTTCGCCGGTTCGGGCGACGCGCTTCTGATCGCCCACGCGGCCTCGACCGCCAGCGGCGGCGACCAGCCCCGCCTCCTGGCCGTGATAACGGCGAACGCCGGTGACGCGCAGCGCCTGTTGCAGGAGATCCCGTGCTTCGCCGCCAACCTGCGCGTACGCCTGCTGCCGGACTGGGAAACGCTGCCCTACGACAGTTTTTCGCCACACCACGACCTCGTTTCGGAGCGCTTGGCGACACTCTACGCGGTCACCCGGGGTGAATGCGACATACTGCTGGTACCCGCAAGCACCGCCGTCTACCGGCTTTTGCCGGCCGCCTATCTAGCCGCTTACACGTTTTTTCTCAAGCAGGGAGAGAAACTCGATAGTAAACAGTTGCGAGCCCAGTTGACTCTTGCCGGCTACGCCCATGTTACGCAGGTCGTTGCGCCGGGCGAGTACTCGATTCGCGGAGGCATCGTCGACCTTTTTCCCATGGGGTCACCACTGCCTTACCGCCTTGATCTGTTCGACAACGAAATCGAGAGCATCAAGACCTTCGACGTCGACAATCAGCGCACCATCTATCCGGTGCCTGAAGTACGCTTGCTCCCGGCACGCGAGATTCCGCTCGACGAAGCGGGGCGCGCGCGCTTCCGCCAGCGCTTTCGGGAGATTTTCGAAGGCGACCCGGCGCGTTCGAAAATCTACAAGGACGTCTCGAACGGCGTGGCGACGGCGGGTATCGAATACTGGCTGCCACTTTTCTTCGAGCAAACGGCGACACTTTTCGACTATCTGCCGAAAGAGGCCGTGCTTTGCCTGCATCGCGACGTACCCGAGGCGATTCGTACGTTCTGGCGCGAGGCACAGTCGCGGTTCACGATGCTGTCGGGCGATCGAACACATCCGCTACTGCCGCCGGACGATCTCTTTCTGGCTGAGGAACCCTTCTTTGTCGCCGCCAAGCCGTATCGCCGGCTGGACATCGCCGCCGGCGACGACGGTCCGCTGCGCAGCCTGCCGCCGCTGGCCATCGACCGCCGTGCGGAAGACCCGCTTCACCGCCTGAAATTTTTCATCGGTGGGTTCTCCGGTCGCGTTCTGCTGCTCGCCGAAAGCCCGGGACGACGCGAAACGTTGGCCGCACTTTGCGCCGAATACGGACTGCTGCCGGAGAGCAGCGCGAACCTGGCCGACTTCCTGGCTTCGTCGAGCCGGCTGGCACTGACCATGGCGCCACTGCATGACGGATTTCAGCTCGATCAACTGGCGATCGTCACCGAAACCGAACTCTACGCCGACAGCCCGTCTCGCCGGGCGCGCCACATGGCACAGCGCAAGGCGTCGGTCGACAACTGGTTGCGCGACCTAAGCGAACTGAAGGTTGGTTCCCCGGTCGTGCACGAACAGCATGGCATCGCCCGCTATCAGGGTCTGGTTCATCTCGACCTTGGCGACGGCGACATGGAGTTCCTCGAGTTGCACTACGCTGACGATGCGCGGCTCTATGTACCCGTAGCGCAGTTGCACCTGATTTCGCGTTACTCGGGCGCTGACCCCGAGGCCGCACCCCTGCACACCCTCGGCTCGCCGCAATGGGAAAAAGCCAAACGGCGTGCTGCCTTGCAGGCCCGCGACACGGCGGCGGAACTGCTGTCCCTGTACGCACTGCGTGCCGCCAGGCAAGGCCACGCATGTCAGTTCAAAGCACATGACTACGACGCTTTCGCCGACGGTTTCGGCTTCGAAGAAACCGCCGATCAAGCGGCGGCCATCGGCGCAGTGATCGCCGACATGAAATCGGGGCGGCCGATGGACCGCCTCGTCTGTGGCGATGTCGGTTTCGGCAAGACCGAAGTTGCCTTGCGCGCCGCTTTCTGCGCCGTGGCTGGCGGTCGCCAAGTGGCTATCCTCTGCCCTACCACCCTGCTTTGCGAACAGCATTTCCAGACCTTCAGCGACCGGTTTGCCGACTGGCCGGTGACCATCGCCGAGTTGTCGCGCTTCAAGACCGCCAGGGAAGCCGGTCAGGCGCTCCACGAACTCGCCGCCGGCAAGCTCGACATCATCATCGGCACCCACCGATTGTTGCAGAAGGACGTTCGTTTCAACCGCCTTGGGCTGGTCGTCATCGACGAGGAGCATCGCTTTGGAGTTCGCCAGAAGGAGGCACTGAAGGCACTGCGCGCCGAAGTCGATGTGCTGACCCTGACCGCCACGCCGATCCCGCGCACGCTCGGCATGTCGCTCGAAGGACTGCGCGATTTCTCCGTCATTGCCACCGCGCCGCAGAAAAGACTGGCGATCAAGACCTTCGTCAGCCGATTCTCGGACGGCGTCATCCGGGAAGCGCTACTGCGCGAGTTCAAGCGTGGCGGCCAGGTCTACTTTCTGCACAACGAGGTCGAGACGATCGAGAACATGCGTGACAAGCTTGGCAAGCTGTTGCCCCAAGCGCGCATCGTCGTCGGCCACGGGCAGCTCAAGGAGCGCGATCTGGAACGTGTGATGCGCGACTTTACGCAACAACGCGCCAACCTCCTGCTCTGTACGACCATCATCGAAACGGGAATCGACAACCCGCATGCCAACACCATCATCATCAACCGGGCAGAGAAGTTCGGGCTCGCCCAATTGCATCAGCTGCGAGGCCGGGTCGGCCGCTCGCACCACCAGGCCTACGCCTACCTGCTGACGCACGATGAAACGACGCTCAACAAGCAGGCCAGACAGCGACTCGAAGCCATCCAGGTGATGGACGAACTGGGCGCCGGCTTCTACCTCGCCATGCACGACCTCGAAATCCGCGGCGCCGGCGAGGTGCTCGGCGACCATCAGTCAGGCGAAATGCAGGAAGTCGGCTTCAACCTGTTCACCGAAATGCTCAACCGCGCCGTCACCGCGCTCAAGCAGGGCAAGGAACCAGACCCCATGCGGCCGCTGGCGATCGCCACCGAGATCAACCTGCATACTCCGGCCCTCCTCCCCGACAGCTACGCCCCCGACGTCCATGACCGGCTGACACTCTACAAACGCTTGGCCAACTGCACGACCTCGGATGAACTGGTCGACCTGCAGGAGGAACTCGTCGATCGCTTTGGTGATCTGCCGCCACAGGCGCGCGCCCTACTCGACAGCCACCGCCTTCGCCTGCTCTGCAAACCTCTGGGAATCAGTAAGCTCGACGCTACCGCGGAGCAGATCGTCGTACAGTTCGAGGCCGATCCGCCGATCGAAGCAACGCGCATCATCGATCTGATCCAGAAGAACCGCAACTACCGGTTGGCGGGACAGGACAAACTGCTCGTCAAACGCTCCTGCGCCACGCTCGCCGAGCGTGTCACCGCCGTCAAGGATCTTGTCCATCAACTCAGCAAGTAATACCAGCCAAGCCATGACCACACTCGACATCGACAACATCAACGTCAGCGCCTTCGACCCCATGCCATCGCCGGAGGAAATCAACGCCCGCCTACCGCTTCCGGTCAGCGCCGCCGGCGAGGTTCTGCGCGGCCGCACGATCCTGCGCAACATCCTCGACCGCAACGACCATCGGCTGTTCGTCGTCGTCGGCCCATGTTCGATCCACGACCCGCTGGCCGGGCTGGACTATGCGCGTCGTCTAAAGGCGCTGGCCGACGAGGTCAGTGACACGCTCTACCTGGTAATGCGCGTTTACTTCGAGAAACCGCGCACGACCACCGGCTGGAAAGGGTACATCAATGACCCGGACATGGACGACTCGTTTCACGTCGATCAGGGAATGCAGAAAGCGCGCCAGTTTCTTCTCGAAGTTGCCGCTCTCGGTCTGCCGGCCGGCACCGAGGCGCTCGATCCGATCGCACCGCAGTATCTCGGCGACCTGATTTCCTGGACGGCGATCGGCGCGCGCACCTCCGAATCACAGACCCATCGCGAGATTTCGTCAGGTCTGTCGACACCGGTGGGCTTCAAGAACGGCACCAACGGCGACGTCGGCATTGCCGTCAACGCGATTCTTTCCGCTTCGCGACCGCACAGTTTTCTTGGCATCAACGGCCAGGGACGCACGTCGATCGTCCGGACTCGGGGCAACCGCTATGGCCACCTTGTCCTGCGGGGTGGCGACGGCCGACCGAACTACGATACGGTCAGCGTCCAGATGGCCGAACAGGCCCTGCGCAAGGCCGGTTTGCCGACCAACATCGTGGTCGACTGCTCGCATGCCAATAGCTACAAGAAACACGAACTGCAGCCACTGGTGATGGCCGATGTGGTCAACCAGGTGCGACTCGGCAACCGCTCGCTGGTCGGCATGATGATCGAATCGAACATCCTGGCCGGCAACCAGGCAATTCCCGAAGACCTTACGCAGCTCAAGTACGGCTGCTCGGTCACCGACGCCTGTGTCGATTGGCCGACCACCGAGAAGATGATCCTCGACGCCACGGCGTTGCTACGCGAAGTTCTGCCCACTCGAGAGCGGTGATTTGAGAGACGCGCCAGAGAACCTTACACCCCCCCGCCGTAGCCGTTCTGGCGCCAGGCCTCGAAGACCGTTACGGCCACCGCGTTCGACAGATTGAGGCTGCGCTGGCCAGGCCGCATCGGCAGGCGCAGTCGCCACTGGTCGGGAAAGTCGGCCAGCACGCCGGATGGCAGGCCACGGGTTTCGGCGCCGAACACGAAGACATCGCCAGGCAGGAAGGTCTTCTGCGCGATGGTCTGCGTGGCGCGCGTCGTGCAGGCGAACAGGCGCCGACCGGCCAGCAGCGAGAGCAGAGCAGGCCAATCGTCATGCACCCGGAGGTCGGCGTACTCGTGGTAGTCGAGTCCGGCGCGACGCAGATTCCGGTCGGCAAGATCGAACCCCAAGGGTTTGACCAAGTGCAGACGGCTGCCCGTATTCGCCGAGAGCCGGATGACGTTGCCCGTATTGGGCGGAATTTCCGGCTCGACGAGGACGATTTCGAACACCTGGGCCAGGCCAGCTAGGTCCGCGGATCGGCGTTCGGCCCCATCGGTCCGAACTCCTGCTCGAAAGCGGCAACCGCCTTCTTGACCGAAACGAAGAAGTCGCGCCGACCGATCTCCTCCGACAGCCCGACTTTCGCCAGTTCCTCGAGGAATGGACGCGGCGCGTCCGCGATCTTCACGTCTATGCCTTCATCGGCCAGTTCCCGGTGAAGTTCGGCGAAACGCTGCGCGGCCGTGACATCCATGTCGTGAATCGCCTGCGCGTCGATGATCAGCCATTTGACCGGCGGATCAGCCTCGTCGACCAGCGTGCGGATGCGCGTCATTACATGTCGCGCATTGGCAAAGACGAGCGGTGCGTAGGGCCGGTAGATGAGCAGACCGGGAACGCTCTCCGCCGCTTCGTCATCCCGGCAATCGTGGAACCTGCCGTCGATGAGACGCCGACGCAGAACGGCGTCGCCGGGGCGAGAGATTTCGACCAGAACGGTGATCAGCGACAACAACAGGCCGAGGATGATTCCGGGCACCACACCTGCCAGAAGAATGGCGACGGTGACCCCCATCGCAATGCCGAACTCGACCCGGTCGATCTTGTAGAGACCGGCAAGCGAGGCCACCTCGAGCATCCCGATGGCGGTGACGATGAGAATCGCACCAAGCGCAACCTTCGGCAGCAGCGCGATCAACCCGGTCAGGAAGAACAGGAACAGCAGCAAGCCCACCGCCACCACCAGTTGTGCGAGCTGCGACTTGCCACCGGCAGCGTCGACGATCGATGTCCGCGACTGGCTGGCCGAAACCGGAAAGCCTTGCCAAAGACCGGCAAGAATGTTGGCCGAGCCGAGAGCTGTCAGTTCCCGGTTGGGCTGCACTTCGTAACCATTCTTCTCGGCAAAAGTCTGTGCCAGCAGAATGCCATCGGAAAAGGCGAGGAAGGCGATCGCCACCGCGGCCGGAGCGAGCGCGGCGATATCCGCCAAGGAAAACCGGGGAATGGTCATCTGCGGAATTCCGGAAGGCACCTTGCCGACCAGTGCGATACCGTAACTGCCGAGATCGAAGGAATAGGTAGCGACGATCGCCACCGCACAAATGGCCAGCGCCCCGGGGATGCGTGGCAGCCAGCGGGCCAGAACGACCAGCAGACTGACCAAAGCGACGCCAAAAAAGAAAGTCGGTAAATGCGTCTGTGGCAGCTTCTCGAAAACCGTATAGATCAGCTGAAAAAACTCCTCGCCCTCGGTCTTGATGCCGAACATCTTGCCCAGTTGGGTAGCGATGAGGACCAGCGACGCGCCGTTAAGATAACCGATCAGCACCGGCCGCGACAGCAGGTCGGCAATGACGCCGAGCTTGAGGCGTGCCGCGAGCAACAACACGCCGCCCGACAACACGCTGAGAACCGCTGCCAGCGCGACGATGCGCGCCGGATCACCAGCCGACAGCGGCAAGATCGCGGAACCCGCCAGCAACCCGATGGCGGCATCCGGCCCGGCAATGACGTGCCGCGAACTGGCAAACAAGGCATAACCGACGGCCGCCGCCAGCGCAGCGTACAAGCCGGCGATCGGCGGCAGATGGACAAGTTCGGCATAGGCGATCACGGATGGAATGGATACGATACAGGCCGAAAGCCCGGCGATCGAATCCTTGCTCAACCAGGCAAGTCGGTAGTCTCTGAGCGTCGCGAGCAGCGGCAGGCCGGACTGCAAGTAGTTCAGAAGTGCGGCGGCTTTCATGGGTTGACTCCGAGCAAAGGGAAACAAACTGGCAATATAACCCGATCCGTCCCCGATTCGGCAAGCGATCGAACGTCACTGACATGCCGGACGCCGAGCCAGTTGCAGGCTGAGCAACAGCAATGATATTGTCGTCAAACATGCCGGCTGACGCGCGCGATCGAAAAGCAGCGCAGATTGCCCCGCAAGATAAACTCAGCGCCACCGCCCGAGGCTCTCGCCGGAGGCCGATTCGAGGAAAATCAGCCCGTCGTGTCGAAACGATGGACCGACGTCCAAGCTCCGAGTAAACTATTCGATTGGGCTACCCAGCACGCAGCGTACAGGGGGAGAATGTAGTCATGCAAATCAATGTGGAAACCAAGCCGGTTGCCTCGGCCGCCTACAACACCCGGAAAAAGCGGCTGATCGAGACGATCGAGCGGCTCTATCACCGGGATGCCAAGGTGCCCCTGCAAAAGGTGATCTCCCGGCTCCACCCGGCGGACATGGCGTCAATTCTCGACGAACTTCCGCCGGCGCATGTGGTGGATATTTTCCACGCGATTCCCGAAACCGAGATGGCGGCCGGAGTTTTCCACCAGTTGTCGCCGGGTCTGCGGACGCAGGTGATGACCGAGTCGCCGATCGAGAAATTGGCCGCGGTACTGCAGCACTTGGCGCCGGACGACCTCGCCGACTTGATCGGCGACCTGCCGGAAGATCAGCGCGCTCAACTGATGGCCCTGCTCGACCGGGAGAGCAAGGACGAAGTCGAAAGCCTGCTGCAGTACGACCCGGACAGCGCCGGTGGCATCATGACCACCGATTTCTTCTCGCTGCCGCACACCTTGACCGTCGAAGAAGCGATCGAGAACATCCGCAGTCGCGAGGACGTCGAGATGGTCTTCTACCTCTACCTGACCGACGAGGCAGGGCGTCTGGTCGGCGTGGTATCTCTGCGGCAATTGCTGCTCGCCCGGCCGGGAACACCGCTCCACAAGGTCATGAACCGGCGCGTCATGAAGGTGACGACCGATGCGGATCAGACCACGGTCGCCATGCTCGTCGAGAAGTACCACTTGCTCGCCGTGCCGGTGGTAGACGATGAGAATACGCTCGTCGGCATGGTTACCGTCGATGACGTGATCGACGTCCTCGAGGAAGAAACGACTCGCGACATGCTGAAAATGGCAGGTACCAGCGAGTCCGAAACGCTCACTCATTCCGCTTTCAAGATCGCCGGAATACGCCTGCCCTGGCTGCTTGCGGCGTTCATCGGCGGCCTCGCCGCAACCGCCGTCATTGGACGCTACGAGGAAATCCTCGGCGAGGTTCTGGTGCTCAGTGCCTTCCTGCCGGTGGTCATGGGTATGGCCGGCAATGTCGGCGTACAGTCGGCGACCGTTGCTGTGCGCGGTCTGGCAACCGGCGCCATTGATGTACGGGATACCCTGCCGCTGGTCCTCAAGGAACTGCGCGTCGGTCTCCTGTTGGGCGGCTTCTATGGCTTGATTCTGGCCCTCTACGGTTATTGGATGCACCACAGTTTGGCGCTTGGCGAGGTCGTCGGCTTGACGATCCTCGGCAACATGACCGGCGCTGCCCTGCTCGCCGTATTGCTGCCCATGTTCTTTCAACGCATCAAGGTCGACCCTGCGGTCGCAACGGGGCCGTTCGTCACGACGGCGATCGACATCCTTGGCGTCCTCAACTATTTCGTGATCGCCAGCTGGATCTACAAGCTGTAGGCGGTCGGGCAGACGCCGCGAGCAGCGGCGCGCACGCTGGTCAAAGCGTTTTCCAGGGCAGTGATTGTCGCTCGAAAACGTCCAGCAAGCTGGCCAGCTCGGGAAGCCGTGCCTCGACTTCCGCGCCCAGCCAGCGCTGTATAGCCTCGCCTTGGCGACCGGGTAGCGCGCTGGAGGTTGACTGCTGGGCAACCGCGAGGTCGTTCAGACGGCCCAACACTTCCTGCAGCGAGGTCGCCGCCTGATGGTAGCTCAGCAACGCCGGACCCGCCAGAATCGGGGTAAAGAACTCCAGCGCGTAACGCAATTGCTTGAACGCCACGCGCAGGCGATGGCGAGCCGCGACGTCAGCTCCCAGCGCGTCGGGAGAACGTTCATTGACCCGCCGTAGACGCTTGCCGAGACAACGTGGTACGAAACCGTCGAGGCGTCCGGCGCGGGCGTCCGGCAAGCCGAGAACGGCGGCGGTGAATTCGATCAGCAGGCGGGAGTAGTCAGGCGCCCTGAGCGCGCGGCGCGCAGCCGCCCGGCTGCTCGCACGCCAGCGCTGGCTGCGCAGCGCCAGCCGTTCGATGGGTGCGCTGTGCGGAAAAGCCTCACTCAACGCGGGCAAGGTTTCGGCGATGAAGACATCCCAGTTTCGGGCGTCGCCCAGTTTGCTGGCCAGCGATTGCCAAAGCGGATCGAAACGCGCGACGAAGGTCTCGGGCAGCAGCGGTTCCCAGAGACGCATCGCCGACCGCAGGCGGCGGATGGCGACCCGTGCCTGATGCACGAATTCCGGCAATTCGGTGTTGCACACCCCTTCTTCGTTAGATTGCAGATGGTTCAGGCAGGATAGCGCGATCAGGCGGAAGGCGGCGATGGTCGACATCGAGCCCTCGACCGGAACAAGCGACGCCTTCACCGCCCCGAGCGGCGCGTTGGCAAGCAAGCGATAGGCACGATCAGACTTGCTGCTCGCCTCGGGGTGCAGCGCCAAGGTCGACTGCAAGTCGGACGCCAGCCGGAAAAGATCGCTGAGCGTTCCGCTGAGCAGTTCCAATTCGATCTCGCGGATCATCCGACGGCGACCTTCGGCCTGGATCCAGCCACGGTCGAGTGCTACTTCGACCCGCAGACCGTCACCGGGCTCGAACAGCCACGTCTGGCGCGTAAAACGGGTCGTAAAGATCGGCTGCAGTTCGCCCCGCAAGGATTCCAGCAGGCTGCGAACGGCCGCGTCGTCGACATGCGAGAAATCGAACTCGCCGAGTTGCCCGGCCGCCTCCCACTCGCTGCGTTGTGCCAAGCCACCACTGAGGATGGCGGCGGTCTTCACCGTCAGCAGCCAAGCGCGTCCTTTCCGGCGATGACGCAGGACAATCCGTTCACTGCGCAGGCGGCTGGTCGGTGTGTCGTAATAGGTATTCACCAGAAGCTGCCGGTGTGACTCGACGCCAGCCAACAGGGGATGCCTCGCCAGTTGGCTGGTGGCGCGCGCCGGCAAGGACAGCTTGATTTCGGTTTCGGTGGCCATGCAATATCTCGTCGGTTAGGAAGTCGAGTCAGGACATCTTCTCGATCAGATGCGCCTTGAGCTGAGCACGTCCCGACGGATTGGCCATGGCGATGATCGTATTGCCCGGCTGAACGACATGATCGACTTTGGGGTTGAAGACCCAAGCTCCGTCTTCCTCGCGCAAAGCCAGCAGAATGTAGTCGGGACTACGCAGGCGCAAGTCGCCGACACGGGTCGGCGGGAAATTGGCCGGCACTGGCACCTCTTCGACGCGAACGTTCTTATCCGAGCGGATCATCTCGTCGAGAAAGCCAACGACGTGCGGCCGGACCATCGCCGAAGCGAGACGGATACCGCCGGTAAAGTCCGGTGAGATCACGGCATCGGCGCCCGCTTTGGTCATTTTCTCCACGTTCCGCAACTCTTGCGCACGCGCCACGATACGCAGGTCCGGATTGAGCTGCCGCGCAGTAATGATGATCATCAGGTTACGCGAATCGTCGCCGGTGACGGCAAACAGACCCCGGGCATCGGCGATATCAGCGGCCTCCAGCAAATCATCGTCCGAGGCGTCGCCGTGCAGATAGAGCAAGCCGGGAAATCGATCGAGGTTTTCCTCGAAACGTGCCTCCTCGATATCGATGCTGACGTAGTGACGGCCGGTATTCTGCAGTTCCCGGCCGACGCTTCGTCCCACCCGGCCAAACCCACAAATGATGAAATGCTGCCGCAACTTCTGGATGCGCTTTTCCATCCGTCGTCTCCGAAGGGATTGATCAAGATCTTTCTCGAGGAAGAACACCGACAGGCTGGTGAACAGGAAGGTCAGCGCACCCATTCCGGCAAGCGCCATGATGCCCGCAAAGAGACGATCGTGGAACGAATGCAACGGAATGATTTCGCCATAACCGAGAGTGGAAATGGTGATCAGCGTCATGAACAGCGCGTCGGACCAGTCGCCGTTGCCCTCTTCGATATGGTAAAAGCCGAACGTTCCGACGGCAATCAGGGCCAATACCACGACTCCGGCCCAGATGATGCGGACGATGATGCGCTGCAGTTGTGCGGCAACGCGCAAGTCCGATTCGTGCAGGCGGCGAGAACGGTGGGCACGCAGCCGAGCCTGCACGGCGCTATCCGACATGTAATGCTAGGGGTTCTGGTTGAACTCTGATGGTCATTGACGCAAAGGACAGGCGGTAAGGATCAATCCGGCGACGAGCCGCTCCACAAGGCTATGCTGAGTGGGCGAGATTCGCACATCTGATGGCGATTGTCCACGATTCCCGCGGCGCCGTGGTGAGGCCCGAGCGCACGGCGGAGACATTCCGCTTTTCCTTCCTCCAGGGTCTGGCGCAGAACGACGGATTGAGCGACGATAGAGCTTCGGGCGGTCCCGCCGGACTCTCGTGGAGGCTCACTTTCATCACCGGCCCGAGCGATCCTCCGCAAACCGCTTCTCCCTACTCTTGGACGGCCATCCGCCGCTATCCACCATGCGAGACAAACTCTTTTCCAGACGCGGCTTCCGTTTCCGGGCCGGCCATCGAATCGCCGAAGCCATTCTCGACTATGTTGGCCAGACGCCACCCAGCACCGAACGCCGACGAGCGGAACCGGCAACGCACGCCCGTAGGCTCGCCAGCGCCGCCGCCAGACAGGCGGCAATGACCGCCGGCAGCCTGACGCTGCCACCGGGTCCGCTCGGCTGGCTTACTCTCCTGCCGGAACTACGCTCGCTGTGGAAGCTACAGACACAGTTGGTGGCCGACATCGCGAGTTGCTACGGCAAAACGGCCGAGCTCGAGCGAGAAGAGATGCTCTACTGCCTGTTCCGCCACACGGATCCGCGCGCCGTGCGCGACCTCGTGGCTCAGATCGGCAAGCGTTTCGTCGTCCAGCGTGCGTCGCGCCCCGAATTCAACTCCGTGGCGCTCAAGATCGGCATGCACATCTCGCAGCGGGTAATCGGCAAAGGGATCTCACGCTGGATTCCGGTGATCGGCGCGCTTGGCGCCGGCGCCTATGCCTATTACGACACCACTCAGGTAGCCCGCACGGCGATCGAACTCTTTACCGGCGTGATCGACGTCGAAACCGAGAAAACGCCGGTCGACAGTGAGCGGCCATCCAATGACCCGGCAACACCGCCACGCCAGGCACGCTGAAATCTGCCGCGACGCGGCCACGACTATGATCCGGCGCGCGGCATGGCACGGCGAACCCGCGACCACAGCATCCCGGGAAGAGGCGGGGCCTGCTAGAATTCCACCAAGTTTCGCTGACGAAGGCAAACGGTATGGCAACAGGCAGCGGCAGACATATTGGGGAACGGGCCACCCCACGGACCATTATCGCCCTGACGCTGCTGTTTCTCGGCACACTCTGGTTCCTGGTCATCGTCTCGGCGCTCTCGGCTCGTCAGGACAGCATCGACGCCACGAACGATCTGCTGCGGCGCATGAACCATGCGGTCGAAGAACAGACAAAGCGGCAATTCGATCTTATCGCCGTGTTTTTTGCCGCTTGCGAGCAGATCCTCGGTGCTGACCCGGCTCGCGACCCGCGCGACGATGCGGCCTTCCGGGGCTTGATCGAAAGCTTTCGCGCGCGCACAGCAGAAGCGATCGCCATCCGCCTGGTCACTCCCGATGGAGAAACCCTCGAGATCATCGACCAAGGCACCCGGCCGATGGCCAACGTTGCCGCCAACGATTTCTTCGCCGGAGCACTCGCCCAGCAGGGTCTGTTCGTCGGCCGCCCGACACCCGGCCTGCTCCCTGACGGCCGACATGGACTGCCCATTGCGCTGCGCTTGCAGCAACCCGTGCAAGGCGTCGCATTATGGCTCGCCGTCATCGACTTGCAAACGCTGAGCGCCGCCTACGAAAAGCAGCGCCAGAAACCAGGCGGCACGATCGCGTTGCTGCGCGACGACGGTGCGGTACTGGCTAGCGCACCTCAGGTTGAAACGTCGCCCGGCCAGTCGACTATCGGTACACCACCGTTCGGTGAGCATCTGGCGGCAGGGCGGCAGGGCGTCGTCTTGCTCGAGGATGTTCCGGGCAGATCGGTCAGAGAATTTGCCAGCTACTCGTCGATGCCGGACCTGCCGCTCGTGATCATGGTTTCGGAGGATCAAGGCACGGCGCTTGCTCCCTGGTTTCGCCAGACCCTATGGTTCACTTTTCTGGCCTTCGGGGCCACTCTTCCGCTGGTCGTCGTCGCCTATCGATCGCTGCGGCTACTCAGGACGCTGGCCAGTCACAAGGCGCAGTTGCAGCATCTTTCGACCACCGACCACCTGACCGGCGCCAGCAGCCGGCAGCACTTCGTCAAGGCACTCGCCGAAGCGCTTTTGCGCAGCAGGCGCGAGCAGACCGCGCTAACCGTCGTCCTGTTCGACATCGATTTTTTCCAGCGCATCAACGATGGCTACGGCCATGCCATCGGTGACCAGGTGCTGATCCGCTTCGCCGCGGCAGCAAAAAACTGTCTGCGTGACATCGACCTCCTGGGCCGGGTGGGGGCCGGCGAGTTCGCCACGCTGCTACCCAACACCTCCGTCTCGGCCGCCATTCTGGTCGCCGAGCGGGTACGCCGCGAAGTCGCCGGGATATCCATTCCGACGGAAAACGGTACCGTCCAGTTCACGGCCAGCGCTGGCGCGACCACGGCTGTCGCCACCGACAAGTCGGTGGACGACCTGCTCAAACGGGCCGCCGAAGCGCTGCACGAAGCGACGGCCGGCGGACACGATCGTGTCATGGTCGCCTGAGAAAGAAAAACCGGATGCACCACCGGGTGAAGGGTGCTCACCGCCGCCATGGCGCAGCCGGCAAGTTTCCGGAAGGCCCCGCTCCGGCCTAACGCCCCTTCCAGTCAGGCTTGCGCTTGGCGATGAAGGCGTCGATGCCTTCCCCGGCGTCATCGGTCATCATGTTGCAGGCCATGACTTCGGCGGCATACTGATAGGCGGCTTCGAGGCCCATTTCGAGCTGGCGATAGAACATTTGCTTGCCCAGGCCGATAGCCACCGACGACTTGGCGACGATCAAGCGAGCCAGCTTGTCGATCTCGTCGTCGAGCGCATCCGGGGTAACGACGCGGTTGACCAGACCCTGACGCTGCGCCGTCCAGGCATCGATGAAATCGCCGGTGAGCAGCATCTCGAGAGCCTGTTTGCGACCGAGGTTGCGCGACAGGCCAACGCCCGGCGTGGCGCAAAACAGACCGACGTTGATGCCCGAGGTGGCAAAACGCGCCGTGTCCGCCGCGACGGCCAGATCGCACATCGACACGAGTTGGCAACCGGCGGCCGTGGCGATGCCATGCACGCGAGCAATCACCGGTTGCGGCAGGCGCGTCAGAGTCATCATCATCTTTGCGCAACGCCCGAACAGATCCTGCATGAACGCCTTGTGGTGGTTGGCGCGCATCTCCTTGAGGTCGTGCCCGGCGCAGAAGGCCTTGCCGGCGCCAGCCATGATCACCACGCGGACGGCCGGATCGGCCGCGATCGCGTCGAGATGGGCCTGCAAAGCGGCCAGCATCGCTTGCGACAAGGAATTGAACTGGCCGGCGCGGTTCAGCGTCAGCCTGACGATACCCTCATCGTCGGTACGCACGACATGGGGCTCGTCCTGATCGGCGGTCGGGTTGGTCATCCTTCTCTCCTCGAAGCCTTGCTCAATCGATCGCGCTGGTGGACTTCGCCCGATCACGCAGGACAAATTTCTGGATCTTGCCGGTAGACGTTTTCGGCAGCAAACCGAAGATCACTCGCTTGGGCACCTTGAAGCGTGCCATGTGCTGACGACAGAAGTCGATGATCTCCTGCTCGCTCGGCGTTGCCCCATCACGCAACTCGATGAAGGCGCAGGGCACTTCGCCCCAAGTCGCGTCCGGCGTCGCGACGACTGCGGCGGCGATCACCGCCGGGTGCCTGTAGAGCACGTCCTCGACCTCGATCGACGAAATGTTCTCACCACCCGAAATGATCACGTCCTTCGAGCGGTCCTTGATCTTCACATAACCATCCGCATGCATCACGGCCAGATCGCCAGTATGGTACCAGCCGCCGGCAAACGACTCGTCGGTCGCTTTCGGATTCTTCAGATAGCCTTTCATCACCAGGTTGCCGCGGAACATGATCTCGCCCATGGTCTCCTGATCCCAGGGCACCTCCTCCATGTTGGTCGGATCGAGGACGGTAATCGCTTCCTGCGCATGATAGCGAACGCCCTGCCGACCGTTCAGTTCGACCTGCCGGGCAAGAGGCAGATCGGCCCAGTGACGGTGCTTGGCGCATACCGCCGCCGGCCCGTAGGTTTCGGTCAAGCCGTACACGTGCGTGAGATCAACGCCGATGTTGGCCATCGCCTCGATGACGGCTGCCGGTGGCGGCGCGGCGGCGATCAGGCCGGAAACCTTCTGGGTGATTCCGGCACGCCAGTCCGCCGGCGCGTTGGCCATCAGGCTATGGACGATGGGAGCTCCGCAATAATGCGTCACGCCGTGCTCGCGAATCGCGTCGAAAATCAGCTTTGGATCGACCCGACGCAGGCAGACGTTGGTCCCGGCGTTGGCGGCCATGGTCCACACGAAACACCAGCCGTTGCAGTGGAACATGGGCAGCGTCCACAGGTACACCGAGTGCGGCGGCATTCCCCAACTGATGATGTTGCTCATCGAGTTGAGATAGGCGCCACGATGGTGGTAGACGACACCTTTTGGGTTGCCGGTCGTTCCGGAAGTATAGTTGAGCGAAATGGCATCCCACTCGTCGTCCGGTCCGCGCCAAGGAAAATCCGGGCTGCCGGCAGCGATGAAGGTTTCGTACTCCTGCGTGCCCAGCCGTTCGCCTGGGCCGACGTATTCTGCATCGTCCACATCGACGACGATGATCGAACGCTGTACCGCAGCCAACGCTTTTTTTACCGTTGGCGAATACTCGCGGTCGGTGATCAGCACTTTCGCTTCGCCGTGTTCCAGCATGAAGGCGATAGTTTCGGCGTCGAGCCGCGTGTTGAGCGTGTTGAGTACCGCGCCAGTCACGGGCACACCAAAGTGGCACTCGACCATTTCCGGCGTATTGTTGAGCATGGCCGCTACCGTGTCGCCTTCGCCGACGCCCAGCGCGCTCAGCGCCGACGCCAGGCGCCGCACACGATTGAAGGTCTCCAGCCAGCTGTAGCGACGCTGACCGTGAATCACTGCCGTACGATCGGGGTAGACATAAGCCGTGCGGGCAATGAAGGTCAAAGGCGTCAGCGGCGTGAAATTGGCGGTGTTCTTATCTAGACCCTGGCGATAGATGTTCTGCATTCCAAACTCCCCCTTCAAAAGGTGTCATGTCTTATTGGCTATCCACTGCCGTCGACCGGCAGCCTTTCAGCCTGCCACGTTTTTCCAGATCATTCAACCAGGCAGCGAGTTGGCGGCCGAGTTGATCGCTGGCCAGGACCAGCGCATGGACTCCACCACGAGCGTCGGCGCTGTCCGCCGGCTGCTCGACAGCGAACCGTCGCTCGTCGACCCTCCGGCTCTGCGCCATGTCAAGCAAACTGGCCTGGCCCTGCAGCAAGCTGCGACTGCGCTGCGGCGTGTCGAAGACCTGCGAGAACTCCTGTAGTTCGAAGCGTATCAGGCAACTGACCGAGGATTGCCCACCGCCGCCAACCAAAGCCAGTTGCTGACGCAGCCGCTGGGCAAGCAACTGGGCGGGCGCTCCGGCCCAGCGACTGCCGGCATAGCCGTGCAGAAGCAGTGGGTTGTCGTAGAGCAGCCGATACTCGATCGCGGGCGAGTCGAACCAGCGTGGAGCCTTGATCTCAAGGGCAAGAGTCGACCAGTGGCCGCCTTCCGTCAGGCGCTGCGCCGGCATTCCGAAGTCGTAGACCACGGGCGGAGGATATCGCGTGCCGCCGGCGCAGGCCCCGAGCAAGCATGCGGCAAGCAGCACCGAGCGTTCTATCATCGTGCCTCCTCGCTGGCTGGGGCGACAAAACCGGCCTCTCCTGGCCCGGGCGGCGTCGGCGGCAAGCCGAAGAGGAAGCTCTGCGGCGACTTTTCGACGACCTGCAGCGCTTGCTCGAGTTGCCGCGAGCTGGTTGACAGTTCGCTTGCCAGCTCGTTGAGGCGGGGAGCAAGCGCCCCGATGCCACCGGGTGATGAGTCACCGATCAAGCGATCGAGCTTTTCGCTCACCGCCTGCAGGCGCAACAGCAGATGACGCGCTTCGACGAGCGCCGGAGCGACCTCGCCTGCCGCCTGCTCGGCCCTGACCAAGGTCGTCTTGAGCCGGTGGACATTCTCCGCGCTCAGAAGCTGCCGCAACTGGCGCGTCGTCTCACTGGCGTTACCGGTGGTCGCTTCCAGATTGGCGAGAATACTCGTCAGGTGCTGCCGGTTCTCGCCGCTCAACAACTGATTGGCGCTGGTCAGGAAATCCCGTGCCTGGCGCAGAGTCGCCGTGCCGGCATCGGTCAGTTCGGTAATCAGCGACGACTGCATCGCGATGCGTGGCGACTCGCCCTCGGCACTGTCGAGCGGTGTCGAGTCGCCACCACTGTCCTCGAGCAGAATGTGGGCAATCCCGGTGACTCCCTGGTAGCCAAGTTTCGCTGTCGTCCCACGAGTCACCGGTACGGCACGGTTGACGCTGATCCGGATCAGGATATCGCGGGCGTCACGCGGATTGAGCTCGATCGACTGCACCTTGCCGACCCGGATTCCCCGGTAGCGCACTTGCCCCTGCAGACTGAGTCCGGTCACGTTCTGGCGCGTCACGACGGTGTACTCCTTGGTCGCTTCGTGTTTGCCTCCGAACCACCAGATCGCGCCGAGCGTCGCCAGGCCGAGCAGGAGGGTGAAGAAACCGGCGATCAGGGCATGCGAACGATTCTCCACGGCTAGCTCGCCCTCGGTCCGGCGGCGGCCATGTCGTGCCGGACGCCAAAAAAATTGTGGATGAAGGGATGGTCGACGGCCAATACCTCGTCCACCGTGCCACTGGCGACGATCCGATGATCAGCCAGCACCGCGAGGCGAGTCGCCAGTCCCAGCAACGTTCCGAGATCGTGCGTCACCATGACGACCGTGAAGCCGAGTTCGTTTTGCAGCGCCTTGAGCAGGCGCACGAAGTTCTCGCTGCGATCGGGATCGAGACCCGCCGTCGGCTCGTCGAGAACGAGCAACTCGGGTTCCAGCGACAGCGCACGCGCCAGCGCGACACGCTTGACCATGCCACCTGACAGCTCGGCCGGCATCAAGCGGCAGTGGCGAGGTTCGAGTTCGACCATGGCCAGTTTCAGCAGCACGAGATCGCGAATCAAGGCTTCGTCGAACAGACGCAGCTCGCGCAGCGGAAAGGCGATGTTGTCGAACACCGAGAGCGCCGAAAACAGCGCCCCCTGCTGAAAGAGCATGCCGAAGCGGCGGCGCAGCAGGCGCCGTCGCTGCGGATCGCTGTCCAGCACGGTCTGGCCGAACAGCCTGACGCTTCCCTGACTCGGCGCCAGCAGGCCGACGATCTCGCGTAGCAAAGTCGTCTTGCCGCTTCCCGACCCGCCGACAAGACCCAGCATCTGACCGGGCATGAGGTCGAGGTCGATGTCACGATGGATGACGACGTCACCGAAACGCGTCGTCAAGCGGCGAATCTGGATCGCCGGAACGGCTGTCGGACGAGCCTCCACGGATTGGCTCACAGCGGAATTCCGAAGCTGCGGGTGAGAATCGCGAAAACGGCGTCGACGAGGATAGCCACCGTGATCGACGTGACTACCGAACTGGTCGTATTCGCCGACAGGCTTTCGGTATTGGGCTTTACGCGCAGGCCAAAGTGACAGGCGATGAGACCGATCAGCAGGCCGAAGACCAAACCCTTGCCGATGCCGATCCAGACGTTGGCCACCGGCACCACGCGCGGCAGCGTGTCGATGAAGAACCCGTAGGACAGGTCCATCTGCAGATTAGCCGAAACCATGCCGCCGATGATACCGGCCGCCGAGCACCAGATGACCAGCAATGGCATCGTCACGGCCAGCGCGACGACCTTGGGCAGAACCAAGCGCAGGCTGCGCGACACGCCCATCGTCGCCAGCGCGTCGATCTCCTCGGTAACGCGCATGACGCCAAGCTGGGCGGTCATGGCCGAACCAGAGCGCCCGGCGACCAGGACGGCGACCAGCACCGGCCCCAGTTCGCGCACGATGCTTATGCCGAGCAGATTGACGATGAAGACGTCGGCACCAAAGTTTTTCAATTGCAGAGCCGACAGGTAGGAGAGAACGATGCCGATCAGAAAGCCGATCAACGCCGTCACCGGCAGCGCTTGTGCGCCGCTCTTGTAGAGGTTGGCCGAAAACTCGCGCCACGGTATGTCGCGTGGGTGCACCAGGAGATAGCCGAAATCGAGCACCATTTGTCCGATCAGGGCCACCATCCCGGCCAGATGATCCAGCGCGACGATTGCCAGCCGGCCCGGCACGAGCAGCCAGGCTAGACGCTCGGACGATCGGCCGGGCAGCTCGGCGACGATCGCCTCGACCCGCTCGAGAAGCAGGCGGTGCTCGGAACCCACCACCAGCGAGGCCGGCCAGCGCCGTCCCCAGTTTCGCCAGAGAACGATCGCGCCAGCGCTGTCGAGACGCGAGATGGACTGCAGATCCCAGCCCGAACCGGTACCGGCCAGCTCGCGCAAGCGCCGCTCGAAGGGGGCGAGTGGTTGCGGCAAGGTCGCCAGCGTCCAGTCGCCGGCCAGCACGATGACCGGCAGGGAGTCCGTCCGCTGTACGGTCTCTAGGGTCGCCGCGGCCATTCCAGACTCACTGCTCGGCCACCTCGCCGACAACCGGCCTGATCCGCAGCTTGATGCCAATCCGCCGCCAGAGCAGGGTTTCCTCCGTCAAGGCGGCGCCGGTCATCGGATTGGCATGCAACCAGGGGGCCGGAATATCGAGCTGAAAGCCAACCGGCGACTGCTTGACCGACATCTCCGGCAGTTGATGGTCATCGCGCGCACGATGCAGCAGAACAGCCAGCCGCAGGCAGAACACCAGGCGCCAGTTCGGGTCGCCGGCCGGCATCGAAGCCAGTTTCTGCAACTTGCCGCGCTGACCAAGGACGAAGAGTGCCAGGCGCGCCTGGTCACGTTTCGAAAAGCCCGGCATGTCGGCGTGGCTCAGCAGGTAGGCACCATGCTTGTGAAACTCGCTGTGCGCCACCGAGACGCCGATTTCGTGCAGCGAAACGGCCCAGCGGAGAAAGTGAACGTCGTTCTCGTGTTCCGGCGAATCGAGCTTGATCATTTGCCCGAGCAGCGCCATGGCAGTCCGTTCGACGCGCACCACCTGGGCCGGATCGACCTGATAGCGGCGCTTGAAGTCGACGACGGTCTCGTCGCGCGTGTCGTGATGCTCGAAGCGTCCGAGCAGGTCGTAGAGAACACCCAGCGGCAGAGCACCGTCGGAATGTGTCATGTGCTCGATCGACAACTCGGAAAACACCGCGCTCATGATTGCGATGGCGCCCGGCAATATCGGCAGGCGTTCGCCGCGCATACCCTGGAGTTCGAGCGCTTCCGCCGACCCGCTACGGATCAGCATCTGACGCAGTTTCGCCAGACCCTCGCGAGTGATGCCGGTGACCCCATCGGGATTGAGACGGTTGACCTCGAGGATCTCAGCCAGCTCCTGAGCCGAACCCGACGACCCCACCGCCTCCTGCCAACCGAGGCGCTGGTAGTCGGTGACAATCCCTTCGATCTCGCGTGCAGCGGCCACTTCGGCGGCGTAGAAGCGCTTCTTGTCCACCCTGCCTTCGGGAAAGAAGCGTTGCCGATAGCTGATACAACCCATGAACAGCGACTCCATCAGCATGGGCTCGACGCCTTCGCCGATGATGAACTCGGTCGATCCGCCTCCGATGTCGACCACCAGCCGCCGATGCCCGGCAGCCGGCAGGGCTTTTGCTGCTCCGATATAGATCAAGCGCGCTTCCTCGCGCCCACCAATGATCTCGATCGGGAAACCGAGAGCCGCCTCGGCCTGCGGCAGAACGATGTGCGCGTTTCTCGCCACGCGCATCGCGTCGGTCGTTACGGCGCGCACGGTTTCCGGGGCGAAGCCCCGCAAGCGCTCGCCAAAACGGCGCAAAGCGTCGATCGCCCGCTGCTGCGAGGCATGATCGAGCAACTTCTCACGCGTCAGCCCAGAGCCCAGGCGAACCGTTTCTTTCAGCGTATCCAGCGGGTGAATCCGATCGCCAACGACTCGCCCGACCTGCAAGCGAAAGCTGTTGGAACCTAGGTCGACACCGGCAATCAATTCGTAGCTCATGCCTGATCATTGTCCGCCTTGCGGCGCGAGGATGTTTCCAGACCGGCCATTCTAGCACCGCCGGATGTGCTGTCACTGAGCGGCACCTGGCCGACCGCCCCCGGCCTGACAAGAAAAATGCCAAGGCAATCGACCGGCAAGCGACCGATGGTTGTAATATTCCCACCCTCGACGCACACCTCACCGATCCATCCATCCCGACGGAACGAACCGATGACCACCGACGCCCCAAGCACCGACACCGCCCCCCACCAGTCCCCCACCGCCTATCCGCCGGAGTACTTCCAGAATCGCGAAATGAGTCTGCTCGCCTTCAATCGGCGCGTTCTCTGGCAGGCCAAGAACCCACGGACGCCACTCCTCGAACGTTTGCGCTTCCTGTGCATCGTGAGCAGCAATCTCGACGAGTTCTTCGAGATTCGCGAGGCCGGAATCAAGGAGCAGCTCAAACTGGGATCGGTGGCGATCACCACGGACGGCAAGACGGCGCGTGAGGTCTACCGCCTGGTAAGCGACGAGACTCATGCCATCGTCAAAGAACAGTACGCCCTCCTGAACGACGAGATTCTGCCGCTGCTGGCCGCCGAAGGCATCCGCTTCGTCAAGCGCAGCGAATGGAACACCGCCCAGCGCGAATGGATCAGCGGCTTCTTCTTCCGCGAAGTCATGCCAGTGATCACCCCGATCGGACTCGACCCTTCGCACCCCTTCCCGCGCGTGCTCAACAAGAGCCTCAACTTCGCCGTCGAGCTCGAAGGCCGCGACGCCTTTGGTCGCAGTTCGGGGGCCGCCATCGTCCAGGCACCGCGTGTGCTGCCGCGGGTCATCCGGCTGCCACGCGAACTCGGTGAGTCCGAATACACCTTCGTCTTCCTGTCGTCGATCCTGCATGAGTTCGTCCACGAACTGTTCGCCGGCATGAAGGTCCTCGGCTGCTACCAGTTCCGGGTGACGCGCAACAGCGACCTGTTCGTCGACGAGGAAGAAGTCAAGAACCTGCGCGCCAAGATTCAGGGTGAACTGCCGCAACGCCACTTCGGCGACGCTGTGCGGCTCGAAGTCGCCAATAGCTGCTCGGAAGCGATGACGCAGTTTCTGCTCGGACAGTTCAACCTCACCGAGAGCGATCTGTTCCGCGTCGCCGGACCGGTCAATCTGGTCCGTCTGATGCAGGTACCCGACTGGGTGGTGCGCAATGACCTCAAGTTCCCGCCGTTCACTCCGGGAACGCCGAAAGCGCTGCAAAAATGCCACAGCGTTTTCGACAGCATCCGTGGCGCCGACATCTTGCTGCACCACCCCTATCAGAGCTTCAATCCGGTGATCGAGTTGCTCGAACAGGCGGCAGTCGACCCACAGGTGGTGGCGATCAAGATGACTGTCTACCGCACCGGCACCGACTCGGTGCTGATGCAATCGCTGCTGCGTGCGGCGCAGAACGGCAAGGAAGTGACGGTCGTCGTGGAACTGATGGCGCGTTTCGACGAGGAAGCCAACATCGGCTGGGCAACCAAGCTCGAGGAGGTCGGCGCACACGTTGTCTACGGGGTCGTGGGCTACAAGACGCATGCCAAGATGCTGATGATCGTCCGCCGGGAAGAAGGTAAGGCGGGCAGCAGCCTGCTGCGCCGCTACGTGCACCTGGGGACCGGCAACTATCATCCGAAGACGGCCCGCCTGTACTCCGATTTTGGTCTGCTGACCTGCAACGAAGAGATCGGTGCCGACACCAACGAAGTCTTCAAGCAACTTACCGGCCTCGGTCGAGCGCAAACGCTGACCCACCTCTGGCAGGCGCCTTTTACGCTGCAGCCTAACGTCGTTGCCGGCATTCGAGCCGAAGCCGACGCCGCACGCGCCGGCAAGCGGGCACGCATCATCGCCAAGATGAATTCGCTGCTCGAACCCGAGACGATCTGTGCGCTCTACGAAGCCTCGCAGGCCGGCGTGAAAATCGACCTCATCGTGCGCGGCGTCTGCGGTCTGCGCGCTGGCGTCAAGGGTTTGTCGGAAAACATCAGCGTGCGTTCGATCATCGGCCGACAGCTCGAACATCACCGGGTCTTCTATTTCTATGCCGGCGGCGAAGAAAAAGTCTACCTGTCGAGCGCCGACTGGATGGAACGTAACTTCTTCCGGCGCATCGAACTGGCGTTCCCGGTGCTCGACCGCAAACTCAAGCGCCGGGTCATGACCGAAGGGCTGCAAATCTATCTGACCGATAACATGCTGGCCTGGGAACTCAACGCCGATGGCAGCTACCACCAGCGTCGTGGCTCACGCAGCAGTCCGCGCTCGTCACAAGCCGAGTTGATCGAACTCCTGCAAGCCTGACACACCATCGGCGAGGCGGACGCCAATCCCCTCGCCGTAGCGACGACCGGGAAGCTGAAGCGCGTCAGGCGCGGCGTGCGCCGACGACGCCCTCGACCTGATGCAGCAGGGCGAGCGTCCGGTTCAGTTGGGCCATGCTGCCGACCTCGGCGGTGAAGCTCATATGCGCGTTGCCTTGTCGCGACAGCGTGTTGACTGCGATGACATTGATTTTTTCGCGCGCCAGAACGTCCGATACATCGCGCAGCAGACCCTGACGGTCGTAGGCATCGATCACGATGTCGGCGGCGAAGAAGCTGTCGGTCTTCACGCCCCAGGTCGTTTCGATCACCCGTTCAGGATGCATCGCACGCATGTTGGTGAAGTTGCTGCAATCGGATCGATGAACCGACACCCCTTTGCCACGAGTGACGAAACCGATGATCGGATCCGGCGGCACCGGCTTGCAACATCCCGCAAGCTGGGTCAGCAAACGACCGACGCCGACGATCAGGATACCCTTCTCGGCCACATCGCTGTCGCGCTGTCGGCGGACGGGCAACTCACCGACCATCCGCTCGTCGAGCGGCATCTCGCTGCCACGCGCCGCGACCTGCAACTGACGCATGTTCAGCTTGCCGCGCGCGACGGCAATGAACAGGTCGTCGCTGCCGGAAAAACCCAACCGAGAGGAAAGCTCGTCCAGATTCACTCCGGCCAGCCCCATCCGCTGCAACTCGCGGATGACCACCGCGCGCCCTTCGGCCAGCGTGTCCTCCAGCGCCAGGCTGGCGAACCACTGTCTGACCTTGGCCCGCGAACGATGCGTAAACAGATAGCCCAAAGCCGGGTTCAACCAGTCGCGCGATGGGCCGCCGTGCTTGGCGAGAACGATCTCGACGCGCTGCCCGGTCGCCAGTTGCGTATTGAGCGGCACCAGCGCTCCATCGACCTTGGCCCCGCGGCAGCGGTGACCGATATCGGTATGCACGCGATAGGCAAAGTCGACCGGCGTCGCGCCGCGCGGCAGATCGACCACCCGGCCCTGCGGTGTCAGGATGTAGACGGTTTCATCGAAGGCCGCCTGCTTGTAGTGCTTGACCCAATCGGATGAATCGGCGACGTCGTCCCGCCAGCTCAGCAACTGGCGCAGCCAGGCAATCTTTTCGTCGTAACGGTCTTCGGGCGTCGCCCGGCTGCCTTCCTTGTAGCGCCAGTGCGCCGCGATCCCCAGTTCGGCGTGGCGGTGCATCTCGCGAGTCCGAATCTGCACCTCGACCGCTCGTCCGTCGGCGCAATGGACAGCGGTATGCAACGAGCGATAGTCGTTACCCTTGGGATGCGAGATGTAGTCGTCGAACTCCTTGGCAATCGGCGACCAGATGTGATGGACGATGCCGAGCGCGGTGTAACAGTCCTTCACCTGCTCGACGATGACGCGCAGCGCCCGCACATCGTATACCTCCGAGAACTCGACGCCCTTCTTGCGCATCTTGTTCCAGATACTGTAGATGTGCTTGGGACGACCATAGACCTCGGCGTTACCGACGCCGGCAGCGGCCAGTTCGGCCTTCAGGAGTTCGATCGCCTCGGCGATGAACTGTTCGCGCTCGGTTCGCTTCTCGTCAAGATGGGCGGCGATCTCTCGGTAAACCTCCGGATGCAGGAAGCGGAAGGACAGATCCTCGAGTTCCCACTTCAACTCCCAGACGCCGAGACGGTTGGCGAGCGGCGAATAAAGCTCAAGCGTTTCGCGCGCCACCGGGACGCGCAGATCGTCCGGCTCGTCGGCGAAGTGGCGCAGGGTCTGGGTGCGCGAAGCCAGCCGCAGGAGGACGACCCGGATGTCCTCGACCATGGCGAGCAGCATCTTGCGCAAGACCTCGATCTGCGACTTGAACTCCGGTGGGTTTTTCTGTCCGCTGTCGGCCGCCGGAGCGACAAAGCCACGCGTGATCGGCCGCAGCCGGTTGAGGCGCGAAATCCCGTCGACCAGGAGTGCGACGCCTGCGCCGAACTCCTTTTCGATGTGCGTCAGGCCGAGTTCCTGCAGGGCCGGAACGGCGAACAGCAAGGCCGCCAGCCGCGAGTCGGGGTCGAGCTTCAGGCCGGCGACGATCAGCGCCATCCCCAGGGCATGACCCCAAACCGTTTCGCCGCTGCCGAGCCGGCCGTCCTGATAGATCGATCGAGCCAGATCGGCCGCCCGCTGAATGCGATCGGCATCGGCAAGGGACAGGCCTTCGCCAAGCGTGCGCAAAGATTGTTCCAGGTCGCTCTGCGCGGCGAGCGAGTGAATGACGGAAACCATTGAACGATTATAAGTCCTCGGCCGGGCCTCATGCATAATGCCGGTTTGCCGCCCCGCTCGCCGCCCATGCTCGCCCACCTGCACCACCCGTATCTTTTGCTTTCACTGACCACGCTGTTCTGGTCGGGCAACATGGTCCTCGGCCGCGCTCTGCGCGACCAGGTGCCGCCGCTTTCGCTCGCTTTCTGGCGCTGGGCGATCGCACTGCTGCTTCTGCTGCCGCTCGCCGCGCCGCATTTGCGCTCCCAGTGGCCACTTCTCCGGGCGCGCTGGAAAACGACCGTGTTGCTTGGCCTGTTGGGAGTCGGCGCCTACAACACGCTGGCCTACGTCGGTCTCAACTACACTCCGGCCACCAACGCCGTGCTGCTCAATTCGTTCATTCCGATCGCCACCATCACGCTGTCGTGGGCCTTCCTGCACAAGCACCTGCGCGGTGTCGAGTGGCTGGGCGTCGTGCTCTCCTTGCTTGGCGTGACGACGATCGTCGCCCGCGGCCACCTCGAAACCCTCGCCAGTCTCAGCCTCAATGTCGGCGACCTGTGGATGCTGGGTGCCGTTTTCGCCTGGGCGCTCTACACGATCGGACTGCAGTGGCGGCCAAGCGGCGTCGACCCGATACTGCTACTCGCCGCCTTCACGGTGATCGGCCTGCTGGCGCTCGCCCCAGCCTACGCTTGGGAGGTCGCGCAGGGCAGAACAATCGCCGTCTCGCTCGGCTCGCTTGCCGGAATTGCCTACACTGGCATCTTTCCCGGCTTTCTCGGCTATATTTTCTACAATCGCGCCGTCGCCGAGGTCGGCGCAAGCAAGGCCAGCCTGTTCCTGCACCTGATGCCAGTCTTCGGAACCCTTCTCTCCGCCGTTTTCCTGGCCGAAATCCCGCAGATCTACCACTACATCGGTATTGCGTTGATCTTCGCCGGCATCCACCTGACGACGACAGCCCGACCACGAAAGGAAAGCCCATGATCGGCAGACTGCTCGGTTGGTGGCGCAAAAAACTGGAGCCTGCGCCTGTGCCCGACGCCCTGTGGGATGAACTGCTCATCGCACAGCCCTTCCTCGCCGCGCTCGACGACGAAGAGAAAGCCCGCTTGCGCCGTCTGACAGAGTGTTTTCTCGCCGAGAAGGAGTTCACCAGCGCCGGCGGGCTCGAACTCGACAACGCGATCTGCCTTTCGATTGCGGCACAAGGTTGTCTGCCCATCCTCAACCTTGGCCTGGACTACTATCGTGGCTGGTTGGGCATCATCGTTTACCCCGATGAGTTCATTATTCCGCGCAGCGTCGAGGATGAGTTCGGCATCGTCCATGAATATCGGGAACTGGCCTCGGGCGAAGCCTGGGACGGCGGCCCGCTGCTGATCTCCTGGTGCGATGCACAACTGGCCGGTGCCGGCTACAACGTGGTCATCCACGAGTTCGCGCACAAGCTCGACATGCTCAGCGGGGAAGCCAACGGTGTTCCACCCTTACCGCCGGAAATTTCTCGCGCCGCCTGGCAGCGTACCCTGCTCGCTTGCTTTGACGACTTCTGCGCGCGGGTCGACGAGGCGGCGGCGAAAGACGGCGAGACGTTGTTAGACCCCTACGGAGCAGAAAATCCCGGCGAGTTCTTTGCCGTCATGAGCGAAGCGTTCTTCGAAACGCCGGACGTCCTGCAAGCCGAATACCCGGCGCTCTATGAAAACCTGGCCGGATTTTACCGGCAGGATCCCGCGAGGCGGCGCTTGGCGCTTGATTCCGCGTGTCGGACCGTCTGTCGCCCGCCTACCGTCTGAATCCGGCCCTACAGCGAATTAATTATCGCAATCGTCTTCGAAATGTCGTCCTGCGACACCCTATGATCGACAAAGAGGTTAAGCACCCGATTGCCAAACGCTATTGCTCCCGAGTACCTATCGGCCGCCACGGCGCCTTGAAATAACTCGGCTATCGGTGGATACCAGGTGCTGGCGAACAACTGGCTCATCCGTAACCGCTGCAGCAAGCCTGTCCGAATTTGCGGTTCCAATAGCAGATTGTAGCGCCAATAGACCTGGCCTTCGACTTGCTCTATATGCCGGACTTTCTGCGAAACGATCTCCTCGCGATACCTGCGCGCCTTACTTTCCCGTTGCGCCAGGTTGGCTGCCAAATCGCCCAGCAAGCCTCTTATTCTCGCCTGGTGGTCGCCTCCGATGCGGTAGAGCAAGTACTTTGCATAATCCTCGTAGAGCGGGCCATAGTCCTCTACCCCAGCGGGCGCGCCACGACTCCTGAGAGTCCTCAACCTCGTCTGAAACTCTTCATCCTTGGCCTTATGAAAAGCAGAGTAGGGGGCCAGTGATCTTATGGTCCGCTCGACTTCCTCCTTCAGGCCGGGATCCTTTATCAGCAGCGCACCCCCCAGGCCATATTCGACGATCTTCGCGTAGCCGAAGCTGAATATTGCCGCGTCACCCCACTCGCCAAGCGGCTTACCCTGATAGAGAGCCCCTAGCGAATTGCATACGTCCTCGATAAGAAAGACCCGCCGCCGGTTTGCCCACTCGCCTATTCGGTCGATTTCCAGAGGCGCGCCAAAGTTGTGCACCGCCAACAAAACTGTTTCGTCCCCGCTGTACGCCGCCTCGATCGAGGCCAGCGTCGCGTTACCGGACGTTTCGTCCACGTCGTAGAATACGGGCACCAGCCCGGCCTTGATGATGATCGGGTAAACAATCTCGCAAATATTGACTGGGAGCAGTATTCGGGCACCCGGCCGACCCAGGCCGACCAGCACAGCCCACAGGGCCGTCGACCCACGACCGGCAAACACCAGCCGCGAGTCATCAATTCTCATAGTCTATGCGCTGATTGATCGACTTCCTGAAATCCAGATTCTTGTTTATTCTTTCCAGCTTGAAGACGATCATCCCCATCAGCATCAGTTGTACGCCGACCACCGTGGTGACCAGCGAAAACATCAGCAGATTGGTCGGCAAAGCCGACTGATTGACCACCCCGAAAACGATCATTCCGGCAAAAGAAAAACTTCCGGCCAACAGAAGCAATACCCCTAGCGAAACCAAAGTCATCAACGTCGTACTGCCGGTGCTAAAATTCAAGAGCGCGAGTACTATAGCGTATACCAAGTCGGTAACCGTATAGTGGCTTCTTCTCTCCTGCATTGAATCGTAATCTATCGCCCGCTCGACGATCCTGAAGTTTAGATTCAGCATCAGGATGGGCAGGTTTTGAATCAGTATGTCCTGCGCCAACAAGCGGTCGAGAGCTCTTCGTTCGATCAGCTTGAACGTCGATCCGATATCTTTCAAATTGGTACGGCCGATCTTTTGCAACAGGTAGGAGATGAATCGCGAGCCGATCCGTCTGGTGGCGGACGAAGATCGCGTCACCCGCAAGGCACTGATGATGTCCCAACCCTCGATTTCTTTGCCGAAATTGTAAAAATCGACCAGATACTCCGGCCTTACCTGCAGATCGGAATCCATCATAAACACGAAATCGCCCGTCGTGTTTTGCAGCGCGATGGCTGTCGCGATATGTTGTCCCGAATTTCTTGTCAGATTGACCAACTTGATGAAAGGATACTGCGGCAGCAGCTCCCGGATTTTTTCCACCGTGTCGTCCCGACTGCAGTCGTTCACCAACACGATTTCAACGTCACTCGCAATCTGACGCAGTGCGGCAACCGCACGGTGGATGAACTCCTGGATTTTGCCGCTCTCGTTATATACCGGCGAAGCGAGGGAAATTTTCATGGCAATGATCGGTCACCCAGCAAGACAAGATAAACGACACGCCGGCCGCCAGGCATCGGGCACAGATGCGGCAGCCGGTTTCAGTTGGCCCGGGCAAGCCTCGACGCCAGGGCGGCGCCCACTTCAGGCCTCATCGGAATCGAGGAAGTGATACTGTTCCTGCATATAGCGCATCACATGGCCCTCTCTAACACGAGGCGCACTGGGTGCTTTGTTGAGTACTTGCTCGTCAATCCACATCGCGACCTCGTTGAACCCGAATCTGGCCCTGATCCCTGTGGTTCCGGAGAAGCGTGGATTTAATTCGAGTATTCTTGGCCCGTCGCCGGTGACTCTGAATTGAATGTTGTTGGCGCCCACTAAGTCGGTGTTCAAAATGATTTGTCGACAGAAACTTTCCAAACCGGCATCCCGAACGGTTTGCGCGGTATTGGTCATGCCGAACTTTAGCGTCCGCTTCATCACGATGACGAAAACCTCGTTGGCCATCGTTCTGTAGGTGCCGGCCGTGTATTCCGCATCATCGCCCGACAAGTACTCCTGAACGATTGGACGAGTAACGAGTGGCAGGCAGTTCACCAGTTCTTCGAAGCCGTCGACCTTGAATATTTCCCGCGAGCCACCGCCACGTCGGGGCTTGACGATCAGTGGGTAGCTCATGTTGAGCAGTTGCTGGCGCAGCGCCTCGACCTCTTCGGCAAGAAAGGTCTGTGGCGCGGCAAGTTGCTTGGTTTGATACCACTGGTACGCCCGCCATTTGTCGTTGAAGCGTTCGATTTCGCTCGGCGCGTTCACCAGAATGTGGCAGTTCAGGGTCTGTAGAAAATGCTCCTTGTACTTCGCGAGAACAAAGAACTCGATATCGTTCGTTGGGATGATGACGTCGATCGCGCGCTCGGCGACCAACTCTCGCAGACAGGTAATGAAATCTTCTTCCTCCTTCGCCGGCGGGACAATATGAAAACTGTCGCACCAATACTTGCCGACCACCTCGGGATAAATATCGCAACCGATCAAACCGACCGGCGGCGCGATGAGCTTTATCGCCTTGATTATGGAGAAGGCCAGTTCACTGCCCACCGCGGTGACCAGGACATTAATCATGACGTAGCCCGGCTTGTAGCGCACGAACGACCAGCCCAATGTCGCCGAACCCGTGGGCGTTACTGCCCAGAGTCACCAACGCACCTTCGTCGGCACAGAGCGCGAGAAATGCCGCCAGGGGCTTATGATAAACGGGGTTGATCTCGACCGCGATACCGTTATGGGCTGCCGAGCGAATGATCTCTCTCGTAAGACTTAGCGGAAACGGCGCACAATACTTCGCGCAAGTCGCCCCAATATGAGCAATGGCGTCGATTTCTGTACTTTGCGCCAAGCCCATCAATGTCTTGTATTCGAGCTCAATGGCTTCCGGCCCGGATAGATCGGCAACCTTTCGACCATCCAAACCGGGGTAACGATGTGCCGCACCGAGAATGAATTCCGATTTTTCCCGCATCGCGCCAGTTAGTTCGACTTCGCCATCAAAACTACACGCGTTTGCCTCTATGCCGATGAATGCCTTGATTTGATGCGCACACGATACTCGACATCGCTCAATCTCGGCAACGTAGTTGGGGAACCAGTCTGGCGTGCTGCTTCGCCAAGGCTCAGCGTGTTCGGTGAAAGCGATGACTTCGAGACCCGCCTCGATTCCTCGTTCGAAAACCTGCTGCACGCTGGCTTTGCCATCAGTGTAGTTGGTATGGATGTGGAAGTCCCACTTCGGGACAGATTTTGTCGCCCACAAGTCGGAGGCATCAAGGTAGTACCGTCGGTCGAGCTTGTTACGCATGGCGACCGCCGCCTTCTGGGCAACGATGGTAGCTCCAAGGCTTGATGTTCTGTCCCCGTTCCACGTGGCTGGCAAGTCCAACGTGACATCCTTCACCGAGAATCGCATTATTACCGATTATTACCCCAGCGCCAATCAGGCTGTAGGGGTGGATCGTGACGTCCTGATTGATATTGACGTGGCTGAGAATGCACGAGCCACGCCCGACAACGCTGCCGGCCAGGACCGAGGAGTTGGGCCCGATTATTACGCCGGGTTCGACAGTGCAGTGGTTCGATAGAGTAACGCTTCTGTGAATCAAGGCTGGAAGTTCGAAGCCCCGGGACTTTTTTTCTTCGTAGAGTTTCTTTCGCCATTTCGGCTCGCCGATTGCTATCGCCAAACTTGCCGCCGGCTGGCGGTCGATCGCATCGAGCTTGCCGACAATCGGGTAACCGTAGACGTCGTTTATATCCGGATATCCGTCGTCGTAGACCCCGCCCACCACGAGGCCAGGCTGCGACTCAATGATGTCTATGATAAGTCGACCCAGCATACCGGCGCCCAGAATGTGGATTCTCATTTTGCGTTACCATTTCTTTCGGGGTCAGAGTAGCTTCGCGTGCCGTGCCGGGGAAGATCGAGTTTGCCGCTACCTCCTGGCCGCCGACGAAAAACCATCGTATGGTCGCCTGGGAGATTGCTCGCGGTTTCCCTGAAACAGCCGTTGAAGTTCGAACGGAACGGTGCTGAGCCGACAGTGTAGCGAAGTGGTGCATACCCGGCCAAGGGGTTGCCACGGCGGCGGTTTCCCGCGGAGTACGCTTGGTCGAACACCGATTGCCAAGCGTGATTGCTCGGCTTGCGAATTGTTGGCCAGCGCTTGCCTCTTAGCTGAACCATTCTAGCCGGCACGACGGACCACACCCCGGGAAGCTGCCCCGGCCCTCGTTCTTCTTAGCAGCAGAAAAGCAGCGAGCAGCCAAGCGTGCGTCACAAATCCATTGGTGAAACCCAAAGGCGTGTTGATAGTGCTACACAGCACACCAATGGTGACGAAAGGCCCAACGATCAGCCAGTCTTGGCGGCGTTCCCGAACGACACGCTTATAGCAGAAACCCGCGAAGGCTCCCCACACAACGCACAGGAGCAAGGCGAAGTAGCCAAAGTCCACGTACAGGGAACCCCAGGCGGAAGGGAAAAAGCCGTAGGTGCCGAGTGTGAGCAACGAGTCGAATCCGTCCGACACTCCTTGCGGGTCAAGTCGCCGCATCACGGCCGACATGAGGTCCACGCCGTAGACTCCCAGTTGCAGCGGTCCGTCGTACGATGTAAACAGGTAATTGCACATGACGACACCTTGCACGACATACCAACTAAAAATAAATACCAGGTACGCCAGCTCATCGCCAAGAAAGGAAAAAATCAGGTCGGAGGATGGGCCGCGAAAACCGACACCCCAGAGACTTTCGGCGACAGAAAACATTTCTGCCGCACCGCCGACAACTGCGGCACGGGTACTGAAGACGGCGACGAAGTAATAGAGCAGAGCCGCCAGAAAAGCCGGCCAAAGCAGCTTGACTACCCACCGGGTACTACTTGGCGACGACCCGCGGGGAAACGCTCCACCACGATACATCGTGGAGAGGACGATCGATCGGCGTGCTGGCGGTGACGCCAGAGGACGGACGGTCGGTAAATGGCGGGAGGGTAGAACGCCGTCAAGGATAGCCTGGATCCGGGCAAACCACCCTTGCTCGGCAAGCGCTACGCCCGTACGCCTCCGATCTTCGGATGAACTGCCTGCCGCCGTCGACGCTCCCTGAGCCTCCAGGCCAGCGAGAACTTCGGCCTCATCGGCGGTGGAGTTAGGCGAGGAGACGCTCGACGGACTCGCCACCGCCCGGCGGTTCGCAAGGGCTCGATCCGGCGTAACGCGATGATGGCGGGAAGACTGGGGATCAGCGAGCTTGGAGCGTTCCTGCCATGCCAGTCCCGCGACCAGGACCGCATAGAAAATCGGCATACGGCCGCCCATGCTGGCGGTGGCCAACACGACAGGCAGGAATCCGAAAAGTCCGACTCGCCAGAGAGCTATCCGTTCAGAGTACACAATATGGGTTGCCATGAACACGTAGCTCGCGGGATAGAGCAGGAACGCGATCTGAAACCAGGCCGAACTGAGGGATGATTCTCCCTTGAGCAGGGCATCAGCGCTTTCGGACCGCAGGTCGGAGGCTGCCGCCAGGTCGAAGGGATTCTTGTCTTGTAGATCCATCAAGAGAAAAAGCGTGGCGGCGGCCGCTGCCCACATGAGACATCGTTCGGCCCGACAGGCGTCGATGCGACTATTCGGCACGCCACTACCCGCTGTTCCAGTTCGGGAGGCGGGCACCAGGGCAGTGCCCAGCAAGTAAGCCCCCATGAAGGAGCCTAGGACCAAGAATCCGTGCTCGGTGAGTGGCCGATCGAGCAGTTCGAACGGCAGAATGAAGAAGGCGGCCGCGCAGAGCCCCCAAACAGCGACCATGGTCAGCGCCGGGTGCCGCTTCATGGTCTACCGGGCGACGAGAGAATCGATCTCATGCGGAAGGTACGAAGAAATAGCCGAGCGCCGCACCCCGGGCCCTAGCGAACTCCATATTCAATCACCTTGCGCAGTTGATTCCCCAGGTTTTTTGCCAGGATCGCCACTGAGGCTGGGGGCGTCGCGCGACGAAAGCCACGAAACGAAAAATAATCTCCTTCGAAACTGCCTTCGAGCAGACTCCCCAGGATGTGGCGCTGGCGCTGTGGCAGCTCCAGCGCGCCTTGCCAGCGCTGCGCGCGCTCCGGCAGTGAGTCGATCTCGCTCGGCTCGGCAAACGGCAGGAAGTCGCCTTCCGTCACGTAGTAAGTCGGACTGACGATCGAGGTCAGACCCAACAAAGCAGACTGCAGTCCCAGCGTACCGGTCAATGTGAAATTCGTGTCCACCAGGCTAACAGCCTCATTGCCGCTCACTTCATAGGGCAGAAACACCACGTTGGGGAGGCGCTTGAGCCGATCAATGAGTTCGTGCTGGCGAAAACCGAATTGCGAGGGGTGATCCTTGACCAGAACGAGATATCCCTGCTCGGAAAAAGCGGTGGCCGCTCGAACGAGCAGATTTTCGTAATCGATGAGCTCGATATTGGCCAGCCAGTAATCGATCGACGCCTCGGGAAAAAGCTGCAGACCGAAAAAAACACGTTTGGCTTTTGGAAATCTCTGCAGGGAGTCACGCCAGTCCCAGTCGATGAGGTCGAGCGTGCGCAGATCGCGCAGCCTTGGTTTGTGGCCGAGGAAGGACTGCGCGTCCAGGTAGTGAAGGCTGCGTGGATCGCGTTTGACCCAGGATATCAGTTTGAAACCCCAGCCGCGCAGGCGAAAATAGCAGAAAATCTTCAGCCAGCGACGCCGGGTGTAACGCTTGGATACCTGCACATAGGATGGCGTAAAGCTCGGGTTGGCGATGACGCGGACTTGTTCGTCCAGTTGCTCGTCGGCCGGTAGGGGTGAGGTCTTGATCAGTTGGCCGCGGTACATCAGCATGCACTTGCCAGACACCAGGCTGGCGGTCAACTCGACATACGGAATGCCTCTTCCCCTGGCTAAACGCTCCAGGACATCGGAGACGTAGCGGTCGATCGGAAAGCTCAACACCACACTCGGTCGTGTCTCGTCCAGAACCCTGTTGAAAGCGGCTTCCATCGCCGCGACCATACACCGTGCCTGCTTGGCGGGCAGCCAACGCAAGAGCCGGCAACGGGCAATGATGTCGGTGAGCTGCGCGGTCGTAAGCGTCCGGAGCCGGACATCGGCCAATTTGTACTGCCGTGCATACTCGGCGTTGAAATCGTCCACGACATCGCGGTCGGCCGCGCCGCGCACGTCGGATACGACCACATACCTGTCAAAGCCCAAGTTGGCGCCGACATGCTGCCACCAGGCATCTGTTCTGTTGATGGCGTAGATCAGTGCGGTATCTTCTGCGTTCACCATGTTCGATTCTGGAGTTCACGGAATCGCTGCACCACGGAGAGGCGATTCATCACGAGATAAAGGAGCGGCGTGGCCAGTGCGCCGAGAAAAGCGCCCGCCATTTGAAACTGCGAAGCCAAGATCCATAGGCCGCTGGAGCCAACCAGCACGGCGCAGAGCTGATTGCGAAACAGCGTCCGGTCGCCGCCGACGGAGAGCAGCAGCAAGCCTGCGTAGTCTGCGCCAGTACGCATGAGAACCGCCAACATCAACAAGCCGAGAAAGCTGGCCTCGACGCCAAAGCGCTGCGCTGGACGACCCATGAGGTGATTGACCAGGGCGACAATTGCCACCAGGGCGACCAAAGCACCGCCAAAGCGCCGGTATTCTGCCCAGACCGTGCGCCAACTGCGACCCAACTGCCCGGTGCGGGAAAGCTTATAGATATCGGGAGCCAGGCGATTGAAGGAAACAATGTTGAACAACTGCAGCGCCAGCGCGGCCAAGGCAATGTTGCGAAAGTAGATACCGATTTCCTGGGCCGAGAGCGTTCCGCCGACTACCAGACGGTCGGCCTGCAGGGCCGCGACAGCAACAATGCCAACCATGAAGTGCAGGCCGGAGGCACGGTATTGCTGGCTAGGCGATTGCGCCGGCAACCCGTCCTGGGCGGACGCTAGGGACTGGCGAGTCCATGCCATCCACAGCGAGGCGGCAATCACAACGTAGGCCATCGCCGCGATCGCCCACGCACTCAATACCCACGAGGCATCGAGCGCCTGCGGGCTCCACCAGGCCATCGCCAGAACGGAAAGCAGCTGGGCGACGTTCTTGGCGGTCGCGGCGAGCAGCAAAGGAAACGCCCGGCCGTCGAGGAGTACGGCGTGATAGGCCAGGTTGGAGAGATGCTCGCCGATGATGACGACGACCGCAGTCGCCACTTGCTGGGCACGCCACCCCCCCCACACGCACAGCACTACAACCACTACCGGCAATACGACAGCGTAGTGGACAGCGAAGAACTTGAGCGTGTCGCTCAACCGGCAACGTATGGCGAATGGTGATCGACCGGCCACTTGTCGTTGCAGGTCGATGTATCGCTCATACCCCAGAACGAAGGCAAGCAGGCTGATGATCGTCGCCGCCAGTCCAAAACGGCCCGCCTCTTCCAGCGGTAGCGCGTAAGTGCACAGCAGGACGAAGACACCACGACTGAACGTCTCGATCAGTTTGGTAGCTACCAGATAACGTTGCCTGATCAACTGCCCTAGCTCACCAACAGGTCCAGCCGCCATCCACCGCCAGGACTTGCCCGGTTACGTAGCTCGAGGCTTCCGAGGCCAGGTACAGCAAGGCGGGAACCATCTCCTCGGCACGCGCCATACGTCCCATCGGAACACGATTTGAATAGTGATCCGAGAAAACCGAGTTCTGGCCGCTGGAAACACCGCCCGGAACCAGGCAGTTGACGCGAATTCCCGTTTTCGCCCAATGCGTAGCCAACCACTTGGTCAACCCAATCACTGCCGCTTTGGATGCCGCATAAACCGCCGGGGTATTGATCGGCCCGCCCAGATAGTCGGAACCCTCATAAATCCGCTCGTCAGGTCCGACCAAGCCGTAGATCGAAGCCGTCTGGATGATGGTGCCGCCGGAGCCCTGGCGAATCATCTCCCGACCGACCGCTTGCGCCATGAGGAACATGCCATCGATATTGACCGACATGACGTCGCGCCAAACTTCGAGTGGATACTCCTCGAACGGCGTAAAGAACTTGCGCGGATCGGCCGTTTTGGTCGCGGCGTTGTTGTGCAGTATGTCGATGCATCCGAAGCGCAAGCGCACCGCCTCGACGCAGGCGCGAACCGATACGGCGTCGGCAACGTCGCAGGCGAATCCCGCGGCCTCGGGGCCGATCGCCGCCGCGACCTCGCAGGCGGCCTGTTCCTGCACGTCCACAATGGCTACCTTGGCGCCCGCGCTGGCCAATCCCTGGGCAAACCCTTGCCCGAGAATACCCGCGCCACCGGTGATCAGTGCGGTCTTGCCGTCGAGGCGGAAACGCTGAAGAGGAGTCATGCTCACCGCCGGGCTAGTTGTATGAACGGAACACCGGCTTGATCGCCGGACCCTCAAGAAAGTCTTCGACGCGGCCGTCGAGAGCCTGTCGCAGAACAGCCAAGGCCTTGTCGGCCGCCTCCAGGGTCAGCTGCAGTTCGCTTTCGCCGTGCGACTGGGAGACGGCCACCCACGGCATCAGCACGCCATGACGGACCATCTCCTGCGCGTATAGCGTGCGCAAGGCCATGCTCGGTTTACCCTCGTGGTCCAAGGTCAGGTAGTTCAGCGAAATGGCTGGCCCATCCATTACGAAGTGCTTTTCCAGGCCATGGCGAACCGAAACTTCCGTCAGCCCGTCCCGCAGACGCTTGCCGTACGCCCAAAGTTGCTCCGCAACGGACTCTTCCTTGTAGATGCGAACCGTTTCGATGAAAGCGCCCAAACCCGGCATCTCGGCACCATGCGTAGTCGACAGCAGAAAAGTCCGTTCCATCCCCGGTTGATCGATCGAACCCACCTGCATGACGTCACGGCGCCCGCCCACGGCAGCTACCGAATAGCCATTGGCCATGCCCTTGCCGAAAGTGCACAAGTCTGGCGTAACGCCGAAGAAGGTCTGTGCGCCCGCTATATGCCAGCGAAAACCGGTGATCATCTCGTCCAGAATGAAAAGCGCTCCATCCCTTTGGCAAAGATCCTGTACGCGATGCAGAAAGTTGCCGCTGGCGTTCGGACAGGAATTGCATGCCGACTCCGGCCATCGCCGGACCTGATCGCAAGCGCCGGGACAGGGAATCAGCGTCGTCGCCGGCTCCATCATGACCGCCGCGATTTGACCGGGATGGGCGTCGAACAAGGCCGACAGGCTCGCATAGTCACCGTAGTCGAAGACCAGGGTGTTGCTTACGTGCTCACCCGGAATCCCACGTTTCAAAGCCGTCGTGCCGATGAACCAGTCGTCAAACGAAAAGAACGGCTGCTGGCGCGGAACGCATACGTAGCGGCGTCCGGTATAGGCACGCGCGATCTTTACCGCGGCCGTGGTCACGTTGGACCCGTTCTTGGCGAATTTCACCATGTCGACCGATGGAATCAGATCAATCAAGGTTTCAGCCGCCAACAACTCGACGAGTGTGGCACGTGTGAGGTTCACCCCGTTACCCATCTGCGCCGCCGCCGCCGCATTGACCCGTTCGTCGCCGTAGCCCAGGGTGACGGCGCGTAACGCCATGCCGTAGTCGAGAAAACGCTGGCCGTCGATGGACCACACGTACGCGCCCTTGCCACGCATCAACAAGGGCGGCGCATTGGCGGGAAACTGGTCATCGCCCCGAGAGTACGTGTGTGCTCCTCCGGGGATGGCCTGATGGAGGCGCCGCCGCCACTCCTCAGGAGTCAGAGAGGTATCGATCAAGTCCGCCATATGTTCTCCGTCGAGGTTCGTCTGCGCGTCCAGTTTTCACGCGGATTGCCAAAATACGTTGTGTTCGCATCGATATCGCGGTCCAAAACCAGCGACTCAGCCGCGATGGTCACGTTGGCGCCAATCACACACTTGCCCAGCACCGCGCTGCCGGGCCGCAGCGTAACATGGGGCCCCAGGCGAGGATAAACATCGTGATTGCTGCCAATACCGCAACGCTGATAAGCAATAAAATACTCACCGTATTCGCCACGCCCCAACACTGTACCCAATGGGTGGACCAGCAGAAATACGGCAGGAAGCGTGACTTCGTAAAAAATGTCGCAACCGTGCAACGATTTGTTAAGCAAAAAAACCTTCTTCGCCCAGGATTCCGGGGCGGCATCCAAATACAGCTGGTGGCTGAGGAAATAGAGCCACATTGCATATTGATCGCCATGCAGATGGTCGAACACGACGTCCCGACCATCGAAAAAATAGCGATTGTTGACCCGGGAAAAACAGTGCTCAAGACGCGCGAAGGCGATCTGTCCCGACGCCTGCATGGCGTTCTTGCACACTGGCTCGGCGTCTGGCCAGATCGCGTTGACCTGATGAGCGGTCAACGCGCACAACGCCTCGAGCGAGAGAGTAGAGCGAACCGAAGACATAATGAGAGTCGGAAACCGGCAGTATTTTCATGGACAGCATGCTTTTCGGTCAGACCGCTGGCGGTCAACGTATTCAGCTATGGCTGCCGAGTTGTGAGCGGACCGCGAAGCCGTTGGTCGACAGATAGGTTCGGACCTTGATCGGACTGTGATCGGAGAAAAGGAACATGCTGCTGATGGTGATGGCCGAGGCGCCAGCCTCGAGAGCTTCGGCACAATGTGCCAGCGTGCCGGCGCCGCTCGATGCGATGAGCGGAATATCCAGTTTCTCCGAGATCGCATGAATAAGGTCGAGATCGTAGCCCGACATCGTGCCGTCACGGTCGATAGAACAGAGGAGTATTTCCCCGGCGTGCGAATCCTGCATCCGTTGCGCGTAGTCCATCGGGTCAAGGTCGGAGCCAACGGTTCCTCCGTGGGTGAATAGGCGCCGTCGTCCGTCGGGAGTGCGCGCATAATCCAGCCCCACGACGATGCACTGGTCGCCAAAGCGTGATGCGGCCCGGCGTACGAAGTCCGGCTGCTGCACGGCGGCCGAGGTGATCGAAACCTTGTCGGCACCACTGCGCAGCAGATCGGCAATCTGGTCCAGCGTCTGCAATCCGCCGCCGACGGTGAACGGCATGAATACCTCTTCCGACACCCGCTCGATGATGCTGCCGGTCACGACTCGTTTTTCCAGCGTCGCGTCGATGTCGACAAACATCAACTCGTCCACGCCGTAGGCGTCGTAGACCTTCGCCGTCGACACCGGATTGCCGGCTTCGCGAAAATTGTCGTGAAAACCCACTCCTTTCACCAGCCGACCGCCTCGAATCAGAAACTTCGGGATGATTCTCTTCTTCAGCATCCGGCGCTCCAATTGACCCAGTTCTGAAGAAGGCGCAGCCCGTTGTCCTGGCTTTTTTCCGGATGAAACTGCATGGCAAGAATGTTTCCCCGCCGAACGACAGCCGTAACGTCACCGCCATAATCGGTGGTCGCCAACCGGTCCTCCGGTCTGGCGCAAACCATGTGGAAGCTATGAACGAAATAGAAATTCGCCTCCTGACGGCGAATGCCCTGGAACAGCCAGTCGCTTTCCGGAAAATCCAGCGAGTTCCAACCGACATGCGGCACTTTGAGCGGCGGGGCGGGTGCCAAGCGCTCGACACGGGCATCGATCCAGCCCAGACCCTGGTGATTCCCGTGCTCGACGCTCTGGCGAGCAACGAGTTGCATCCCGAGGCAGATTCCCAGCAGAGGCTTTCTCAACTCCATTACCTGCCGGTTCAGTGGCTCGATGACGCCCTTCTCGCCCATGGCCCGCATCGCATCACCGAAGGCACCCACGCCCGGCAGAACGATGCGCTCGGCGTCGTCCATCACCTGTGGCTGATCGGTGACGACGACTTCCTCGCCAAGGTAGGCGAAAGCATTGGCCAAGGAACGGACATTGCCCATTCCGTAATCAACGATGGCGATCATACGTATTTGATCGTTCTTCCCGACTCATCCTTGGGCGGACCCAAAGGCTTGTCCACCGGCGTGCAGTCCCACTTGTCCATATCGGGCAGAGGCTGCCCGGTCTCCACCGCCGTGCGGTCGAACTTCCACGGATGAACCTGGTGTTTGTCAAGCAAATCGCAGAACTCGTCTTCCGTAATTTGGAGAATGTCGAGAAACCAGTCGATCGAGGCCGGTCTTTTGCCGTCGTATTGCGACTCGAGGGCCAAGCCGGTTTCCCGATCGACCAGACCGTTACGGATATCGATACTCAGCAAATGGTTGGCGCGTCCATAGCCGCGCTTGATGTACTTCGCGTAATCGCGCATGCCCTGGAAAGTGCATTCGATCTTTTCGTAATCATACTGTGGCGGCACCCCCTCCACCGGCTGCCCGCGCCAACCCAACTCCTGCTTGATGATCTCGACCTGGCGCTTGGTATTCCATTCGATATAATTCCCCAGACAGATCGACTGGACGCGCAGTTTCAGCAGATCCTTCCGCTTCGGATAGTCGAACATCCACAGATCGCGCCGGTCTACGCGACCACCCAGGAACTCGTACATGTCGTCGGCAGTAATCCCCTGGTTCATCAGGCGGTTGAAACGCTTCTCGTCGACTTCCTCCATTTCCTCGAAAGTGTACCAACTGTGGTACTCCGCAGTGGATTCTCCCCAGAACAGCAAGGGCGTCTCGAAACGCACGGCCATGTGCATCACTCCGGCATAAATCCCGGTATGGCAGTGCCAGCAGAAATCGCCGCGTCTCTTCAATGACTCGAGCATCAGTTCGCGCACGACGTGAAAACTGGTGGTCAGTTCGACAACGTCGACTCCCAGTTGTTTGAAGACGCGCGTATTGTTCTCTTCCACCAACGGACGATAGCCCCAGTGGTTGTAGCGGACGACCAAAGGCTTCAGCTTGAGCTGTTTGACGATATACCAGAGCTGAAAAACGCTGTCCTTGCCGCCGCTATAGGGCACGATGCAGTCGTAGATGCCCTTGCCGCGATGCTGATCGACGATGTCGGCCAACTGGCGGCCACGCTCCTGCCAATCGATTTTCTCTTTCTTGAACTCGACCTGTCGGCAGACACTACATACCCCGAACTCGTCGTAGGTGATGGTATCAACCGTTTCCTTAGTCAAACAGCGAGTGCAGCGTTTCATGGCGAGGTCTCCATAAGCGATAAGGGAATCCGTCAAGCGGCGCACCGTATCTGTTCATAATTCTTCAGGATGGCCTCAATACAAATGAAATCGATCAAGCTATCGACTTCCAGCGATTTGTAGTGTGGCATCACGTACGAGAGCGTGCGGTCATGGCAGAAACTCAGGGTCTTGCGGTAAGCGGTGACCGAAGAAATATATAGACTGCCGTCCAGCGCATAGATTGGGTCCACATCCTGGCGCCGGGGCAGGCGAGTGAAGTCGACGGCCGCGTAGGGCTCGAGACGTCCGTCAGACAGTTGTCGAACGGCAAATGCCGGGTGGCTGCTGATGAGCTCGTTGACACTGACCAACGCGTCCGCAATGTCGCGGCGTGCAACGAGCTTTTCGAGCGCGCCATCGACATCGCTCGCTTCGGTCAACGGCGAAGTCGGCTCGAGCAGCACAAGGTAGTCAAAGCGTTCGCCCCGCGCTTCCAAGGTGTCCAACATGTGGACGACCGCCGCGCTGCTGGGGGACGTATCGGCGGCAAGGTGCGCTGGCCGCAGGGCCGGAACGTCCGCACCGTAAGCCTGCGCGATCTCCGCGAAAGCCTGGCTATCGGTCGAAACGACAACCCGATCGACATAGCGCGACGCTTTCGCCGCCAGAATGGGCCAGGCCAGCAGCGGCTTGCCATGCAAGGGCCGAATGTTCTTCCCAGGGAGACCTTTGGAGCCGGCCCGCGCCGGAATCAAGGCCAGAAACCTATCGTTTCCGATCATGCTGTCACGCGACACCGCGCAGACGCCAGACGCGAATACGCTGCCTCAGCCGCTCGACAAACTTGCGCAAGAAGAACATGGGCTTCGAAATCCGAACACCTTGACTCTTCAATGCCCGCAAAATCTCGACATTCTGTTTCTTGATTGACGACAGTGATCCGCCGGTCGCCCCGCCCGTGCGCATCTTCACAACCGTCTCGGGCAAATAGGCGGATTTTACACCATGCGTGTGAAAAGCGCGCAACATGTATTCATAATCCCCGGCCAGCCGGAAATCCGGGTTAAAGCCTCCGGTCCGGTCGTAAACCTCGCGCCGCAGAAACAATGTCGGATGGGCTGGACTGAAGCCTCGGGCAAAGTCACCCTGGCCGTAGGGGCGGGATTTCCAATAGCGTATGATCTTTGATGTGTCGTCCTTATCGACATAAACCAGATCGGCGTAGACGGCCTCGATCGACGGGTCCTCGAAAATCCGCATGACATTCGCTATGGCATGCGGAGTGGCATAAAAATCGTCCGAGTTGAGAATTCCAATAACCTCTCCGGTAGCCGCCGCCAAGCCCTTGTTGTAGGCATCGAAAATACCCTTGTCGGGTTCGGAGGTCACGTGCACAACACGCTTTCCGCACTCTCTGACGATGGCTAAGGTACGATCATTGGACGCGCCATCGATGATGACATGATCGATCGCGGGATAGGTCTGGCAGTTTACCGACTCCAGGGCATCCCGAATCGTCGCCTCGCTACGGAAGCATGCCGTAATAATTGAAATTTTCGCAGGATGCATCCGGCTTCCAAGCACCTAAAAACGTACGTCCGACTCTTCACAAACCGGCAACGCGGGAGCTGCCGAATCCTTTGCCGAGAGTATTATTTCTGAGATTCCCATCGTCTTGCGAAGAAACTCCACGATCGAGTAGCTGGACTCCGCCGCTTCGTTGTAGGCGCCGTGGCAAAGATATTCGAACTCGGTGTCTTCGAGAGCATAAAACCCGTGTGCGAGATTGGCCGAAATCTCTATCCAACCGTCGGCCGACGTGAATTCGCGATGATACAGACGGCACGGCTCGCTCAGCGGATCGACCACAAAATCGAGAATCCGCCCCGCTACGACCCGTATGAGTTTCGTTTGCGCATGGGGCGGTCGCTGCCAATGCATGCCGCGAAACACGCCGCGCCGCGAAAACGACCGCTTGAGTACGAGCTCGTCACGCTCATAGAGGATATCAAGGTAGCCCCGGTCATCGGATCGGCGATTGGCGCCATCACTCAGGAGAAAAAAAGGCGTGACAATCATATCGAAAAACTCCGCTTGCCGACCGGCGCGTTGATGGTCAACTGGCTCACTCTACGGTTACCGTGATTTGGTGACCATGCTGCTTCAGGAGCGCGTTCTTCCTGGCACCGGCAAGATCGGATGCCACCATCTCATGAATCATCTCGTCAAGCGTAATTTCCGGCACCCAGCCGAGTCTCTCCCTCGCTTTTCCCGAGTCTCCAAGGAGGGTTTCGACTTCGGTCGGACGAAAGTAGCGCGGGTCGATGCGGATGATGGGCCGGTTGTTCCAGCAACCCACTTCGTTGACGCCTTCACCCCGCCAGCGAATCGACATGCCGAGCGCGGCGGCGGCTTTGTCGATGAACTGACGCACGCTGTATTGCAGGCCGGTGGCGATCACGAAATCCTCCGGTTCGTCCTGCTGCAACATCAGCCATTGCATGCGCACGTAATCCTTGGCGTGCCCCCAATCGCGTAACGCATCGACGTTGCCAAGGTAAAGGCAATCTTCGAGCCCCTGACTGATGTTGGCCAAGCCGCGCGTAATCTTGCGGGTGACGAAAGTCTCTCCCCGGCGCGGGCTTTCGTGGTTGAACAGAATGCCGTTGCAGGCATAGATGCCATAGGCCTCGCGATAGTTGACCGTGATCCAGTAAGCGTACATCTTGGCCACCGCATAGGGGCTGCGCGGATAGAACGGCGTGGTCTCCCGCTGCGGCGTCTCCTGCACCAGGCCGTAGAGTTCCGACGTGCTCGCTTGATAGAAGCGGGTCTTCTTCTCCAGACCGAGGATGCGTATGGCTTCAAGCAGGCGCAAGGTACCGATCGCGTCGACGTCGGCGGTGTATTCCGGACTCTCGAAGCTCACCGCGACATGCGATTGGGCGCCGAGATTGTAGATCTCGTCCGGCTGCGTTTCCTGGACGATACGTACCAGGTTGCTGGTATCGGACAGGTCGCCGTAGTGCAGTTTGAAATTAGCGTTTTCGATGTGCGGATCCTGGTAGATATGATCCACACGCTGGGTATTGAAAAGGCTTGCCCGTCGCTTCAGGCCATGGACGACATAACCTTTCTCGAGCAGAAACTCGGCCAGATAGGATCCATCCTGCCCGGTAATCCCGGTAATCAGAGCGCGCTTTCTTTGGTTCGACATGTTCGATCTTTCGCCAAATCGTCACGGCAAGCGCCGCGCGGCGCTGTGCTCGAGGAAATCATGGTAGGCTCTTGTCAAGCCTTCTTTGAGGCCGACGCTGGGTTTCCAGCCGAGCGAGGCAATCCGGCTGCTGTCCATGAGCTTCCTCGGAGTATCGTCGGGTCGGCCAAGGTCGAACTCGACGCTACCCTGATAAGCCACCGTTTCAGCAATCGCTTCCGCCAATTCCCGAATCGTGATGTCTACGCCACAACCGACGTTGATATGGCTTCGCATCGGCTGCGTATGGGCATCGTAAATCGCCTTATCGAGGTTCATGACGTGTACGCTGGCGGCCGCCATGTCGTCGACGTAAAGAAACTCACGGCGCGGCGTTCCGGTGCCCCAGATGGTCACGGCGGGTGCATTACCGATTTTGGCTTCGTGGAAACGGCGAATCAGCGCCGGCACCACGTGGCTGTTTTCCGGATGATAGTTGTCCCCCGGACCGTAGAGATTGGTCGGTATGAGACTGCGGTAATCGCAATCGTACTGGCGATTGTAGCTCTCACACAGCTTGATGCCGGCGAGCTTGGCAATGGCGTACGGTTCGTTGGCCGGCGCCAGTGTCCCGGTCAACACCGCCTCTTCGCGCATGGGTTGTGGGGCGAGCCTGGGGTAAATGCAACTCGAACCCAAGAACAAAAGCCTCTGCACCCCAGCGCGCCAGGCCTCATGAATGACATTGGCTTCGATCATCAAGTTTTGATAGATGAATTCGGCGGGAAAGGTGCTGTCCGCGTGAATACCGCCGACTCGTGCCGCGGCCAGGTAAACCTGGTCCGGCCGATTGGCCGCAAAGAAATCTCGCACCGCCGCCTGATCGGTCAATTCCAGCTCGGCGTGAGTGCGCACGACGATATTTTCCTCACCCTGTCGCCGAAGCGCGGAGCAAATGGCAGAACCTACCATGCCCCGGTGGCCCGCTACGTAAATCTTGGGTTGTGTACTCATGGAACCCGAATTCTACCCGCTCAGCGGGGGTTTTGAAAACGACGCTGGCCGACGGACCTGTCGGAGTTCGGGCAACAACGCAAGCCGCATGGCGTTGCCGGCGGCTTGCGGCAGGCTGGAAAGAATGCCATCATAATCGGCACGTCTGCTCCCACCAGGGAAAGCACTGGAGTGCGCAGCGCGGCGGAAAGCGAAAGCCTGCAGAATCGCCTCGAGGCCGTCGCCTGAACACATGCGGGAGCGGCCTCGGGCGTTTTCCGACCGTCTCCCACCCTGGAGCCATGAGATTGCGGATCGGAATTGACTTGGGCGGTAGCAAGATCGAAATCGTCGGCCTCGACGAGTCCGGTCGGATTCGGCTGCGTAGGCGACGGCCGACGCCACAGGGCGACTACCCAGGAACGCTGCGGACGATTGGCGAACTCGTCGCCACGATCGAAAGCGAACTAGGCCAGAAAGGCACCGTCGGAATTGGCATCCCCGGCACCGAGTCGACGATCGGCAAGGGCATCAAGAATGCCAACTCCACCTGGCTGATCGGCAGACCATTGCGGGACGACCTTCAGCAATTGCTGCAACGCGAAGTTCGTCTGGCCAACGACGCCAACTGCTTCGCCCTGTCGGAAGCCATCGATGGTGCCGGACAGGGAGCGGCTGTCGTGTTCGGTGCCATTCTCGGCACCGGAGTCGGCGGAGGCATCGTGGTGCATCGGCAAGTGCTCACCGGGGTCAATCGCATCGCCGGCGAGTGGGGGCACAACGCCCTGCCCGAACTGGCTAACGAAAGCCTGCTCCCGCGCGACTGTTACTGTGGGCGCGTCGGCTGCATCGAGACCTGGCTGTCCGGTCCCGGACTGTGTGCCGACCACGCGCGCCATGGCGGCGCATCGCTTACGGCCGAAGAGATCGGCGCCCGCGCGGCAACCGGCGACGCGGCCTGCGACGCCACGCTCCAGCGCTACGAGCGTCGTCTGGCCAGCGCCCTGGCGCAGGTGGTCAACATTCTGGATCCCGACGTAATCGTACTTGGCGGCGGCTTGTCGAACATCGAGCGTTTGTACCATGCGGTACCGAAGCTGTGGGCAGCCCACATCTTTTCTGACGTCGTACACACGCGCCTGCTGCGCAACGTACATGGGGATTCGTCCGGCGTACGCGGCGCTGCCTGGCTCTGGAACGACCATTGACATGACGCAAGCGGCTCTTCGCCCGACCGTACTCTGGCTGAGACTCTTTCTGCCCTTCGCCGGCGCCTACTTCCTTTCCTATCTCTACCGGACGGCGAACGCCGTCATCGGACCGGTGCTAAGCGCGGAGCTTGGGCTCAGCGCCGGTCATCTCGGCCTGCTGACCAGCGCCTATTTCCTGGCTTTCGCGGCCGCGCAACTCCCGCTCGGGATGTTCCTCGACCGTTTCGGTGCGCGACGTGTCGAAGCGAGCCTGCTGCTGGTCGCCGCCGCGGGCGCCGCGCTGTTTGCGCTGGGCAACTCCATCGGCCACCTGGCGTTGGCGCGCGGCCTGATCGGACTCGGCGTGTCGGCGTGCCTGATGGCCGCCTTCAAGGCCTTCTCGCAGTTTTTTACGGTCGACCGTCAAGCCTCGCTTACCGGCTGGATCATGACGTCCGGCGGCCTCGGTGCGCTGGCCGCCAGCGCGCCACTCGAAGCCGCCCTGCAAGTCGTCGGCTGGCGGGAGATTTTTCTCGCCCTGGCCGTCCTGACTCTCGCCGTCGCCGCCTGGCTGTTCCTCAGCGTACCCGAGCGCGACGACGGGCGCGCGCCCGAACCGTTGGCAGCGCAGTGGGCCGGCGTCCGAGAGATTTTCGCCAGCGCACATTTCTGGCGCTTCGCGCCCCTCGGACTTACCCTGATCGGCGGCTTCATGGCCGTCCAGAGCTTGTGGTCTATCTCCTGGTTGATGCAGGCCAACGGCTACACGCGCGCCGCAGCGGCCGACCACCTGGCGGGCATGAGCAGCGCGATGCTGCTTGCCTATCTGCTGATCGGCCTGCTGGCCACCGGGCTGGCCAGGCGTGGCGTCAAGCCGATCATGCTGCTTGCCGCCGGGCTTGCTCTTTCGCTCGTCACCCTGGGACTGATCGCCATGCGCGTCAGCGAACACACTTACTGGCTATGGATCGCCTACGGCAGCTTCTCGAGTTTTGGCACACTGGCTTACTCGCAAGCCGCCGCAGGTTTTGCGGTAGCGCTCTCGGGTCGCGCCAACACGGCCTTCAACCTGATGGTTTTCGTCGGCGCCTTCGGCATCCAGTGGGGACTCGGACTGCTCATCGATCTCCTGCAGGCACAGGGGCAGACGGCAGCGCTGGCGTACCGCGACACCTTCCTGGTCCTGCTCGGCGTGCAGGTCGCGGCCTACGCCTGGTTTCTGGTTGCTGGTCGCCGCAGGCCCTGACCGCCAAGCGCCGCGCAGGGACCCCGACGATCATGCGCGCAACGGTTCAACGGTAGAGCGGCAAGGCGGCGAGACGGCTTTCGATGTCAGCCATCAACTGCCGGTAGGCGGGGTTGCCGCGACCGCCGTAGCGACGGGTAAACTCGGCTTGCGAAAGATATTCGGGCAATCCGCCGAGTGGCGGAACGAGGTCGGCGTCGGTCGGCGTGCGCCGCAGCAAGTCCTCTAGACGCGGCGACCCGTCGGCAACCAGTTTCCCGAAACGGGTACCGGCACGGTCGGCCGCCAGGTCGGCGAACGAAAAGCCGCTGCCATGACGAGAGTCCTCGATCTCCTTGTAAACGCCGATCGCGTTCGCCGCGGGCTCACCTGCCCACGCCGCCAGTGCGGCCGAAATGGCGAAATGCTGTGCACTGTCGCCGCGGCCCGACAGCATCAGCTTGACGGAGCGTGGCCGTGGCCACTGCCTGGATTCGGGCAGCACGGTGGCGAGGTCTTGGCCGGACAGATAGATCGCCAACACCAGCAGGGCCGAACGACGCGCCTGCGGCGACGTTTCACCCGACCGCGCCAGCAGCGGCCCGAGAATCTCGGGCAGTGGAACCCGAGCGCGCGGCGCGTAATGGTCGACCAGGCCGGCGAAGGCTCGCTGGGCGGCTTCGACATGGCTCAAATCGTCGGCCGTGAATGCCAGCGAGCGCGCCCGATCGAGAATCTCCGGCGCCCACACGTAGCTCACGCCAACCATCCCCCGTGCCGCGTCGAAGACCAGTCCGCGAATGCTTTGCCGCGCGAGTTCCCACTCCTGTCCAAAGCCGGCCAAGCTCACCGCCGAGGCCATGAGCAGTTCCGCCAACGCCACGGGAACCGGCAGCGACCCGAGGCTCGCCGAGGCGACGCGCGGCTCGCCCGACGATTCCCGAAACACCGCGCTCAGGTTCAGGTAATGCGGCCCAGGAATGCCGGGAACGCGCAGCGACAAGCGGATCTCGGCCGACTCCTCGGCCAATACGAAAGCGCCGCGTCCGTGCAGACGGCGGCTCGCCAGGTGATTGATGCCATCGTCGATCAAGGCCGCCGGAAGGTCGGCGGTTCGTTCGTCACCGCGCTGCAGTCGGCGCGGATCGTTGCTGGCCAAAAGGCGGCGGGCCTGAGCGATGGAACTGGGGGAGATTGTCTCGCCGCGGCTGACGCGCGGCGTCGGCTCGAGTGCCGCCAGCAGAAGCATGGCCATCCCGAAAAGCAAGAGCAGCAGGAATGCCGCCAGCCGGACCAGGAAACGGATCACGGATGCGTCGCTGTCACGCAACGGCGACCATCCACGTCGCGGAAACGCCGTGAGCTTCCCGTTTGCCGGCCGAAACCGTTGCACCTCTCCCCGCTCATGCCTGACGCCTGGCGGACAGCGACTCGCCGCTACCGACCTCAAGCGAGAAACCTGCCTTCCTGAGCCGGCGCGCCTCGATCTGAAGATCGGCGAGCGTCAACGGGTGCTGCTCGAGCCAGCCAGCCGGAAAACCCAATTCGAGTCGTTGCCGGTCAACACGCAGGCTAAGCGCCGGCAACGCCTCGCCACTGCGGCCGCGATGTAACACTACGGCCAGGCGCAGGAGCACGCACAGGCGCCGCGCCGGACGCGCCCAGCCGCGGGGCAGATGGGCAAAGGCGTCGGCCGGAAAAGAGCGCCGGTGGCGGCCGACCAGCGCCGACAACAGCCGCTGGTCGTCGCGCGAGTAGCCCGGCAGATCGGAATGTTCGATGACGTAGGCGCCATGCCGGTGATAGCGGTCGTGCGTCAGCAGAAGGCCGATCTCGTGCAGGCGAGCCGCGCGTTCGAGAACGTTGCGCGTTTCCTGGCCCGTCAACTGCCATTTCGCGCGCACCTGCCGCAGCAGGTCGACCGCCGTGCCGCTCACCCGCCCGGCTTGCGCCTCGTCGAGACCGAAGCGGCTGATGACATCGGCTATGGTCCGGTCGCGCACATCCTCATGGCGAATTCGACCCAGCAGGTCATAGATCAGCCCCTCGCGCAAAGCGCCTTCGGATACCTCGAGTTGCTGCACACCGAGCGCCTCGCAGATACCATGCAGAACGACGAAACCGCCGGTGAAAACCCTCGCCCGAGCGGGGTCGAGTTGCCAGCGGCTGGCGATCTGCGCCGTGTCGCGCATCTCGAGCAGTGCGGCGCGCAAGCGGCGCAAGGCGTCGAGTGTGATTCCCTCGCGACTCCAGCCCTCGCTCACCACAACATCCTGGATCGCCTTGATGGAACCCGATGCGCCGGTCACGACTTCCCAGCCGCGCGCCAGATACTCCTCACGCACCGGTTCCAGATTCAACTGAACGAGCAATTCGGCTTCGCGCAAGCGGCCAGCCGTCACCCGACCGTCACCGAAACAGCCGCGGCTGAGGCTGACACAACCCATGCGCAGACTCGCGAGGTGCAAGGAATCGAACTTCTCGCCGATGATCAGTTCGGTGCTGCCGCCGCCGATGTCGACCACCAGACGCTGACCGGAAACATCGCCGACACTGTGCGCAACGCCTAGGTAGATCAGTCGCGCCTCTTCCTGACCGGCGACGATCTCGACCCGATGCCCGAGAACCTCCTCGGCGCGAGCCACGAATTCGGCGCTGTTGCGCGCCTGCCGCAGGGTGTTGGTACCGACGATGCGGACTCGCGCCGCCGGAATATGGCGCAGGCGCTGGCCGAAGCGCGCCAGACAGTCGAGGGCCCGCTGTTGCGACTCGGCGGACAGCCGGTTGCGGCCATCGAGACCGGCGGCGAGCTGCACCATTTCGCGCAGCCGGTCGAGAACCTGCACCTGCCCGTTGGCGATCCGGGCAACGATCATGTGAAAGCTGTTCGAACCGAGGTCGATCGCCGCTACAAAGTCGGAAGACAAGTCGAGACTCCTAGCACTGGTCAGCAGAAAAGCCGATCCCGGCGGATCGCCGGGTCATCCGCAAGGGCTGGCGCCAGGAGAGAAGTCTCGGCTTCGTCGCGTGGGCCGCCGGCCGGCACCGGTTTGGCGAAGCCGAGCCTCGTCTCCCGGCGCGCAAGACGATATCCGATCTCGTCCCGGCATGCCGTGAAATACGGCACGCCACGCAGCTGGCACTGGCCGGCGGCGTAAGGGCAGTATCCCTGCGCCCGGCGCCCGAGTCAATTGTTGCCTAAGCGCGTCGCGATCAGAATTCTCCAGGATCGACTTCCAGATGCCAGCGCAGCCGCGCTGGCAAACGAACGCTGTCGAGCTGACTTACCCAAAGCGCGAGAAACCTCTGCAGAATCCGCCGTGAAGCGGATTCGACAAGCAGTTGCCCGCGTTCCAGACTGGCCCGGCGCGAAAGACGCATCGGCACCGGGTCGTAGAGCGTCACCTCGGGATGCGCCAGCACCGCCGGAGAAGCGCGCGCCACAACGAGAAAGTTCAAAGCATCGGCCATCTTCGGCGCCTCCGCCCGCAACACGGCCTGGTGCGTGTAGGGCGGAAAGCCGGCCCGCTGCCGCTCGCCAAGCTGCGTCATGGCAAAGGTCGGATAGTCGTGGCAAGCCAGAGTGGCGTACAGTGGGTGATCGGGAAACTGCGTCTGGATCAAAACCTCGCCGGGCCGCTCGGCACGGCCGGCGCGCCCGGCAACCTGCATCAATTGCGCGAAAAGGCGCTCGGGGGCGCGCCAATCGGCAGCAAACAAAGCGGCGTCGGGGGCCACGACACCGACCAGCGTGAGTCTTGGAAAATCATGTCCCTTGGCCAACATCTGTGTGCCGACCAGAATGTCGGCTTCGCCGCCGTGAATCTTCGCGACGAGTGCTTCCCACTGCCGGCGGCTGTTCGCCGAATCCCGATCGACACGCAGTATGCGGGCCTGGGGAAAGCGTTCCGCGAGCACCGCTTCCAGACGTTGCGTGCCACGGCCGAACGCGCTCACGTCCTGGTTGCCGCAGGTCGGACAGGATTTCGGAACGGCGGCCTGAAACCCGCAGTGGTGACAACGCAAGCAACGGTCAAAAAGGTGCAGGACGAGGTTGGCCGCACAGCGATGGCAGCGCGAGATCCAGCCGCAGGCTAGGCAGGCGAGCACCGGTGCGTAACCGCGCCGATTGAGGAAGAGCAGGCTTTGCTCGGAGCGTGCCAGGCGTTGCTCGATGGCCAGCAGCAGGGCGCTGGACAGGCCGTCGTGCGGCTTGTCGACACGCGTATCGATGCGCCGCACGACGGGCAGGCGCGCACCGTCGATCGCTCTTTCGTGCAACGACAAGAGGCGATAGCGCCCGCCGCCGGCACAGTTGGCCCAGCTCTCGAACGACGGAGTCGCCGAACCGAGAACAATCGCGATGCGGCGCTGATGCGCCCGGAAGACGGCCAGGTCGCGCGCCGAATAGCGCACCCCATCCTGTTGCTTGTACGAAGCGTCGTGCTCTTCGTCGACGATGATCAGACCGAGTTCGGGCAAGGGGGTAAACACGGCCAGCCGCGTCCCGAGGACGATCCGCGCGCTGCCGGTAAGCGCCGCCCGCCAGTTCCGACTGCGCGCCGCCTCGCCGAGTTCGCTGTGCAGACTGACCAGCCCGGCAGCCGGAAAACGCGCCGCAACGCGAGCTTCGAGCTGCGGCGTGAGGTTGATCTCGGGGACCAGAAGCAGAATCTGTCGTCCAGCCGCCAGCGTGGCGTCGACCAGGCGCAGATACACCTCGGTCTTACCGCTACCGGTCACGCCGTGCAGGAGAAAGGCGTGGAAACCGTCGCCGCAAGCCGCTATCGCCGCCAGCGCCGCGCTCTGTTCCGCCGTCAGATCCGGTGCCGGCTGCACCACGGGATGCGCCGCCGACGGCCGATGCCGGCGCTCCAGCGGCGGAGTGAGCGAACGCAGGCCGGCCGGAACAGCGGACAACATGACCTGGCCGAGCGGCGCGTGATAGTAGTCGGCGCAGAACTCTGTAAGACGAAGCCAGTCGGCAGGCAGCGGCGGCAGGTCGCGCAGGACGACCTCGAAGGTTTTGAGCTGCGCAAGCGGAATGACGCTGTCCGCCGCCAGGTCGACGATGATGCCGATCTTCCGGTGCCGGCCGAACGGCACACGTACTCGACAGCCGATGTCGTCGGTCGACAGGACTCCACCTTCGGGAACTCGATAGTCGAAGAAGCGACGCAGGGGTACATCGAGCGCAACACGGGCAATCTGCGGCGGAGGCATCGGATCGGGAAGGTGATTCGGGGCAAGGAGAAAAGGCGGCAGGTAACTTAGGGGACGAAGCTCGCGCCAGTTCTGTCAATCCGGCGTAAGGTGCTCAGTAATCAGAGCTTTCGACCCCATGCACAGCTTCTGTGGATAAATCTGTGAATCGAGGCTCCAACAAGTGCCGCAAAGGCCCTTCCAGCAAGGGTTTCAGGACATTGCCGGAAAAATAGGCGCCGCACAATGTCCATAAAAATCATCAAGTTATACATACGCCGTTGATTTCCGGCGAAATTTCCGCGCGCATGAAGAATGCACGGCAATTCTGTGAATAAGTCAACTGGTCAGCGACAAATCATTCACTTCTCTGGCGCAGCATCCGGCTGTGCTGATGTACAGCGTCTACCAGCGCAGCGACGTTGTCGGGTGGCGTGAACTGCGAGATGCCGTGCCCGAGATTGAAGACGTGTCCGGTGGTCTGCCCCGGACCAAAACTGTCGAGGATTTTCCGGGCCTCGGCGGCGACCGTGTCGGGCGAAGCGAACAGCACGGCCGGATCGAGGTTACCCTGCAACGCGACGCGATGACCGACTCGCCGGCGCGCTTCACCGATATCGATCGTCCAGTCGACTCCGATCGCGTCGCAACCGCTGTCAGCGATCGCCTCCAGCCACAGACTTCCACCCTTGGTGAACACGATCGAGGGAACCCGCTCGCCTCCTTTCTCGCGGATCAGCCGGTCGAGGATGCGCTGCATGTAATACAACGAAAACTCCCGGTACGCCACCGACGACAGCGAGCCGCCCCAGGAATCGAAAATCATCACCGCCTGCGCGCCGGATTCGATCTGCGCGTTCAGATAAGCGGCAACCGCGTCGGCGGTAACCGACAGAATGCGATGCAGGAGGTCCGGACGCTCGTAGAGCATCCCCTTGATGCCGCGATAGTCGCTGCTCGCCGCCCCTTCGACCATGTAGCAGGCGAGCGTGTAGGGGCTGCCCGAGAAGCCGATCAGCGGCACGGAATTGTGCAGCGCACGCCTGATTTCGGCCACCGCGTCCATGACGTAACGCAGGTGATCCCAGGGGTCTGGCGCGGTCAGATCGCGAATGGCCCATTCCTCGCGCAGCGGACGTTCGAAACGAGGACCCTCGCCGTCGGTGAAATACAGGCCGAGACCCATCGCGTCGGGAACGGTCAGAATATCGGAGAACAGAATCGCCGCATCGAGATCGTAACGGGCCAGCGGCTGCAGCGTGACTTCACAGGCCAGCGCCGGGTTCTTGCACAGTTGAAGAAAACTGCCGGCGCGTTTACGCGTCTCGCAGTACTCGGGCAGATAGCGGCCAGCCTGGCGCATCAGCCACACCGGTGTGTGCTCGTTGGGCTCCCTGAGCAGGGCGCGCAGAAAACTGTCGTTGCAGGGTCGGGTCACGTTGCACTCCAGCGGCGAGAGGAATACGCCGGAAAGTCCCGATTATCCGCTTTTCCCCGTCGCTTGCGCGCGCCGGCCGAGCTGGGGAAGCCAAGTACCCTGGCACGGGCGAAGGTTCTTGCGTAGTTGCCACACCAGAACGCTGCCCGCATCGAGGAGCCGCGCCGCCTTACTCGAGGACGCTCAAAGGCAGCGGCGCCATCTCCTTGTAGAGCAGAGGAAGCGGAGGTTTGCACGCAACGGTGACGATGCGCGTCCCCGGCGGATAGATCAGGTGGTAGGTCAAAAACATGTGCGCCTCTTCGTGGCCGAGAAGCAGCGCGCGTAGCGCCACATAGCCCGGCTGGCCGAGAACGCTGACTTCCCGGTAAGTGTGCCGATTGAGTTGGATAGACCGTTGGCCAAGGACGAGCTCCGGCGTCTGCGGGCCGAGCAGCTCGTGCACCAGGAAACGCCGCACTTCGGGCAGGAGGATCACGCCGACACAATCCTCGCCCACCAGCCATTCGACCGCCCTTCCCTCGCCGCCTGGGTCTGGGAGATGATCGCCGAAAGCCTGGCACCAGCGCGGGAAGTAGGCCGCGTAGCGGCGGACGATCCGGTCCACGGGCTGAGCTCGGCGTCGGCTAGCGATCTCGCAAGGCACGCTCGATCAGGCTGCCGACGACATCGGTATCCGAAACGAAACCCTGCAAGTCGTTGTTGTCGATGACCAGCACATGTTTGACCGAATACTGGATCATCAGTCGCGCCAGGTAGCGGATGTCGAGGTGCTGGGAAACCTGCAGCACCGGCTTCTGGGCAATGTCGTATACATTGAGCAGGTCGATGTCGCCGTCCTCGGCAATCACTGACCGCGCGATGTCGCGATAGGCGATCACACCGTAGGCGTCGCCCGAGTGGCGCTTCTCGACGACCAGCGAGCGGACGCCATGCTCTTTCATCATCACCAGCACCTCGCGCACGGTCGCCAGCGGATCGATGGTGATGACATCCTTCTTCATGATTCCGGCAACCAGCATCGCAGGAACTCCTTCCGTAAATGATTTTTGTCAGACCCTTGGCGGCGCACCGGCAGGCGGTTCACAGATCCTCTTCGACCTCGCGCCGAAAAGCCTGCAACTGCGCCCGACTGATGCCGACGACACTGCCCAGGGACAGCGAAAAAGCGAGACCGCCTCCCGGTTCGTCAAGCTTCATTTCGACCTTGACCGAACGCAGAATGCGCATCGCCATCTGTTTCTCGACGACGCACAGCAACACCGATTCCTTGCGCTCGAGACCGAGGCCGAGAAAGGTCTTCCGTTCGTTGTGGCGCAGACCTTTGCCCTTGAGAATCGTCAGGCCCGTCGCTCCGGCCTGTTTGAGGATACCGACCGCGCGGTTCTCCTCCTCTTCCGGAACGATCAGCACCACAGCAGAAAATCTCATCGCGTTCTCTCCTTGACGGGAAGCCTCGACAAGCGCCACGAGGCGAGTATCCCATAAGACATGACGATAATCATCGGTAGCAGCGAAGCGAAGGCGATCAGGCCGAAGCCGTCGATCAGCGGGTCGCGGCCTGGCGTCCGCTCGGCCAATCCGACACCAAGCGCCGTCACCAGCGGCACGGTCACCGTGGAAGTGGTCACGCCGCCGCAATCATAGGCAATCGGAACGATGAAGCGGGGCGCCACGCGCGTCATCGCCAGCACCAGCAGGTAACCGGGGATCAGCCAGTAAGCGATGTTGGTGCCGTCGATGATGCGCAGGCAGCCGACGACGATACCGATGCCGACGCCGACCGAGACCAGCGAACGCAGCCAGAGGCCCTTCAACTGCCCGAGGCTGACTTCGTCGGCCTTGATCGACAGAGCGATCAGCGCCGGCTCGGCCATCGTCGTCGCAAAACCGATCAGAAAGCCGTACAGATACACCGCCCACATGGCGACACCGTCGCCCATCAGCCCGCGGGTCATATCGTCGCCGAGCGGAAAGAGCCCGACCTGCAGCCCTTCGTCGAAGAGAAAGAGTCCGACCGCGACCAGTACCATGCCCACGGCCAGTCCCTTCGGATCGGCCAGCGGTCGGCGCAGGACGACGAAACTCGAGAACAGCACGACAGCGATGATCGGCAGCAGGTTCCTGACCATGACCAGAAAGTCGACCAGCATTGCCCACGCCACGTACTGGTGCTGATCGTCGCTCGGCAGCATCGAAACCGCGGTACCGGCCGCCGCCGGGACAAAGAACAGAATGCCGTAGACCTGGATGACGATCATCGGCGCCAGTGCGCCAAAAGCGATCAGGCCGAAGCCGTCGAGCATCGGGTTGCGGCCGCGGATACTGGTCGCCAGACCGACGCCCAAGGCCGTCAACAACGGCGCCGTGACGGTCGAAGCAACGACGCCGCCCGAGTCGAAGGCCAAGCCGACCAGTTGCGGCGGAGCGAACATGGTCAATACAATGACGATCAGGTAGGCAGGGATCAGGTAGTTGCCGATCGCGTGCCCGAGGACGATGCGCCAGACGCCGACCATCACGGCCAGACCGACTCCCAGCGCGGCAACCAGGCGCAGCGTCAGGGCGCCCATGCTGCCGCCGGAAACGGCTTCGGCCTTGTAGGCGACGGCCATCAGCGCCGGCTCGGCGGCTACCGAGGCAAAGCTGACGCAGAAGGCGAAGAGCATCAGCCAAAAGAAAGAGCCGCGACGGGCGAAATCGAAGGCCATCGTCTCGCCGGCCGGGAAAATCGCGGCATCGAGCCCCTTGACGAACAACGCCAGGCCGAGAAGGACGGCGGCAAAACCGCCGACCAGCGCCAAGCTGCTGTCCGGCAGGCGCTGGATGAAAAACACTTGAAAGACCAGGACGACGACGAGCGTCGGCGCCAGATCGCGTGCCGCTTCGTGGAGAAGTTCGCGGATGACGCGAACCAGCGAACCCATGCCCATGTCGCCCCCCCTAATACACGTTGATCGGCCTCACGGTCCGGCCAGGCAAGACGGTAATAGACGGGAAAATGGGAATCATCGGCTCGGTAAGCAGTCGTCGGATCGGCTGTCAAATCTTGACACTCGCTCGAACGTTGCCACAAAAGGACTGTCGCATCAAGATATTGTTGGCGTGAGCGTGCCACGAGCAAGGAGTCTGCCCAGTCCCGTGCCGTGCCGCGCCCTACCGAACACGCCCGGCCCCTCGTGTACGAGCCGAACAAACAACGACTCCCGCCTACCGGGTCAGCGCCATGAACAATTCCGGCAACCGCTGGGGAAGCCTCCCGACGTTGTCGATGACCGAATAGCGCCGACCGAAGATGTCGCTCACGTAGTCGTCAGCCCGGCGATCGAGGCTGATGCAATAGGTGAAAATTCCCTGCCGGTCCACCTCGCCGACCGCCTGACGAGCGTCCTCGATCAGCAGGCGCTCGTCCTGTACGTCGACATCCGACGGTTGACCGTCGGTCAGGATCAGCAACAGCCGCTTCTCGGCCGGCTGCGCGGCAAGATAATGCGCCGCGTGACGCATCGCGCCGCCGATACGCGTCGAATAGCCGGCCCGCATCGCCGCCAGCCGGCGCTTGACCGCATCACCCCAGGGCTCGCTGAAACCCTTCAGGTGCAGGTAGCGCAGGTCATGCCGAGTGTCCGAGTGGAAACCGGCGATCGCCAGAGGATCGCCCAGTTGCTCTATCGACCAGGCGAGCAGAGAGACCGCCTCCTGACTCAGCTCGAGCACCGTCTGCTCGCCGCCGGCGACACGGACCTTGTCACCCAGCGACTGCGACAGATCGAGCAGCAGCAGCACGGCAAGGTTGCGCCCGTTCCGGCGATGGCTCAGGTTGATCCGCGGGTCGGGGCTGCGACCACTCTTGAGGTCGATCAGTGAGCGCAGCGCGATGTCGAGATCGAGCTCGCTACCATCTTCCTGGTAACGTATGCGCACTTTGTCCTGTGGCCGCAGCAGATCGAGCAGACGTTTCAGCCGCCCGGCCAAGACGGCGTGCTTGTCGAGCAGCCGGTCGATCAGTCCGGCATCGCCCGACGGATGCAGCGATTCGTAAAGGCTCACCCAATCCGGCCGATACGTCCCGCTCAGATAGTCCCACTCGGGATAGTGGCGCGGTGGCAAGTAATCGACCTCGGCGACGACGGGGGCCGGACGCGGCTCGTCGAACGACTCTTCGTCGTCGCTCAGCTCATGGAATCGCCACAGATGGCGATTGTCGTCGCGGTAGCCGATTTCCGTGTCGGCGAAGACGACGTCAGCCAGTTGATCGCTTTGCCGGCGCGTGCGTGCGACATAAGCCAGCGCCAGCGTCGCAATGTGCTCGCTACTCGACTCGCCAGTCGCCATGGTTTGTCTGAAGCGATCGACGAAGTCGCGCAAGGTGGCGTCGAGATAGCCGTGTCGCTCGTCGAGCAGCGCCCGCGACAACATCGCCAGACGATGGCGCAGACAGGAGTGTGTTTCCGGGTTGCAGGCGCCTTCGACGGGCTTGGGATGCAGCGCGAGAAATACACGGTGCAGCCCCGGATACTGCCGCAGGATCAGCGTCTCGATCCGGCAATCTTCGAAAAATTCGATCGCCATGCGCTGTTGCGGGCTGAAGTTGTCGGCGAACATCGGCCGGCTCCAGCGGCGGTGCCCGGCAATGTGGGCCAATATCGCACGGTAGCGGTCGATGCCGGAAACCCCCGCGACATCGTCGAGCACGTCCGGCAGGCGAATCCCGAAGGCATCATAGTACGGGAAGACGGGCGGCCGCTCGGCAGAGACCGCAAGACGGGGCGGGGCCGCATAGGGGACGAGCGTGCTGCCGTCAGCCCATAGGCCGCGCAAGTAGAGGTCGAGCAGTCGTTCGTGGTCGACCAGCAGGGTGCCGTGCCGCTCGCGCTGGAAGACCGCTCGACTGTCGGCCGATTGCAGGCTGAAATAGGCACGCTGACCTTCCGGGTGTCGGGAGTAGTGGCGAATGCCATACTCCACCCAGTTGCGCAAGCCAGCGATCGTCAGGCCGTCGAGCAGGGTCGGCGCGTGCGTGAAGAATTCCGGCAAGGCCGGGCTGGCGAAAGTCTTGTGGATACCGTGGATGGAGCCGGAAGTACGCTCCATCATTTCGCACGCCAGGTCGAGGTAATGCTGCATCGGCTGGCGCGCCGCCAGCCGACGAGCGACCGCGGCGAGCGTCTGCAGAAAAGGCGTGATGGCCTTGCCATTCGGCGACTTCGCCATCGCCTGCAGGGTTCCGGCGATCGCCGGCAGCGCGTCTTCGCCAAGGATTCTGGCCACCGTCGGCCACTCTTCGAGAAATGCCAGCAGCGGCTCGACACCGCGCCCCATGCGGCCGAGAAAGCGTGCGCAATCGACGTAGGCGTCGACGCCGTCCGGCGACAAAGCGGCCAAGGCGTCGAGCAGACAGTTCTCGAAGACTACGGCAAGCTGCGGAAAGCGGCAGTCGAGTTGCGCGCGGTAGCCCGCCAGACGCCGTGGCCAGTCGTCCGTGATACCGCGTGTCAACGTCGCGGACACTACACCGTGCCGGCGAAAACGGCGTCGATCGCGTGGTCCAACGTATCGCGAATATCGCGATCGTCGGTGATCGGCCGCACGAGGGCCATCCGGCAGGCATCGCCGGGCGCCACGCCGCCCTTGATCAGGGTAGCGGCGTAGACCAGGAGCCGTGTCGAGATCCCTTCGTCCAGGCCATGCCCCTTCAAACGACGCGCCGCTGCGCCGACGCTCACCAGTTGAACCGCCAACGCCGCGTCGACGCCGCTTTCGCGGGCGATGATCGCCGTTTCCAGCTCGGCGCCGGGATAGTCGAACTCGAAAGCCGTGAAACGCTGCTTGGTGGACTGTTTCAGATCCTTCATGAGACTTTGGTAGCCCGGGTTGTACGAGATGACCAGCTGGAAGTCGGCGTGAGCGTGGATCAACTCGCCCTTCTTGTCGAGCGGCAAGGTGCGCCGGTGATCGGTCAAGGGGTGGATGACCACCGTCGTGTCCTGGCGCGCTTCGACAATCTCGTCGAGATAGCAGATGGCGCCGATGCGCGCCGCGGTGGTCAGCGGGCCATCGAGCCAGCGCGTGCCGTTGGCGTCAAGCAGGTAGCGCCCGACAAGGTCCGACGCCGTCATGTCTTCGTTGCAGGCGACGGTGATCAGCGGCTTGCCGAGCTTCCACGCCATGTATTCGACAAAGCGCGACTTGCCGCAACCGGTGGGCCCCTTGACCATCACCGGCAGACGCGCCGCATAGGCCGCTTCGTAGAGCGCGACTTCGTTGCGCTGCGGCTGATAGAAGGGTTGCTCGACAACCCTGAACTGCTCTTTGTCGGTCATGGCGGCTCTCAGGTAAGTCAGCGCTGCGCTTCGAGGCTAGGTCGGGCGGCGCAATCGGCAAGGTCGAACCGGGAGGCCACCGACGGGCGTTCAGCGATGGCGGCCAAGCCGCTCGCGCCAGCCCGGATAGAGCTTGTCGGCGTCGCCCGGGAAGGACTCGAAAGCGCGCGCGAATTCCTTGTGTTCCCTCGCCCAGGCGATCGGATCGGCACCAGCCTTCCAGCATTCGTAAGCCTGGCGCAACGAAATGGCGCCGGCGGCCGGGCTGTCGATATGCCCATAGGAACCACCACCGGACGTGTTGATGACATTCCCGTGGCCGAGGTTGGCGAAAAAACCCGGCAGACGAAGCGCGTTCATACCACCCGAAATGATCGGCGTCGTCGGCTTCATGCCGTACCACTTCTGGTGATAGGCCGGACCCTGGTACTCGTCGCGCTCGATGACGTAAGCGATCGCCCGGTCGTCGGCGCTGCCTTCCATTTTCCCGTAGCCCATGGTGCCGACATGAATTCCCGAGGCGCCCTGCAAACGGGCCATCTTGGCCAGCACATAGGCGTCGTAGCCGCGTTTCGAACTGGGCGAGGTGACGGCGCCGTGACCGGCGCGATGGTAGTGCAGGTACTGGTTGGGGTACTGCCGCCGGGCCGTGGTCACCATCCCGGGACCGCCTACGTAGCCATCGACGAGAAAGGCGACCTTGTCGGCGTCGGGCCCGAACGTCTCCAAGATGTAGTCGGCTCGTGCGCACATCTCGTAGTGGTCGTCCGCCGTGATGTTGGCCGAGAAGAGCTTCGCCTGACCCGTTTCGTCCTGCGCCCGCTTCATCGCGTCATACACCATGGGCATCACCTTCTTCATCGGCGCGAAGACCTGGTTGCCCTGCGGCTCGTCGTTCTTGATGAAGTCACCGCCAAGCCAGAACTGGTAAGCGGCCTTGGCAAAGGGTTCCGGCCGCAGACCGAGTTTGGGCTTGATGATCGTGCCGGCAATATAGCCACCATCCTTGATCGGGCGGCCAAGGATGCGCCAGAGGTCGGAAATGTCCTTCGCCGGGCCATCGAACAACTGGATCGCACGTTCGGGCATGTAGAAGTCGTAGATCTTCGCGTGTTCGATATCGCCCATTCCCTGGTTGTTGCCGATGACCAGCGTCAGAAACGAAACGATCATCATCCGCCCGTCGGTGATGTTGCGGTCGAACAGATCGAGTGGGTAAGCGATGCGCATTTCCTCGGTCGCTTCGTCGATGTGATAGACGAGCGCATCGACGCCACGCGTGAAGTCGTCGGTAGTGCACACTTCGACGTTGGTACCGGTCGACGACTCGGCAGCAAAGTGTGCGGCCGCCGGCAGGTAGTCATATCCCGCCTTGGGCTTCATCTTGTAGGCTACCAGGATGTGCTTGCCGCCCCGAATCAGATCCTCTTCATCCAGGCTCAGGTCGGCATAACGATTTGATTGGTCCATACGTATCTCCGTATCGTATAAAGGGAAGAGCCTGTGCGCCACGCGCGGCACCAGGTGATCCGACGGCGGCGAGCGACCCATTCCGGCGGAGCGACGAATTTTTCGTAAACGCAAGTCTAAGCGGCACAAATGATTATTAAAAGTTAAAGTTGATGCGTTTTATGTTTAATTTTAAATTAACAATCATCGTTTTCGGCAGAGGCGGCGATTACTTGTCCGCCCAGGTATTACCGGCGGCCTGAGTGATGGCGCTTGCCACGCCGGCACTTGGTGGACGAGGCGGCGCGAGGCAAAGCCAAGGAGCTTGCCGACCACTGCGCGAGTTGTGCCTGGACAAGACCGCGCGATGAGCGCGCCGGGGGCTTCTGCTATACTCGTCGGATGACGCTCATTACCCGCCCATGAGTCATATTCAGCCCTCAGCGAAAGCGCTCGATCTGGCACGCCAGGTGTTGCGCATCGAGGCCGAAGCGGTGCTGGCTTTGGTCGACCGCATCAACGACGCTTTCCTGCGTGCCCTGGAACTCATCCTCAATTGCCATGGCCGCGTGATCGTCAGCGGCATGGGCAAATCCGGCCATGTCGGGCGCAAGATCGCGTCGACCCTGGCCAGCACGGGAACACCGGCCTTTTTCGTTCATCCTGCCGAAGCCAGCCATGGCGACCTCGGAATGATCACGCGCGACGACGTCCTGATCGCGCTTTCCAACTCCGGAGAAAGTACGGAATTGTTGGCCATCGTGCCGAGCATCAAACGCCAGGGAGCCCGGTTGATCAGCCTGACCGGCAATCGCCAGTCGTCGCTGGCACGCGAGTCCGACGTCCATCTCGACGCCGCGGTGGCGCAGGAGGCCTGCCCGCTCAATCTGGCGCCTACCGCCAGCACGACAGCGGTTCTGGCCTTGGGCGACGCACTGGCGGTCGCCCTGCTCGATGCGCGAGGTTTCGGGCCGGAGGATTTTGCCCGCTCGCACCCCGGCGGTTTGCTCGGCCGCCGTCTCCTGACGCGCGTGCGTGATGTCATGCGAATGGGCAACGCCGTTCCCGCGGTCAGTCCGGCGACCAGCGTTCCGGACGCCATTCTCGAGATTTCGCGTGGCGGCATTGGTATGACGGCCGTCGTGAATCCCGACCGCCAGGTCGTCGGAGTGGTCACCGATGGCGATCTGCGACGCGCCTTCGCCAGGAATACGGATCCGCGAATGTTGACGGTGGCCGACATCATGGGCCGTGGGCCGCGCTCGATCGGACCAGACCGGCTGGCCGTCGAAGCCGTCGAGATGATGGAACAACACAAGATCAACCAGCTTCCGGTCGTCGATGCGGAAGGTGTGCTGATCGGTGCGCTCAACATGCACGACCTGTTCAACGCCAAGGTTATCTGATGTCAGCCATTCTCGAGGACGCGACGGCACGTGCCCGCCGGCTGAGCCTGATGGCTTTTGACGTCGATGGGGTGCTCACCGACGGATCGCTTTTCTATAGCGACCAGGATGTCGAGCTCAAAGCCTTCAACACGCTCGACGGGCACGGCTTGAAAATGCTTCAGCAGGCCGGGGTGACGGTCGCCATCATTACCGGCCGGCGCGCCCGCTGCGTCGAGGCGCGAGCCGCCAATTTGGGCATCGGCTACCTCTTTCAAGGTGTCGACAACAAGCTCGAGGTGATGAACTCGCTGCTCGCCGAACTCGGTCTGGTCAGCGATGCGGCCGGCTACATGGGCGACGACCTTCCCGACCTGCCGCTGATGTGTGCCTGCGGCTTTTCCGCCACGCCCGGCGATGGGCATGCCCTGCTTCAGCGCCACGCGTCGCTCACCACCGTGCGTGGCGGTGGCCGCGGCGCCGTCCGCGAAGTGTGCGAGTTCATTCTTCAGGCGCAGGGCAAACTCGCCGCCGCCATTGCGCCGTATCTGCCGGTGGCCGGACGATGAGACAGTGGAGCAGCGCACTCCTGCCGTTGAGCCTGTTGGCAGTTCTCGCGGCGCTGACATTCTGGCTCCAGTATGTGACCGAGTGGCCAGATGAACGCAGTGACGGCAGGAACCGTCACGATCCGGACTTCATCGTCAACAGCGCGACGCTGCGCAAGCTCGACGCCGCCGGAAAACTCGTATACACCCTGGTCGCCGACGAGATTCGTCACTACCCGGACGACGATACCACCGACCTGACCAGCCCACGCCTGGTCTACCTTCACCCGACCAGACCGCCAGTGACGATCAGCGCGTTGCGGGGACACTCGAGCCCCAAGGGAGAACGCGTCGACCTTGCCGGGCAGGTCGAGGTCAGGCGAGCGGCGACCGCCCAGGAGGCAGAACTCGTTCTCGAAACCCCCGAACTGACCGTCCTCACCGATGAAGAAAAAGCCTTTACCGGCAGCCCGGTGCTGATCACTCAGGGAAGCTCGTGGGTAAAGGGGGTCGGCATGCAGGTTGACAACAAGCAGCAGACCTATCTGCTGGAATCCCGGGTCACCGGGCAGATCGACAGTCATTTCGCCAAGAAAAAGCCATGAACAAACGTTTTTGCCTTGCCTGCGCGAGCAGTCTTCTGTTTGTCCTGGCGTTGCCGGCCCAAGCCGAGCGCGCGGATCGCGACAAGCCGATTCACCTGGAAGCGGACCGGATGAGCATCGACGACGTGAAGAAGGTGAAGATCCTCGATGGCAACGTCGTGATGACCCAAGGCACTCTCGAACTGCGTACCAGCCGGCTGGTAGTCACCGAGGACGCCGACGGTTTCCAGAAGGGGGTAGCCACCGGCGGGGCCAATGGCTTGGCTCGTTTCCGGCAGAAGCGCGAAGGGGTCGACGAATGGATGGAGGGCGAGGCCGAGCGTATCGAACACGATGCCCGCAGCGAGATTACCCAGTTCTTCGTCCGTGCCTGGGTTCAGAGTGGGGCCGACGAAGTCAGAGGCCCTTACATTTCCTACGATGCACTGAACGAGAAGTACGCCGTCAATAGCGGTGGCGCCGCGGTCAAGAACGCGACGCGCGCGCGCGCGATCATCCAGCCGAAGAGCAAGGAAGAGAAAGCGCCTGAACCGAAAAGCGCTCCTCTGAACCTCAAACCCGCCGCCAACGTCGTCAAACCCGGGGCGGAGTGAATCGGCTACCGCCCAGCCGGCCCCTCTGCCATCCAAGCATCGTCAGCCCAGGCGAGCAGTGAATCGCCACCAAGCGGCGCCAGATCGGCCGCCGCTTGTCTGCTTTCGTCGCCGTCATGCTTCCCCGACGCGGCTCGATGAACATGACGCGCCGCTTCCATACCATTCCGAACATCATGGTTTCTTTTATTTAAAAGCAGCGGCTTAGTTAATTTGTGCGGCGCACAAAAAAAGCTTGACAAGCGAATCAAGGGGGCTATAATTCTGCCCATGGTGCAGTGCAACAAAGATCTGGGCGAGGCAAACCGCAATAGATCAGCGAGTTATCCATTGCACATGTTGTGTTGTACCCGTACTTTTTATTGAGGAGATTGACCATGTTCACCATCACCACACCCGAGCAATTTGCTGCCGCCAACAAAGCTTCTGTCGATGCCATGCTGACTCTTGCCAATACGGCTCTCGCCAGCGCCGAGCGTATCGCCGCGCTGAACCTGAATACTGCCCGTTCGATGCTCGAGGATGGCGTCGCCAATGCCAAGGCCATGCTCGGTGCCAAGGATGCGCAGGAGTTCTTCTCGGTACAGGCTTCGCTGGCGCAGCCGAGCCTCGAAAAAGCCGTCGCTTACACCCGCAGCGTGTATGAGATTTCGGCGCAGTCGAAGGAAGAGATCGGCAAGCTGCTCGAAGCCCAGTTCGCCGACTTCCAGAAGCAAACCCTTGCGCTGCTCGAAAAGGCCACGAAGAACGCGCCGGCCGGTTCCGATGTTGCCGTTTCTGCCGTCAAGTCGGCAATCGCTTCCGCCACCACCGCCTTCGAGAGCATGAACAAGGCGGCGAAGCAGGTCGCCGAAATCGCCGAAGCCAACGTCGCCGCAGCTACCAACGCCACCGTCAAGGCGGTTGGTGCAACGGCGGCCAACGTCAAGAAGTAAATCTCTCGCGCCTTGACTGACCGACTCGAGCCGTTCTTCGTACGGCAAGGCAGAAGAGAACTCGCGCCCTTCGCCGGACGCTTCTCTCAAGCCGGTTTCGAGTCGGTGTCCAGGCGCAGTCGGAACCAAGTATTCCCGGCGCCCCCGGTGGCCGCGTGTCGCCACGGCCGCCGCTGGCCGCCCCCAAGCGTTTTACGCCTTACCATTGCCAACACGGAGATATCCATGAGCACTATCGACCTCGAACAACTCGCCCAAAGCCAGAAAGCCAACGCCCAAGTCATGATGACTCTGGTACGCACGGCTTTTCATGGGCTTGAGCAGCTGTCGGCTCTCAACCTTTCCGCCAGCCGTGAGTTGTTCAACACCAGCACCAACGGCGCCCAGCAGTTGCTGGCCGTCAAGGATCCGAAGGAGTTGAAGGATGTCGCCGCTTCGCTGGCGCGGCCGAATGTCGACAAGCTGCTGGAGTACTCGCGCAGCCTCTACGAATTGGCCGCCAACATGCAACGCGAAATCACGTCGGTGATGGAAGACCAGTACAGCACGATGCGTCACAATGCTGCCGGCCTCATCGAAAAAACTGGTGTCGGCACACCCATCTCGGGTGACGTTTTTGGTGCCGCAATGAAGCAGATGATGAACGCGTCGAGCACGGCCTTCGAGAATATCTCGCAAATGGCCAAGCAGATGACTGACATCGTGGACAGCAACGTCAAGGCCGCGACGAGCGCCACCGCGCAGGCAGCCGCCGCACTGACCCCGAAGAAGTAGTTTCCGTCAGGCACGCCTAAGCGCCGAAAACCTCCAGCCACGGCTGGAGGTTTTTCGTTGACCTTTCCTAAGCCTTCGCGCTAAGGGTCTTGCGCCACCACTGCTCCGGGCACCATCGAGTTGGCCTTACGCTGAGGCTACCGCCCAGTTGCGCAAGGTCTGCTCACTTGGCCCGACTTCCTCGATTGCGGCGCTGATGCTCTGGTCGCTCTTCAAGCGCTTGACCTCCAGCTTCGGAACTCGGTCGTCCAGACCTGTTTCGGGCTCTTGATTTCTCGCTCTCCAATAGTGGCCAATCCCAAGCGGCGCGCGCCACTATTATTGACGTATCGGCGCGCCGCCCGTGGCGCTCTGCGTCCTGCTCAGTCTTTCGGAGAATCGCGGCGCCCGGAGAAACGGGTGTCGAAACTCTGGTCGGAAAACGGCAAATTGGGTGCTACAGTAGGTAATACGTCGACCGCTTGATCGAAAGCGTCGACAGGCGGGGGAATGATCGCTGGCTGAGAGAGGCCCATGAAAATGCGAAAGAGGCTCTATTGGCTGGTCCGGTGGCTGAGCGTGCTGTTTCTGTGTCTCGGTACAGTGCCTCTCGTGCCGGCAGGCGCCGAATCCGTCGTACCGGTTCAGGCATCCGGCGTCGGACAGATTCCACAGCTCGAGCTGACTCCGGAAGAGCGCGCCTGGATTGCGGACCATCCCCGTATCGTCCTCGGCATCGACCAGGCGTGGGAGCCACACATCCTGAAGGCACCCGATGGTAGCTTTACGGGTATCGACGGCGATGTCGTGGCACGCCTCAACGCGCTGTTGGGCACGCAGATCACCTTCGAGACCGGCCGCTGGGCGGACATGGTCGACAAGCTGAAAGCCCGGCAGATCGACGGGCTTTCAGCGGCCGCCGTACACGAGGAGCGCCGTGCGTTCGCCGATTTCACCCAGCCCTACATGACCCTCTGGAAGTACGTCTACGCCAGGAGCGACAATCCGGCAAACATCCGCTCGCTGGAGAGTTTGGCTGGCAAGCGGATCGGTTACCAGACCGGCAATCTGTTCGAGAAAAAAGCGCTGGCCTCCGTCCCAGGCGTCTTCGCCCTTCCGGTGGACAGCCCTCAAGCCGCTTTTGCGTCCGTCCTCGACGGAGAGATGGAGGGCTTCATAGGCTCCATCATCACCGAGTATCAACTCAAGAGAAGTGCGACAAAGCGTCTGCAGCCGCTTTTCCGGATCGGCCAGCCGCTCGAACTGGTCTTCGCGATCCGCAAGGACTGGCCCGAACTGACGTCCATCCTCGACAAGGGCATCGCCGCGATTTCGGCAGAAGAGCGGCTGCGCATCAAGGATCGCTACTATCGGCAGATGGAACGACGTCTAATTCAGGCGACGGTCCAGCTGACGGACGCCGAGCGTGCCTGGATCGAAACGCACCCGCATATCGCGATGGGCATTGACGCGGGTTGGCCCCCGTACGTCATCAACAACCCCGACGGCCACGTGACCGGCATTGAGGCCGATCTTCTCGCCCGCATCAACGCCCTCACCGGCCTGAACCTGCGCATCGAGCAAGGCGTCTGGAAAGACATCGTGGAGCGGGCCAAGCGCAGGGAAATCGACGGCTTGCTGTGCTTGACCTACCAGAAAGAAGGGGAGCCGTATTTCCTGTTCAGTGATCCGACCTACAGCACCTACAGAAACGTCTTCGCGCGCAAGAGCGATCTGACCGTCTACCGGGACATGGCTTCTCTGGCCGGCAAGCGGGTTGGCCATCAGGCCGGCAACGCGCCGGAAGAAAAGCTGCTGAAAAGCTACCCGAACGTGGTCATCGTGCCGAAAGCGAAAAACGCCGACCTACTGGACGCCCTGCTCCGGGGAGAGGTCGACGCCGTGCTCAGTGGTGCCGATTTCAACTATCTGCTGCTCGAGCGCACCGTCACCGAAATCGGGGTGGCTTTTTTTCCACCGGAAAGTGAATTGGTGCGGCGCTACGCCGTCCGCAAGGATTGGCCGGAACTGCAGGCGATCATCAACAAGGCGCTGGCGGCGATTCCCACCGAGGATCGCCTGGCGATCACCGAGCGCTATATCGGACATATCCGGAGGGGAAAACACCTCGGGCCGGAACTCGCGCTCACCGACGCCGAGCGGCGTTGGCTTGCCGACAAGCACACGGTGCGGGTGCGGGTCAGCGACTGGCCGCCCTATATGTTCTCCGGACCGGCGCCGTCGGGCATGTCGGTCGATTACCTCGACGCCATCGCCAAGCGCTTTGGCTTCGCGGTCGAATACGTGCCCGATCGCATCGGTTGGTCGGAATCGATGCGGGATGTCAAGGGAGAGCGCCGCCATTTCGATCTACTGCTGACCATGCACCGCTCGCCGGAACGGGAAAAGGATTTCGCCCTGACGGCGGACTATCTGCGCATGCCCTGGGCGATCTACGCGCGCAAGGACGGCGCCTTCATCAGCGGTCTCGACAGCCTGAAGGGCAAGACCGTCGCCGCGGAAAAAGGCTATTTCATGACCGACAAGCTCAAGGCGGAGCACCCGGATATCCATATCGCAGAAGTGAGCCGGTCTGAGGACGCGCTGAGAGCCGTGTCCACCGGACAGGCCGACGCCTACGTGGGCAACCTGGTCAACGCCGGTTTTTTGATCCGGGAACTGGGCTTGGCCAATCTGGTCGTGGCGGCTCCCACGCCTTACGGCGACCACACCCAGGCGATGGCGATCCGCAAGGACTGGCCGGAGCTGGCCAGTTTGATCGACAAGGGCTTGGCCGCCATGTCGCCGTCCGAACGCGACGCGATCAGCGCCAAGTGGAACCCGCAGAAAGCCATGTGGCGCATGGACTACACCCTGATGTGGCAGGTCGTGGCGGTGGCGGCGCTGGTCCTGTTGGCGTTCCTCTACTGGAACCGCACGCTGGCGCGAGAAATCGCCCGGCGCCAGCGCATCGAAGCGGAACTGCGGTCATCCGAAACGGAGCTGAAGGCGTCCGAGGCCGAGCTGCGCCGCTCCAGGGACGCCGCCGAATCCGCCAACTGCGCCAAGAGCATGTTTCTGGCCAACATGTCACACGAACTGCGCACGCCGCTCAACGCCGTCCTCGGCTTTTCCGAGATGCTGGCCCGCGACCGGAACGCCACCGAAGACCAAAAGCAGAAGCTCGGCATCATCAACCGCAGCGGTGGGCATTTGCTGGCGATGATCAACGACATCCTGGACCTGTCCAAGATCGAGGCGGGCAAGACCGAGTTGCTCGACGAGCCCTTCGATCTGCCACGATTGCTCGAGGACAGCGCGACGATGATCCGCGCCCGTGCCGAAAGCCGAGGCATCGCACTGACAGTGGACATCGCTTCGAACATAGAGCGTTTCGTCACCGCCGATGCCGGCAAGCTGCGCCAGATCCTGATCAACCTTCTGGGCAACGCGGTGAAATTCACACGCCAGGGCCACGTCGCCTTGCGCGCGCTGACCCGCTTGGAAGAGGGGCGGACGTGGTTGGAAGTGGAGATCGAGGATACTGGCTCCGGCATCCCGCAAGAATCGCTGGAGAGCATCTTCCAGCCCTTCGTCCAGGTGCACTCCGCCATGGAAAATCAGGGTACCGGTTTGGGCTTGGCGATTACCCGTTCCTTCGTCGAGATGATGGGCGGCCTCATCGTGGCGGCGAGTACGCCCGGCCGCGGCAGTGTGTTTCGCGTCAGGCTGCCGCTCGAGCTTTCGTCGGCGGAGGCGGTCGCCGCGCCCAAGTCACCGGCCCTTGACGTGATCGGTCTGGCCAAGGATCAGCCAACGCCGCGCATTCTTGTCGTCGACGACGTGCCCGAAAATCGGCTGCTGGCGACCAGCCTTCTGGCCCAGGCCGGCTGCGCCGTGCGCGAAGCCGAGAACGGCGAACAGGGGGTCACCCTGTTCCAGCGCTGGCGACCCGACCTCATCTTGATGGACATGCGCATGCCGGTCATGGACGGCTTCGAGGCGACCCGACGCGTCCGGGCTCTGCCTGGCGGTGATGCCGTGAAAATCGTGGCCCTGACTGCCGGGGCTTTCAAGGAGGAGCGTGCCGCCGTCCTGGCGTCCGGCTGTGACGACATTCTGCTCAAGCCATTTCGTGCCGAGGAGATTTTCTCGACCCTGGCGCGACACCTGATGCTGCGTTACCGCTATGCAACTGCCACCGACAACGCCTCGGCGCAAGCTGGCGCGGCGCTCGGCAGCGCGATCATGGGGCCGCTGCCCGAGGAACTGTGTCACGAACTCCGCGTAGCGGCGACGGCACTCGACATCGCTGAAACCGCCGCAGTGATTGCGAAGATACGTACCGTCGATGTTCAGGAGGCGGCCCGGCTCCAAGCGCTGGCGAACGACTACCGTTTCGGCGAGATTCTGGATCTGCTGGACTCGTCTCACCAGTGATCCCGGCGAGTTCTTGCTCACCGCGTTGCGGCGCCAACGGTATCTGTCGCCCGTGCCACCTATGCTACAGTCGCCACCTTCCACCACCCGAGGCCCAGGGTTCTCATGGCTTTTGTCGACATCGACGGGCGGCCGCTCGAATATCGACTCCTTGCCGAACAACGGAGCGATCGTCCGACCCTCGTCTTTCTCCACGAGGGTCTGGGCAGCGTCGCACTTTGGGGCGATTTCCCGGCCCGCGTGGCGCAGGCAACCACCTGCCGCGCGCTGGTCTGGTCACGCCTCGGCCACGGGCACTCGGCACCGCTGCCGGCGCCGCGCACGCCCCGGTACATGCACCAGGAAGCGCTGCAGCACCTGCCGCCACTGCTCGCCGCGCTGGGCATCGAACGCCCGCTCCTGATAGGACACAGCGACGGCGGCTCGATCGCCTTGATCCACGCCGCCGCACGGCCGGACCGGGTGGCGGGTGCGGTAGTTCTGGCGCCGCACGAGTTCGTCGAGGAAAAGGCGCTCGCCGGCATCCGGCGGGCCGGCGAGTTCTATGCCAACGGCGACTGGCCGCGGCGGCTCGGTCGCTACCACCGTGACCCGGACGCGGTCTTCCGCGCCTGGCACGATACCTGGCTGTCGCCCGCCTTCCGTTCCTGGGACATTCGCGACTGCCTGCCAGCCATCCGCTGCCCGCTGCTGGCCATCCAAGGGGAAGACGACGAGTACGCCACGATGCGCCAGATCGACTGCATCGCCGAAGCGGCGCCTGATGTCGAACTGCTCAAGCTGGCGCATTGCCGCCATACGCCGCAGCGCGACCAAGCGCAGGCTGTGATCGAGGCGATCGTCCGTTTTCTCGATCGGCTGGAGGCCGCCGCTGCCTGACACAACCCCATGAGCCACCCCGACCTGCTTCTCGTTTCCATCACCCGTGCGCTGCTCGAGGTCGCCCTGTTCTCGCTGCTCGGACGGGGGGCGGTGGCGCTGCTGGCCGGCACGCGGCGTGAAAGCAATCCGATCTACCTGCTGTTCGTAGTCGTCACCCGGCCCGCCGTGCGTTTCGTGCGCTGGTTGACGCCCCCGGCAATCGCCGGCCGACACCTGCCCTGGTTGACGTTCTGCCTGGTCTTAGGGTTGTGGATACTGCTTGCCTACGTCAAGCGAACGCTGTGCGCCTGGCACGGACTGGCGGGCTGTTGAGCCGGACCGGGACCTGGCGGCCAGCGGTCGGCAGACGGTCAAACTCCGGGCGGGCGGGCGGCCGCCACAGCCTGGGCCTCAACGATGCGAAGGACGCCCGAAAACGGGCGCCGAAGCTCCGCGCCAAACCCGGCATCAAGGCTAGAATGGCGTCTTTTCGCCGCCATATCCCCGCCGACCGATGTTTCCGCGCGCGTTTTCCCTCGCCCTGCTCCGCCATCCGACAACGCCGGCACCGGTGGTGCGCATGATCGAAGTACACGCCGCCCTGACCGCCGCCGGCGATCTCGAACTGGCCTACTGCCTGCGCGGTGACATGGCGCGCTTGCGGATCCCCGAACCAGGAAATCCGATCTGCGCTGAAGCTCTTTGGGAGCATACCTGCTTCGAGGCCTTCGTCGGCTGCCCCGGTGAAACGGCCTACCGCGAGTACAACTTCTCGCCGTCGGGCCAGTGGGCGGCCTACGCCTTCACCGACTACCGTCAGCGCGACGAAACGCTGACGATTTTCACGCCGCCCCATATCGAGGCCCGCCTGACCGCCGGCCGGCTCGAAATCGAAGCACTCGTCGCTTCCGACGCCCTGCCGCCGCTGGCCGCAAAGGTTGGCCTGCAGATCGGCCTCGCCACCGTGGTCGAGGCCGCCGACACGATCGACGGCAGCCACAGCTACTGGGCACTACGCCACCCGGCGGCGTTGCCCGATTTTCACCAGCGCGACGGCTTCGTCTGCCGATTGGCACCGCCGCCCGCCCTTGCCTGAAGGAATTTTCGATGTTCGCCTGCGGACTCGACCGCCTGCTCGCCGAACCGGCTCTGCGCAAGATGCTGCGTGGCCGCCGTGTGGCACTGCTCGCCCACCCGGCTTCGGTCGACGCCGACCTGACGCACGCCCTCGACGCACTGGCGGCGCTTCCCGATCTGCAGCTCAGCGCGGCCTTCGGCCCGCAGCACGGCTTGCGCGGTGACAAACAGGACAACATGATCGAATCGCCGGACTTCGTCGACCCGGCGCTCGGCATCCCGGTGTTCAGCCTCTACGGCACGGTTCGCCGGCCGACGCCGGCCATGATGGCGGCTTTCGACGTGCTGCTGATCGATCTGCAGGATCTCGGCTGCCGCATCTACACCTTCATCACGACGCTGCGCTACCTGCTCGAGGCCGCTGCCGAACACGGCAAGGCGGTCTGCCTGCTCGACCGGCCCAATCCCGCCGGCCGGCCGATCGAAGGGCTGCGGCTGCATCCCGGCTGGGAGAGCTTCGTCGGCGCTGGCCCGCTGCCGATGCGCCATGGCCTGACGATGGGCGAACTGGCACGCTGGTTCGTGGCTACTCTCGACCTCGACGTCGACTGTACGGTGATACGGATGCATGGCTGGTCGCCGGACGCGGCGCCCGGCTACGGCTGGCCGCTCGGCGAGCGAAGCTGGATCAACCCGAGCCCGAACGCGGCCAGCCTGTCGATGGCACGCTGCTACGCCGGGACGGTGATGCTCGAGGGCACTACGCTTTCCGAAGGTCGCGGCACGACTCGTCCATTGGAGCTTTTCGGCGCCCCCGACATCGACGCCGACCGACTGATCGGCGTCATGCACACGCTGGCACCGCATTGGCTGAGCGGTTGCCGGCTCCGCCCGTGCTGGTTCGAGCCGACCTTCCACAAACACGCCGGCAGGCTGTGCAACGGTGTCCAGATTCACGTCGACGACGCGCACTACCAGCCCGCGAGCTTCCGTCCCTGGCGCCTGCAGAGCCTGGCTTTCAAGGCGCTGCGGCAACTGCAACCGGATTACCCGCTGTGGCGAGACTTTGCCTACGAATACGAATACGAGCGGCGAGCGATCGACCTGATCAACGGCTCGCCTGTGCTGCGCGAATGGGTCGACGACCCGGCGGCGACGCCGGCCGACCTCGATTGGCTGAGCCGGGCCGACGAAGCGGCGTGGGAGGCCGAACGTCGGGAGTTTCTGCTCTACTGAAAGGCGCTTCGCCACCGCCGCGTCACCCCCACCATCCGGCGAGCAGCGGCCGGGCTGGCCCATCGAAGCTACTGCTTGCACGGCGTGAAACCAAGTAGAATCGCGTCTTCTGCCCCCCGCCGAAAAGCTCCCATGCCAACGTTTCAGGAAGTCATTCTGCGTCTCCAGGATTTCTGGGACAAACAGGGCTGTGCTTTGTTGCAGCCTTACGACATCGAAGTCGGTGCCGGCACCTTTCACACCGCAACCTTCCTGCGCGCGATTGGCCCCGAGCCGTGGAATGCCGCCTACGTACAGCCGTCCCGGCGCCCGAAGGACGGCCGCTACGGCGAAAACCCCAATCGTCTGCAGCATTACTACCAGTACCAGGTGGTTCTGAAGCCCTCGCCGGCCGACATTCAGGATCGTTATCTCGACTCGCTGCGCGCACTGGGAATCGATACCCGGCGGCACGATATCCGTTTCGTCGAGGACGACTGGGAGAGCCCGACGCTGGGCGCCTGGGGGCTCGGCTGGGAAGTCTGGCTGGACGGCATGGAAGTGACGCAGTTCACCTATTTCCAGGAAGTCGGTTCGCTGCCCTGCAAACCGGTCCTCGGCGAAATCACTTACGGCATCGAACGCCTGGCGATGTACCTGCAGGGCGTGGAAAACGTCTTCGATCTCGTCTGGGGCGAGGGGCCGGGTTATCGGGTGACCTACGGCGACGTCTATCACCAGAACGAGGTCGAGCAGTCGAAATACAACTTCGAGCATTCGAATGTCGACATGCTGTTCCGTCACTTCAATGAACACGAATCCGAAGCCAAACGCCTGATCGCTGCCGGCCTGGCGCTGCCGGGCTACGAAATGGTCATGAAGTGCTCGCATACCTTCAATCTGCTCGACGCGCGCGGCGCCATCTCGGTTACCGAACGCGCCGCCTACATCGGTCGTGTGCGCGCCCTGGCGCGCGAAGTCGCCCAGGCCTACCATGACTCGCGTGCCGCACTCGGTTTCCCCATGTGCCGGCGGGCCGCCAGCGAGGGGAAAAGGGCATGAACGACACCCTGCTCATCGAGTTGCGCTGCGAAGAGTTGCCGCCGAAATCGCTCCAGGCGTTGTCGGAGGCCTTTGCCGACGCCGTTTTCGCCGCCCTCGCCAGTCAGCAGTTCACCGCCGAGGACAGCGTCTGCACGCCCTATGCAACGCCACGCCGCCTGGCGATGACGATCACCCGCGTCGCCGCCAGACAGCCCGACCGGGTGGTCGAGAGGAAGGGGCCGGCGGTCGCCGGTGGAGTGGACGCCGCAGGCAAGCCGACCCGCGCACTGGAAGGCTTCATGCGCGCGGCCGGCGTCGCTTTCGAGGAGTTGCAGCGCTCGAGCGACGGCAAGGCCGAGTATTTCGTCGTCCGGCAGGCGAAGGCCGGCGAGGCTCTCGACGCGCATCTGGCCGAGATCGTCGCGCAGGCGCTGAAGAAGTTGCCGATTCCCAAGCTCATGCGCTGGGGCGATTCCGAGCACCAGTTCGTGCGCCCGGTGCACAGCCTGATACTCCTGCACGGCGAGCGGGTGCTTCCCGGCCAGGTGCTCGGCCTGTCGAGCGGCCGCCGAACGCTGGGCCATCGCTTCCTGTCGAGCGGCGAGATCGTCGTCGACCAGGCGGCCGAGTATTCCGCCAGACTGGCCGCCGGCAAGGTCATCGCCTCGTTCGCCGAACGGCGCAGCGCCATTGCGGCGCAACTCGCCGCGGCTGCGGACAAACTTGCGGCGCGCCTCGACCCGGCCGATGCGCTGCTCGACGAGGTGACGGCGCTCGTCGAGTGGCCGGCGGTCTATGTCGGCGAGTTCGAGGCCGACTACCTCGAGGTGCCTCAGGAGTGCCTGATCCTGACCATGCAGCAGAATCAGAAGTACTTCCCGCTGCTCGACGCCGCCGGCAGGCTGCTCAACAAGTTCCTGATCGTCTCCAACATGGAGGTCGACGACCCGACCGGGATCATCCGCGGTAATGAGCGCGTCGTCCGTCCACGCCTGGCCGACGCGCGCTTCTTCTACGATCAGGATCGCAAGAACGGCTTCGCGACGCGGGTCATGCGACTTTCCTCGGTGGTCTATCACCACCGGCTCGGCACGCTGGGTGACCGCGCCCAGCGTCTCGGCCGCAGTGCCCGCTGGATTGCCGAAAGACTGCATGCCGATGCCAACATCGCCGAACGGGCGGCGCTCTTCTCGAAGATCGACCTGCTGACAGACATGGTCGGCGAGTTCCCCGAACTGCAGGGCATCATGGGCCGTTACTATCTGCTGCACGAAGGCGGCCTGCCGGTCGTCGCCGACGCCATCGAGCAGCACTACCGGCCGCGTTTCGCCGGCGATGCTCTACCGGCCGGCAACATCGCCTGTGCGGCCGCGCTGGCCGACAAGCTCGACGCGCTGGTCGGATTCTTCGGCATCGGACAACTGCCGACCGGTGACAAGGACCCGTTCGGCCTGCGCCGCGCCGCACTCGGCGTTCTGCGCATCCTGATGGAAACACCGCTGCCGCTCGATCTGGCCGAACTGATAGAAGCCTCCCGGAACACGCTCGTCGCGCAGGGAATTCGTCTCGAGCCGGTCGACCAGCCCTTGCTCACATTCCTTCTCGACCGGCTGCGCGGCCTGCTCAAAGACGCCGGCCATGCGGGCGACGTCGTCGAGGCCGTGCTGGCCCAACGTCCGACACGCATCGATCGGGTTCCCGCCAGACTGGCGGCGGTGCGCGAGTTCCAGGCCTTGCCCGAAGCGCTGGCGCTGGCCGCGGCCAACAGACGCATCGGCAATATCCTTCGCAAAGCCGGCGAGAACTTTCCCGAACCCGACGTCGCATTGCTCGAAGAAGCCGCCGAGAAGGCGCTCTTCGAACGGCTGCTCCTGATCGCGCCGGTGGTCAGGTCGCTCGTGGCGAACGAGGATTACGCCGACGCGCTCAAGGTGCTCGCTTCGGTGCGGGTCGAAGTCGACCGGTTTTTCGAGGAAGTGATGGTCAACGTTCACGAACCGCTCTTGCGAGGCAACCGACTTGGCCTCCTGAAAGCGCTTTTCGACCAGCTCAATGCGGTCGCCGACATCTCCAAGCTCGCCGTATGAAACTCGTCATCCTCGACCGCGATGGGGTCATCAACTACGACTCCAAGCAGTTCATCAAGTCGCCTGCCGAGTGGCGGCCCATCCCCGGCAGTATCGAAGCGATTGCCAAACTCAGTCAGGCCGGCTACCGGGTGGTCGTCGCCACCAATCAGTCCGGCCTCGGCCGTGGCCTGTTCGACATGGATACCCTGAACGCCATCCACGACAAGATGCACCGCGCGGTGCAGGCGGCCGGCGGACGCATCGACGCGATATTCTATTGTCCGCACCCGATCGAGGCCGACTGCCACTGCCGCAAGCCGAGAACCGGCATGTTCGAGCGCATTGCCGGCTGCTTCAACGTCGATCTGGTCGGTACGCCGGCGGTCGGCGACTCGCTGCGCGATCTGCTCGCCGCAGCGGCGGTCGGCGCCCGACCGCTGCTCGTGCTCACCGGGAAGGGAACGCAGACCAAGGCGGAAGGCGGCTTGCCGGACGGCACGCGGATCTTCCCCGACCTGGCGACGGCTACCGACGAGATTCTGCTGGTGTGATGACCGCCTTACGGTCTGCGCTGTTCCTGCTGCTGGTCAGCCTGCTGACGATACCCTTCGGCGTTCTCGTTTCGCTGGCGGTGATCCTGCCGATGCCTGCGCGTTACCGCATCATCGCCCTCTGGCGCGTCGGCTTCATGGCCCTTTGTCGGTGGGTGCTGGGGATTCGCTACCGGGTGCTCGGGCGCGAGAACATTCCCGCCGAACCTTCGGTGGTTCTCGCCAAGCACCAGTCGGCGTGGGAAACCGTCGGTCTGCAGGACGTCTTTCCGCCACTCGTCTTCGTACTCAAAAAAGAACTGCTGCGCGTACCCTTTTTCGGCTGGGGCCTGGCGGCGCTGAAAATGATCTCGATCGACCGGGCGGCCGCCAAGGACGCGCTCAAACAGATCTTCGACCAGGGACGCGACCGCCTGGCGGCCGGCTACTGGGTGGTCATTTTTCCCGAAGGCACGCGCGTCGCCCCCGGCGAGACCTGTCGCTACAAACCGGGCGGTGCGCATCTCGCCGTGCGGACCGGTGCCAAGATCGTTCCGGTAGCGCACGACGCCGGAGAAGTCTGGGGCAAAGGTGCGTTGCGTATATCCCCCGGCCTGATTACGGTCAGCATTGGGCCGCCGATCGATCCGGCCGGCAAGACAGCCAACAAGATCAATGCTTTGGCCGCGACGTGGATAGAAAGCGAAATGCGCCGCCTGTCGCCGCATCGTTACCCGGCAGCCAGCGATGCCGTCGCCGCCTGAGCGGCGGCGGCCTGGCGACGACCAGCCAACCATCGACCAGGCAGCGCGCACCATCGAACTGGGCGATGACACGATTCCCTATGTCCTGCGGCGAGCCAGACGCCGAACCATCGGCCTGACCGTCGACCGACACGGCCTGCGTGTCGGCGCGCCGCCGCTCACTCCGCTAAGCGAGGTCGAGTCGGTAATCCTGCAGCACGGCGAATGGGTTCGGCGCAAGCTCGACGAATGGAAGAAGCGTCCTGTGGTGGAAGCCTTGCGGATTGCCGATGGCGTGCGACTCCCCGTTCTCGGCCGTCCGGTCGAGATCCGGCTGGCGCACGGCGCCAATCGCAGCGTTTGGCGGCTACAGTCGCCAGAGCGCACGCTGACCCTCTGTTTGCGCTCGCCCGCCGACGCCCCGCGCGTCGTCGAGAGGGCCCTGCGCGATCAGGCGCGTGCGCTGTTCGACGAGCGCCTGGCCTATCACGCGCCACGACTGGGTGTCGAGCCGCCCCGCCTGTCGCTGTCGGCAGCCCGCACGCGCTGGGGAAGCTGCAGCCGACGCGGTGGCATTCGCCTGAACTGGCGGCTGATCCACTTCCCGCTGCCGGTGATCGACTATGTGGTGGTGCACGAACTCGCCCATCTGCGCGAAATGAACCATGGCCCCGCGTTCTGGTCGATCGTCGAACGGCTGTACCCCGACTATCGGGCTGCGCGCAAGGAACTCCAGCGCCTAGCGGCCCTTTGCCCCTATTGGTAAGGAGAAGGCATGAGAATCCTGCATACGATGCTGCGCGTCGGCGACCTCGACCGCTCGCTGGCTTTTTACACCGACGTGTTGGGCATGCGCGAGTTGCGTCGCCAGGACTACCCAAGCGGCCGTTTCACCCTCGCCTTCGTCGGTTATGGGCCGGAATCGGGGGAAGCCGTCATCGAACTGACGCACAACTGGGACACCTCGTCCTACGAACTCGGCACCGGCTTTGGTCACGTGGCGATCGAAGTGGCCGATGCCTACGCCGCCTGCCAGCAGATCGAGGCGCGCGGCGGCAAGGTAGTGCGCCCGGCTGGGCCGATGAAACACGGCACGACCGTGATTGCGTTCGTCGAGGATCCGGACGGCTACAAGATCGAACTGATTCAGCGGAAACTTTGAAGCAGGCTTTTTTCGGGGCCCACCAACGGTCCAGCGGATGCCGATTGCCCGCCTGCCCTGCGCCGGCGCGGGCGAAAGGACCTTATACTTGGTAACTTTTTATTGTTTTCGTCGCTGCGACGTGCCGCTACCCTATCGCCTCGTCGATTTTGCCCGCCTTGCCGGGCGCTTGCTGATAATTTCGCTGTTCGGCTGGCAGATGGCCGCCGCCCAAGCCGAGTTGGCGATCGCCCTCAATTCGGCCGACGGAACAATCAGCCTGATCGATACCACGACCTACGAGGTCACGGGCAAGGTAGCGGTGTGCAAGGAGCCGCACCACCTGATGCCGACTCCGGACGACAAGTCGCTGATCGTCGCCTGCGCAGCATCCAATCAACTGGTGTTCTTCGACCCGCTTACCGGCCGCGAACAGCGGCGCCTACGCGGCATTTCCGACCCCTACCAGTTGGGCTATTCGCCCGACCGCAAGTGGTTCGTCGCCACGTCGCTGCGCCTCGACCGGGTCGATCTCTACGACCCCGCCGACTTCCGGCTCAAGGCCCGCCTGGCCGCGCCACGAACGCCTTCCCACCTGGCTTTCGACAATGCCAGCGAGTTCGTCTTCGTCACCTTGCAAGACTCCAACGAGGTCATGGCCATTCACCTTGGAACGCAAAAGATCGCCTGGGTGATGCCGGTCGCCGCTACTCCGGCGGGAATCGTCATGGCGCCGGACAACCGCCATCTGCTGGTGGCGAGCATGGGCGAAGGCGTCGTCGAGGTCATCGAATGGCGCTTCCAGAAGAGCGTCAAGAAGATCGCCACCGACACCGCGGCGCACAACCTGCAGCCGAAAGGCGACGGCCGCCATTTCTTCGTTTCCAACCGCTCGGTCAACGGCAGCATCTCGCTGCTCGACACGAAGACGATGAGCGTCGTGGAGAAGTACGACGTGCCCGGCGGACCGGACGACATGATGGTACGTGCCGACGGCAAGGAACTCTGGGCAACGGCGCGTTTTGCGCGCAAGGTGCAGGTCGTCGACCTGACGACCAAGAAACTCAAGCTGTCGATCCCGGTCGGCAGCTCACCGCACGGCGTCTTCTTCTTGAACCACGCCGGTCTGCGATGAAGACTGGCGCTGCCCGCTTGCTCCAGGGACTGGTGCTGATGGCCGCCGGCGCCGCGGCGCTGGCCGCTCCCGCCGCCTGCAAGGGAACACTCTACCTGACCTTCGACACGGGCAACATGCGCCACGCCGAACTGATTGCTGAGACGCTCGCCCGCTACGGCGCCAAGGCGACCTTCTTCGTGGCGCAGGAAAAGACCTTCCGCGGCGATCAGGCGCTCGATCCGAGCTGGGCAGGCTACTGGCAGGCGCGCGTCGCCGAAGGTCATGCTTTCGGCAGCCACACCTGGCGACATGGGAGCTTTCGCGACGACATCGGAGACCGGGTGCGCTATCGACTGCCTGACGGCGACAGCGCTACGCTCGATGCGGCAGCCGTCTGTGCCGAGCTGAAACGCCCCGATACGCGTTTCCAGGAACTCACCGGACGGCGGCTCGACCCACTCTGGCGGGCGCCCGGCGGACGCACGACTCCGAACACGCTGGCGGCCGCACGGGCCTGCGGCTATCAGCACGTCGGCTGGGCTCCGGCGGGCTTTCTGGGCGACGAACTGCCATCCGAAACCTACCCCAACTCCGTCCTGCTGCAGCGCGCGCTCGCGCGCTTGAAGGACGGCGACATCGTCATGGCGCACCTCGGCATCTGGTCGCGCAAGGACGCCTTTGCGCCGATGCTGGCGCCGCTGATCGGCGCCCTGCGGGAGAAGGGTTTCTGTTTTGCCACGCCGGGTGCGCGGCGATGACCGGCGGGCCGGTCGAGATTTTCGTATCGCTGCAGGGCTGGCTGCTCGATCGCGTCGTTCAGCCGCCGCTGCTGGCGCTCGGACTGGGCAGCCATCTCGAGATGGCTTTCGACGGCATCGAATTCTTCCTCTGCGGCGTCCTGCAACTCGCCGTCGCCTACCTGCTCCTGCGCCCGCTCGAGGCCCTGCGACCGATCGAGGTTTGGCCGGATCGCAAAGCGGTTCGGGTAGACGTCCTCTATTCCTTCCTCGATCGGTTGGGCGTCATTCCGCTCCTCATGTTCGTGCTGTTGGCGCCGCTGTTCGTTCTCGTCGATGGCTGGCTGCGTTTTGCCGGGTTCATTCCGCCGCAGTTGGAGGACCTCTTTCCCGTTCTGGAAAGCTGGCCGTTGGCCAGCTTTTTCGCCTACCTGGTGATTTTCGATTTCGCCGAGTACTGGCGCCACCGTTTCTCGCACTCGCTGAACTGGTGGTGGGCATTGCACGCCATTCACCACAGCCAGCGCCAGATGACGCTGTGGACCGACAGCCGCAACCATCTGCTCGACGATCTGAGCAACGGTTTCTGCTTCGCCGTCATCGCACTGCTCATCGGCGTTCCGCCGGGCCACTTCGTCGGCCTGCTGATTGTCGTGCGGACGGTCGAAAACCTGTCGCACGTCAATGCCCGACTGTCCTTCGGGCCCATTGGCGAACACCTTCTCGTCAGCCCACGCTACCATCGCTGGCACCACGCGCTGGAACTGCCGGCCGGCCATCAGTTTCGCCACGGCTGCAATTTCGCCGTTCTCTTCCCGGTCTGGGACCGGATTTTCGGTACGCAGTATCTGATTCAGGATATCCCGTCGACCGGCCTGGCGCACGGGCCGCTACCCGAGTCTGCCGCACGGAGTGGCTTCTGGCGGCAGCAATGGGAAGGAATCGAAGGTCTGCTGGCAACCATCCACCCTGATCCACCTAGATGATCAACGATACCGACCCCCGCGTACTCGACGCCGCGCGCTCCTTCGCCTTGGCGGCGCACGGCGACCAGATGTATGGCGCTCGACCGTATTCCTTCCACCTCGACGCGGTCGTCAGATTGTTGTCGCCCTACGGTATCGAGGCTCAGATCGTCGGCTACCTCCACGACGTCGTTGAAGACACCGAAATCACCGTAAGCGATATCCGGGACCATTTCGGGCAGCGCATCGCAGAATGCGTCGATCTGCTGACTGATTCGCCCGCCAATAGCCGCGCCGAGCGCAAGCAGCAAACCCATGCCAGGCTGGCGGCGGTCGCCGGGCCCACCGAATTGGCCCTGGTGGTGAAGGCCGCCGACCGCCTGGCCAATGTCAGAACCTGCGTGATCGACGACCGACGTGGCTTGCACAATGTCTATCGCAGTGAACATCCGGCGTTCAAGAGAGCGGTCTACCGTGCGGGATTGTGCGAGCCTCTCTGGATCGAACTCGACACGCTGCTCGAAGTGTCGGTAGCCAGCCAGTCATCCACCGGAGATACCTGATTGCCTCCCATGAAGTCACGGCTCGCGGTTGTGCTGTTGGCTCTGGCATGTGCCCTCTCGGGCTGCTTTCCGGGCCCGGAAAAGCTTGGCGAACTGACGCGAACGTCGATGCAGCAACACTTTCGCAGAGACCCTCAATTCAAGGATAGCGGCGCCGAGATCGTGCAGGTCCGGGTCACGGGTGGCGGCGACAAGAGATTCGACGCGATGGCCAGCGTCCGGCACGCCGGAAAGACACACGAAGTACCGATAACCATTCTGCTGGACGGCATCAACCTCGAATGGCTGGCCGACCCTGCGGCGTTTTCCTTCCTGGTGCCGAGCAAACCTACCGATGTGCCACAGATTCCCCGCCCGGAGCGAGAGCCCGCCCGCCGGTAGGCGAGACTCCCGACGGCAGTGGCCGTAGCGGGTTAGGGGGTGGTACGTGGATTGTCTCGCTTCCCAGGCAGTACTCGGCTCGCCGCCATCCGCTATCTCGCAGTGCCAGCCGGAACGGGAAAGTTCTTGCTCGCCTCAGCCACGAGTCGCTCTGCGACAACCGGTACAGGGACATCGAGAAGCTCGTAGATTTCGGCTCCGTCGGAGGAGCCGAGCCTTCTCCCCTGTTCCCACGCGCGCGCGAACCCTCCGCCGCGAAACGCGAGCAAGCCATCCGCAAGAACGACACGGAGGTCGGCCGCGTAGCTGTCCGTAGGTCGAGTGGTGTAACTGAGCTGGGCGGTTGAGCGGCGCCACGCGACGACGATCAAAGCGGCAGCCCCCTCCGACGGCATCTGCCGTTTCAGCTCCGCCAGACCGCGTTCGAAATCGCTACGAAACTGTTTCGCATATTGCTCCCTTGACTCGGGCGTCGTCAGCGGGAATTCCGAACTCGCAATCGATGGCTCTGGCCGCGAGAATATCTCGGGCAGGCGAACGTCGGACAGGCGAACACTAAAACCTTTCGCCTCGAGCTTGGCGACCAAGGAGTTTCGAAGTTGCACCACGAACTCCTCCTCTGCCGGTCCTTTCAGGCTGGCAAACCTCCGTGTCCACGGTCTAGCGTTCGGGTCGGCGACTGGACGATCTGGTGCGGCGTATTGGGTAATGGCAAGCACCATGGCCGGAGGAAGCGAAGTTGCTGCCTTGACCGGCGGATGTGGCGACAGATCGATTGTCGAACACCCGGCAAGCGCGACCGCGAGCGCACAGCCGACAGCGCACAAGGACTTGGAGAAACAACGGCGACTCATGCCTGCACCTCATCGAAATCGGGACAACGCCGACACAGTGTCGGCAACGGGAGTAAGTTGATACAGCGCGACGATTGAAAGTTGATACACGGAACGGAGAAGGGCAGTAATCTTGGTCGCCCACTTCAGCGCCAAGCGCGCGCGAAGTTTCGCGACTGGAGTAGGAAGCTGGGGCCGAAGCAAACATGCTCGTCCCGTAACCGTGTTGTCCCCTGACCCCTGTGGGTGATGCCTCACTCAACCCACGATTTCCAGCCGCCTCTCGATCCGGTCGATTCGCGCCTTGATCTGGTCGATGCTGGCCTGCTCTCGGATGATTTCTTCAAAGTTGTGGGCAACTATCACGTCGACCGGCAGCGGTGCCGGCCTCGAGGCGGGTGAGACGCGCCGCGACCTCTCGCAACTCGCTCTCGAGCCGGTCCTGTCCTGCCCGCAAGCCACGCAAGTGTTCAAGAATCAGGTTTTCCACGCTGTCAGTCATGCACAACCCTCCTTTCATCAAGTGTAGCGCCAAGCACGAGAACCTCCAAACCATGGCAATCGCACGCAGAACACCGCTCCCGTGCGCCGCATCCGGTTTTCTGGGGAGCAGGAACGCGGCACGCGTTCCTGCTCCCGGCGCTCACCTACCCGCAACTCCCCACCGCCCCGCAAGCCGTACAGAAATCACACTCATATTTCCGGATCATCGTCAGATTCCCGCACTCGGCGCACAGCTTTCCAGCCGTCGGTTGCGCCGCGGTGCTGCCGGCCGGCGCAGGATTCCCAGCATCGCGTAGCGGTGGATGATCAACTGCGCGAGGTAGGCGACGGTCGAGGGGTAGTTGGTCTGGCGACGGGTACCGGGGATGAAGGCCATGAAGTCGCCGAGCGGCTCGGGGTAGTCGAGCAGCTTCCGCAGCTTCATGCCGATCCACGCCGGGTCGAGGACGCGTATGTCGAAGGACAGCAGCTTGGTCAGCCCGTCGAGGGCGCGCGGGTAGTTGCCGGAGAGCCAGATTGAGTACGGCCGGGTGACGCCGTCCGGCAGGGTGATCTCCTTGAGCCCGACGACGAAATCCTCGCCGGTGGCCGGGTTGAAGACATCGACGGTCCACGAGAGCGTGCCGTCGGTGCCGGTCTTCGGCTCCTTGCGGCTGAACATCGCGTCGAGTACCGGCGTCGGGCCTTCGTGCTTGAACGAGTCGAGGCGCTCGACGCGGTACTGGATCAGCTTCGCCATCG
>NZ_JAPUVI010000108.1 GCF_029255285.1 Accumulibacter sp.
TTAACATTCATGGTCTTATGCCATGGTCTTGGTGAGCCCGCAGGAAATCGGGTCTGCTCTCGTCGTTTGGGCGTAAGGGATGACCAAGACGAAGGGGGCAAGCTTGGTACGTTGTTTGGGTGAAATGACCGATCCGCGGAAGCCGAGTAACGGGACGCGGCATGATTTCCTGGAGATTCTTGTGATCGCCATTTCCGCGGTGCTCTCCGACGGCGACGCCATCGAAGACATGGCGGAGTGGGGCCGCACGGAGGAGGCGTGGCTGCGTGAACTTCTGGTACTCAGGAATGGTGTTCCCTCGGAGAAGACCTTCCTGCGCCTCTTCCAGGCACTGGATCCGAAACAATTTGAGGCCGCGTTCCGGCGCTGGGTGACTGGAGTGGTGGGCGCCCTGAGAGGCGTCGTGGCGGTCGACGGCAAAACGGTGCGCGGGTCGGGCAGTGGCGGCGAGAGTGCGATTCATCTGGTTAGCGCCTTCGCGACGGAACTGGGCGTTGTTCTCGGCCAGGAAAAGGTGGCCAGCAAGAGCAATGAGATCACCGCCATCCTCGAACTCCTGAAAGCGCTTTATATTCATGGCTTGCTGGTCAGCATCGACGCGATGGGATGCCAGAGGAGTTTTGCCCGTCAGGTCACCGACCAGGGTGGCGACTACCTCTTGGCGGTCAAAGACAATCAACCGACCCTGTTGGGCGCCATCAAGACGGAATTCATCGACCAGTCTCGATCGGAGGTGGTTGACCGGCACCGGCAGGTGCTCACGTCCCATGGTCGAATCGTCCGGCCAGATTGCTTCGGCGCAGCCCGCGGCAGGCGTCGTCAATCTGGGCGATTGGCCCAAGTGCCAGACGATCGGTCTTGTCGACTCCCTTCGCCAGGTGGGCGACAAGGAGTCCGACCTGGACCGGCGCTACTACGTCAGTTCTCGTGAGTTGAGCGCCGAACAACTCGCGACAGCGGTTCGGGCGCATTGGGGTATCGAGAACCGGCTTCACTGGGTTCTCGACGTCAGCTTCGGCGAGGATACCAGCACCGTGCGCAAGGACAACGCCTCACAGAATTGCTCCCTCCTGAAGAAGATCGTTCTCAACTTGCTCCGTCTCGACACGACCGACCAGACCAACTGTAGCTTGCGCATGAAGCGCAAACGCGCCGCTTGGGATGACAACATCCGGGCAAGGATCCTCGGACTTACGTGGCGATGACATCCGAGTGGCGAGACCCTGCGCTTCCCTAGCGGCCGTCATCCGTGCCGGTGGCGGACAGTACAAAAAAATAGCAGAACAGCGAAGGAGCCGGGCGAAACTCCTTGGCGATACGGAATCCTTGCTCCTGAATCACCCGGCGGATTCGTCGGATGCCGTAGCCGCGCTTGCCCAGTTCCCAGTAGTGCTGGCCGTCGAACTTGTGGGCGATCCAATAGGGCAGGCCGAGGAAAAAACCTCTGGCGTTCAGCCCCGAGAAATTGAGCAAAGCGGAACCGCCGACAAACGGGGCCGGCAAGGTAACGATCACCGTGCCGCGACAAATCCGCCCCAGTTCGGCGAGCGCCTTGGCAAACTCGGGAAAGGGGATGTGCTCGAGGACTTCCGCTGCGAGAACGCAGTCGTAGGCCTTGTCCTTGCACGGTATGGCCGTCACGTCGCCGATGATGTCCGGCTTTACCGACTCGTCGAAATCGAGTGTCGTGACATCCAGTCCCCACTGTCTCATGAGCCAGGTGGTGTGACCGGCTCCCGGCCCGATTTCCAGTACCTTGCCGCCCGGCCGGGTGGCCTCCGCGACCTCGCTGGCCTGGTGCCAGTGCGTGATCATGCGCGGCAAGCTCATGTACCGGCGGCGGTACGAGTCGGCGTTAACCTGAGTCGGTCTGTCTGCCATCGAAGTCAATTCCCAGTTCGTTCAACGGTACGGCATCTCCGTCCGGCTGGCCCGCCGCCTAGCGAGCGCCTGCGCTGCCGTGTCAACCCTTCACGGCTTGCCAGCCGATCCGGCAGTGCTTTCCGGGGCTGGAGAATCGTGGCCACGCAGCCATTGCTCGAGCATCATCAGGATCCACACCATTTCGCCGTAGTATCCGGGGCTGTTCGGAAGGTGGTCGCGGATCAGCCGCTGCAGAAAATCGGGACGTACGATTTCCCGCGTAGCGAGACTGCGCAACGAATCCTCGGCCAGCCCGCGCAGTGCCGGGTGGCCAGTTGCCCAGACACCGAATGGCAGTCCGAAGCCCTTCTTTTTCTTGGTGATGATTTCGTCGGGCAGGAAACCGCGCAGGGCTTCCTTGAAGAACCAGCGTAGTTTGAAACGGCGGAGCTTCCAGTCGGCCGGCAGGCGCATCGAAAAATCGGTCAGCCGATCGGCCAGCAACGGATACCCCAGTTCGATGCCAGCCATCTGAGTCGCGCCGCGCACTTTCGGCAAGTCGCTGTCGGCCAGCGTGTAGCGCCAGTCGTAGGCGAGCATGCGGTTGATCAGGCTCTTCGCCTGGCACTCGTCCCAGGTGGTCCGCATGTGTTTCGATGGTCCTTCCTGATCGACGCGGGCAAGAAACTCGGTCGCCAGCACCTGGCCCGGGCCGAGTTGCATCAGAAGATTGAAGCTCTGCAGGCGGTCCGGCATCGGCACCCGCGAGTGACGGACATAGCCGGTCGCCTGCCGGAGTCCGGGAATCCGTCGCAGTAGACTGTCGTCGCCGCACATCGGCTCAATCAGGCGCCGCAGGCCGGCCGGTACCGAGTGGTAGAACTCGAAAACGCGCTGCATGGCGTAGCGCGAGTTGCCGCCGAACAGTTCGTCGCCGCCGTCGCCGGCAAGCATTTTGGTGCAGCCGTCGGCGCGCGCAAGCTTGGCGCAGTAGTAGGCGGGCAGAGCGGACGAGTTGCCGAAGGGCTGATCATGATGCTGGGCGACGGCCGGGATGCTGGCGAGCAGGTCTTCCGGCGTCACGTAGTACTCGTGGTGCTCGCAGCCGAAGTGCCGGGCGGCCAGGCGGGCATACTCCATTTCGTCGTAGCCTGCCGCGTCGAAACCGATCGAGTAGGCAGGTGCCGGCTTGCCGGCGACCTCGCAGAGCATACCGGCGACCGTGGAACTGTCGGTGCCGCCGGAGAGGAAGGCACCGACACGCGGCTGACCCGCGGTTTCCGCCGCAACGCTGTCGCGAATCAGTTGGCGGAAGTCGCGTCGCGCGTCGTCAAACGACGGCCGGCGCTGCTCGTCGAACTGCAGCGGCCAGTGCCGAAGCACCCGTATTCCTTGCCGGTCGACAAGCAGACCGTGCGCCGCCGGCAGTCGGCATACCTGGCGGAAAACCGTGCGCGGCGCCGGGATCATGTGGAAATAGAGGTAGTCGAAGATGGCCTGTGCGTCGAGTTCGTCCGTGTATCCCTGAACGCAGTCAGCGCGATCGGAAAAGGCCAGCGTGTTCTGGTCGGCGTGATAGCACAGCGTCTGGATGGCGAAGCGGTCAACGGCCAGGAAGACGCATTGGCGCGGCGCATCTACGATTGCCAAGGCGTAACCGCCACTGAGGCGGGCCGTGAGCTTGGTGCCGTGCTCGCGCCAGGCTTGCAGAATGTCGGCGGCGGCGCCCCGTGGTGGCGACGATCCGGCGACCGGCCGGTCAACCTGGGGCGTGCCACGCACCGCACAAACGACGTCAGCGTCGCGCGCGACGTCGTCGCCGCGTAGCGCGAGCGATTCCGGCAGGGTTGGCGCCGGGTCGGGGCCGAGGAGGTCGGTCAGGTCGAGCCGGCCAGAAAGTCTGTCTCTCATTCGTTGTCGGCCAGCGCCGTGGGGTAAAGGTGAATGTCGGGTTGACGACCTGCGACGCCCCTGGCCAGTTTGCAGCGACCTGCCTTGGGCTGCCCGGCAAGCGTTCTCGAGTTCTGGCCAGGCGTTGCCGGCCAGGGGACGCCCGAGTCGACTACGGCGTTCAGGATCGTCAGCATCTGCTGCCGGCCGGCGACCGGCACGGCTCTCCGGGAGTATCCCCGCCGAGCACGCGTTGATGGAAAATTCTGAGTGCGCGATTGTAGCGTATGGCATCAGACGCCGCCATCCATGGCGCCTGCCGCCGAGCCGCTGCCGGCAGGCGTCGGTTGTCGGCAATCGGTTCCGACGGTCGGGGGACTCCGGTGGACGCCGCTTGCGTCATCGGGATCGATGAGGCTGCCGGTGGCGCTAGCGCAGCAGCTTTCCGCTGCGGTTCAGGATGGTGATGTCGACGAAGTGCGAACCGACATGCTGCCTGGCCGAGAAGCTGACGACCACGCCGCCGGTATCGTAAGAACCCAGCGCTTCGAGCGCGTCGCGGAGCTTCTTGCGCGTGGGATTCGGGCCGGCCCGGCGCAGCGCTTCGGTGAGCACCTTGGCACCCAGATAGCCTTCGACGAAGGTGTGGTTGAGCGTCACATCGCGCGGTGCGAACTTGGCAAAGTTGTCCTGGACTTCGCGGATCAAGGGGACGGCGCGACTGTTCGGGTCGGGAACCACCTGGGTCAGCACCAGCCCCTCGGCCTGGTCGGCACCCAGCCGTTTAACGACCTGTGCCGCGTCGGTCACCGACAGCGCGACGTACTGCGCCAGATTCCCCGCCGCGCGCGATTGCTTGAGGAACTCGGCGCTGGCCGCCGTATTGGCCAGCATGATCACCGCCTGCGGCTTGGCGGCGGCGATGCTCTTGACGGCCGCTGCGACATCGGTCGTGTTCTTCTCGTAGGAGCCTTTGGCGACCAGCGAGCCGCTGGCCTTGGTAATCGCGCGTTCCGTGCTGGCCAGGGCATCGAGCCCGAAGGCATCGTTCTGAAACAGGATGGCAAAGCGTTTGAATCCGGTCGTCGCGTATTGCTCGACGATCTTTTCGACCTCCTCGGCATAACTCGCGCGGGTCATGAAGAGATACGGATCGCCCGAGCGGACCAGCGACGACGCGCCGCTGCGGACGGCGATCAGCGGAATGCCGGCTTCGCCGAGCACCTTCTGGTCGAGCATCGCTTCGACGTTGCCGGTGCCGACAAAGCCGATGAAGGCCAGCGGTTGCGATTCCTTCAGCAGGCTGCGGGCGAGACGGACAGTCTCCTCGCTCTTGTAGCCGTCGTCCTTGGCGACCAGGCGAATCGTCACCCCGTGCACGCCGCCGCTCGCGTTGACGGCGTCGAAATGCAGTTGCGCGCCAGCTCGCATGTGGTTGCCGGTCGGCGCCAGGGGACCGCTGAACGCGGCGACCTGGCCGATGACGATTTCGCCGTTGCCGGCGATCGCTGCTCCCAGACCCAACAGCAGCACGGCCACGGCTTGGCCTAGCAAGGAGATGAGCTTCATGGTCGAGCCTCCGGACAGCGTCAATCCTGCTCAGTCTACGGCTTGTTGTTCCTCGTGTCGATTGGCTTCCGCTGACGAGCGTCGTCGAAGCGTGCCCTGTGGGTAGACCTCGAAGCGGAAGAGTTGCGGATGATCGGTATCGATGATCACTTTGACCCATCCCATCAGCGGAAAGCCGAAGCTCTCCAGACGCGTGAAGTTGTCGATTGGCCGATGGGTATCCGGATGGCGTAGCGGATGGTCGATGCGCTGCCAATGGGTGTCGCCGTGCACCAGCAGCACTTGGCCGGGAAAGGCGAGCGTCTCCCGGCGCAGGGCGTCGAGCAGTGGCCGGTAGCCAGGGTGTGCGAGGCCGGCGGAATGGCGCTTCGGATCCGGGTTGGCTTGCATCACGATAACGATGCCGGCTGCTTCCTCGTGCCGTGCCGTGGCGAACCCCTGACTCAGCCATTCTATCAGCCGCGGGTTTCGCGCCGAGAACTCCTCGCTGGGTTGCGTTCCCAGGCCGAAGTTGTTGTTCGGGCCGGGGACGTTGAGCGATACGAAGAGTACGGGGCCCAGTCGCCAGCGCAGGTGCTCGGGGTAGTCTCCCGGCTGATTTTCGACTGGCCACGTGTGCCTGCCGAGCGAACGTGGCTCGGCGAAGAACAGTTCGCGCAGCTTCTGCAAACGTTCGAGGGGATCGAAATGACCAGCCGGCAGGTGACGACAGTCGGTCCATTCGTTGTCGCCAGGGACGTAGATCAGTGGCCGCCGCGAGGCGTCGAGCAGCGTCCGGCGAGCGAGAAAGACTTCGTCGGTGCAGGGTTCCCGGCTGCCCTTGAAATCGCCGGCATGGACGATCAGGTCCACGTGTTGCGCAGCGATGTTGTCCAGCATTCGTGGCAGTTCGTACAGTTCCGACGAACTGTAGGGTGTGTCACCGATGACGGCGAAGCGCCAGGACTCGGCCACCACCGGCCCGGCGAGCAACAGGACGGCAGCGGCCAGCAAGCCGGCGGGCGACTGTCCGCGGCGGCCAGTCATGCGAGCAAGGCCTTGAGTTCGTAGAGGGCATCGAGCGCGGCGCGTGGCGTGAGCTGGTCGGGGTCGATGGCCGTCAGGCGGTCGACCACCGGATGCGGACGCTGCTCGTGCCGCTCGGCGGCGTCGGCCAGCGCCGTCGCGAAGAGATCGGGTTGCAATGGGTTGATCGAAGCACGCTGTTCGAACTCCCGCAACTGCCGGCGCGCCGCCTTGAGCACCGACGATGGAATTCCGGCCAGCGCCGCCACCTGAATCCCGTAGCTCTGGTTGGCCGGGCCTTCCTCGACCGCGTGCAGGAAGACGATGCGCTGGCCGTGCTCGATGGCGTCGAGGTGAACGTTGGCCAGGCTGGCGTACTCGTTGGCGAGCAGCGTCAGTTCGAAGTAGTGCGTAGCGAACAGCGTCAGGCAGCGGTTCTTTTCGAGCAGGTGGCGACAGATCGCAAAAGCGAGCGCCATTCCGTCGAAGGTCGACGTACCGCGCCCGACTTCGTCCATGAGAACCAGACTGCGTTCGCTGGCGTGGTGCAGGATGGCCGCCGACTCCGTCATCTCGACCATGAATGTCGAACGTCCGGCTGCCAGGTCATCCGCCGCCCCGATGCGGGTGAATATCTGGTCGAGCGGGCCGATGACGGCACGTGTCGCCGGCACATAGCTGCCGATGTGGGCGAGCAGTGCGATGAGCGCGGTCTGACGCATGTAGGTCGATTTGCCGCCCATGTTGGGGCCGGTGATCAGCAACAGCCGGCGCTCGTCGGTGAGGCGGGTGTCGTTCGCGATAAAGGTCTCGCCGGCGGCCAGTTGCGCTTCGACGACCGGATGCCGGCCTCCCTCGATGGTCAGTCCGGGAGCCGGCGAAAACCACGGGCGACAATAGTTGTGCAGCCGCGCCGACTCGGCGAAAGCGGACAGCAGATCCAGCAGCGCGACGCCTTGCGCGACACGCTGCAGGATCGACAGGTCGCTCTGCAGATGGGTCAGCACGTCTTCGTAAAGCCTTTTTTCGCGCGCCAGGGCGCGTTCCTGCGCCGACAGGGCCTTGTCCTCGAAAGCCTTGAGCTCGGGTGTGAGATAACGTTCGGCATTCTTCAGCGTCTGCCGGCGGCGATAGTCTTCGGGCACCTTTGTCGCCTGAGCGTTCGTCACTTCGATGTAGAAGCCGTGCACGCGGTTGTACTCGACCTTCAGATTGGCGATCCCGGTGCGTTCTCTTTCGCGCGCTTCGATGGCGAGCAGAAAGGCGCCACAGTTGTCGTTCAGCGCCCGCAGTTCGTCCAGCTCGGCGTCGAAAGCGTCGGCGATGACACCGCCGTCGCGCAGCAGTGCCGCCGGTTCGGGCAGGATGGCGCGCTGCAGGAGATCGAGTGCGGCCACGGGTGTAGCCAACTGTCCATGCAACTCGGCGAGCAAGGGTGCCGCATTGGTGGCCAGTGGCGCGCGCAGTTCGGCCAGGCGGTGCAGGCTGTCGCGCAGGCTGGCGAGGTCGCGCGGGCGGGCCGAGAAAAGTGCGATGCGGCCGGCAATTCGTTCGACGTCAGCGAAGCCGCGCAGCGACTGCCGCAGCGCGCGCAGAGTGGGGCCTCCGTCGTCGAGCAGCATGGCGATTGCTGCGTGGCGAGCGCTCGGGATGGCCGGGTCGCGCCAAGGGTGATGAAGCGCGTGGCGCAGCAGCCGCGAACCCATTGCCGTGACGCAATTGTCGAGCAGGCTGCAGAGTGTCGGCGCGGGCTGGCCGCGCAGCGTTTCGGTAAGTTCGAGGTTGCGGCGAGTCGCCGTGTCGAGGCCGAGGAAAGTGGCATCGCGTTCGACGACCAGCGCCTGCAAGTGGGGCAGGGTGCGTGCCTGCGTCGCCTGCGCGTAGCGCAGCAAGGCGCCAGCCGCGGCGATCGCCGGCTGCAAGCCGTCGGCGCCGAAACCGGCGAGCGAGCGGGTGGCGAAATGCGAACACAGTTCGCGACCGGCCGCCTCGGCGTCGAAGTGCCAGTCGGGCTGGCGCGTGAGTGCCGCTTCCGGCGCGAAGTTCAGAGCCAAGCGCTCCGGTACGACGATTTCGGCCGGACGAATGCGCTCGAGAGTGGCGGCGAGTTGTCCCGCTGCGACTTCGCAGACCCGGAAGTCGCCGCTCGCCAGATTGATCCAGGCCAGGCCGGCGAGCGCTTTGGTCGTCTGCAGGGCGAGCAGCAGGGTATCGCGCTTTTCGTCGAGCAGTGCCGCGTCGGTCAGTGTGCCGGGGGTGACGATACGGGCGACCGCGCGCTCGACCGGTCCCTTGTTGCCGGTCGGTTCGCCGATCTGTTCGCAGATCACCACCGACTCGCCAAGCTTGACGAGTTTGGCCAGATACTGTTCGACCGCGTGGTAGGGCACGCCGGCCATCTTGATCGGCTGTCCGGCCGACTGTCCGCGCGTCGTCAGCGTGATGCCGAGGAGGCGGGAAGCCTTTTCTGCGTCGTCGAAGAAGAGCTCGTAGAAATCGCCCATCCGGTAGAACAGCAGGAGATCCGGATGCTGTGCCTTGAGGCGCCGGTACTGCCGCATCATGGGCGTGTGGTCGGCTTCAGAGGACGTCGCTACATGTTGATTTGTCGGCATATTTCAGATGCGAGAAGCGATGGCGAAGTGGGAGCTTAGCCCAGGAAGGGAAATGTTGCCAGGCTTGTCGAGTGCTGCCGACGGACGCCGCGGTGGCGACGGCTTGTGGCAGAATGGCACGCCCTTTCCCGTGTTGCCCGGCCATCGCGCTTCGGCTCCACGTGCGGTCCGATTCTACCTGGGCCGGTAGGGGCGGCCCAACTTGCCAAGGAGATTTCCATGACTACAGAATTGATGTTCCGTGACGACGCGTACCGGCGTACGGCCGACGGGCAAGTAGTCATGGTGTACCCGAACGCCATCGAGCTCGACCGCACGATTTTCTATCCGCTGGGCGGTGGGCAACTCGGTGACGTCGGCGTCCTGGTGCGCTCCAACGGCGAGCGCATTGCCATCGTTGACACCCGCAAGGATCTGGCTCGCGACGCGGTATTGCACTATACGGCTGACGGCGCCGCGCTACCCGAAGCCGGCGAGACCTTGACGCTGGAAATCGACTGGCCGCGCCGCTATCGTCTGATGCGTCTGCATACCGCGCTGCACGTCATGTCCTGCGTGGTGGCGGCACCGGTCACCGGTGGCCACATCGCTCCCGACAAGGCGCGTCTCGATTTCGACATCGACATGAGCCTGCTCGATGGTCAACGGATCGAGAGCGAGGTGAACGCCTTGATCAGCCGCCAGGTCGAAACGGAGACCGTGTGGATTACCGACGATGAACTGGATGCCAGGCCCGACCTGGTGAAGACCATGAGCGTGCAGCCGCCGCGCGGCTCCGGACGGGTACGCCTGTTGCGCATCGCCGGTATCGACCTGCAACCCTGCGGCGGTACTCACGTCGGGAACATCGGCGAAATCGGCGCCATCCGCGTGACTCGCATCCGCAACGAAGGCAGGCGCAACCGGCGTGTCGAAATTGCCCTCGCCGAGTGAAGCGGACCACGCGGCGAAGCCGGCGAGTTGTTCCTTGCCAGGACAGCCGCGCTGTTCGATACTTTGCGCATGAGCTGGCTGGACAACCGAAGCGCGCTGTGCCGCGACCATGGGCGGCGCTCCTCGCCGCCCGATCGGACGGCGGGAAACTGGCGCCCGCTGCTGGCGTCGGTGGCACTCGGAGCGCTGTCGCTGATGGCGTCGGCGGTTCTGGCGCAGGACGTGTTTGTCACCCGTGGGTCCGGCGGTAGTCCGGTGTACTCCGATCAGGCACCGCCGGGTGCCAAACCGATCAGCTTGCCGCCGCTCAATGTGATCGCCCCCACACCGGTGGTCAAGGGCGCTCCGCCACACGGGCAGCCGTCAGGCGAAACGGCCGGACCGTTGCCCGCATCGCCTGCCTATCGAAGTTTCGCGATCGTCTTTCCGGAAGACGGTGGCAGCGTCGCCGCGAACAGTGCGATTTTCGAAGTGCGCGTCGCCGTCGAGCCGCCCCTCCAGTTGGGTGAGGGGCATGCGATCCTGGTCAGGGTCAACGGCCGGCCGGTCGGCGAGCGGTTCACGGCCAGCGAGTTCATGATTCCGCCCGAATTCTGGGGCGATACGCTGCCGTCCCCGAATCAGCGCTACCAGCTCGACGCGGCGGTCGTCGATCGTCAGGGAACGGTGCTCGCGCGCGCCGTCCCGGTGGTTTTCCAGTTGCGCTATGTCGGGCGCTTCCATCGCCCGCCGCACCAGCGGCCGATGCCCATTCCGGTGCCATTGCCGCCGCGCCCGGAAAGGGCGACACCACCACCCGTTCTCGAACTGGAGAAAACGTCTCCCGGCAAAGGGGCCGAGTCCTTGCGACTGCTCGATCGCTGAGCGGTGCTTCGTCGTTCGCCGCCAATGGCCATAGAAAGCTTCGATTGACTGCTTCGCCGGCACTGTGGATACTCCGGCCGGGATACGGTGGAACGACCGACTCGCCGTCTGTCGTTTTCTCTCGTGTTTTCTATCTTGGTAAGCAAGGAGGAGAGGCATGCGAACGATCACCATAATGCTTTCGGGGCTGCTGATGAGCGGCCTGGCGATAACCGCGACCGCTGGCGGTGGCAAGGGCGACTGGGAGACGCGGATTCCCGAGTGCGGCAAGAACACCAAGGTCGTCAAGCTGGTCGACTACGACGAAGAAAGCGGCGCCTCGGATGGCGCGCCGGCCAAGATCGTCACTTTCAAGGAGAAGAAGAAGAAAGGCTGCTGGATCGACATCAAGGATCTCCATCCGACACAATCCGCTGTCGGCATGGGTGCGGCGGCGTGCAAGTCGGGCAAGATTACCGCCAAGGCCAAGGCCGGCAAGTTGGAGGACTATCTGCTCGAAGACAATCGCTGGGTGCCGCTGGTGCGCGGTCCGGGTGGCAAGTTCTATCTGACCGACCATCACCATCTGTCGACTGCGGTTCTCAATGCCGACATCGCCGACAAACAGAAGAAACTCTACGCCTACCTGCTCAAGGACTGGTCCAACATGAAGGAGGACGAGTTCTGGAAGAACATGGAAAAGGACAACCTGACCTGGTTGAAGAATCCGCAAGGACAGCAGATTTCGCCGAAGGATTTGCCGCCCAAGATCAGCAAATTGCAGGACGATCCGTTGCGAACGCTTTCCGCTTGGATAAGGGGTAGCTGCGGCTACGTCAAGTGCAATCCGCCCGGGGTGACCGATGAGGATGCCGAAGGGACTTGCTCCGCGCGCTTGTCGGATGTCGAGTGTGCGAACGCCTACTTCGTGGAGTTCAAGTGGGCCGCCTACGAGGCCACGGTACCGGAAGTGCAGGCAGTCGTCGCGGCTGGTGCCTCCTGTCCACAACAGATGCCGCTGAATCAGGAGTGCCTCGACGCCCAGCGCGAAAAGCTGGCCAACGTGCTGCCTGCGGCGATGAAGGCGGCGGCGGAACCGGAAGCGAAGGCCTTCGTCGGTCGGGGGGCGGGATACAATCCTAAGCCTCAATCTGGCGTGGTGCCCCCCTGTGATTAGTCGGCAGGCGCGCTTGACGCCACCGTGCTTTGCGCCTAGATTCCCTGGTCTGTTGCCTACGTTCGGGCCAGGGAAACCATCATGAGAATCGGTACGCCGCTGTCTCTAGGTGCGCTGCGCGTCATGCTCCTCGGTGCCGGTGAGCTCGGCAAGGAAGTAATCATTGCGCTGCAGCGCCTGGGCGTCGAGGTGATCGCCGTCGATCGCTACGCCAACGCCCCGGGCCATCAGGTGGCGCATCGTGGCCATGTGATCGACATGACCGACGGTGTGGCGCTGCGCGCGCTGATCGAAAAGGTACGGCCGCAGCTCATCGTGCCGGAAATCGAGGCCATCGCCACCGATACCCTGGTCGATATCCAAGCCGAAGGACTCGCCGAGGTCATCCCGACAGCCCGCGCGGCGCAACTCACGATGAACCGTGAAGGCATCCGCCGCTTGGCGGCCGAGCAACTCGGTCTGCCCACCTCGCCCTACCGTTTTGCCGATTCCCTGTGCGAACTGCAGGCGGCGATCGACGATGGCATCGGTTACCCGTGTATCGTCAAACCGGTGATGTCGTCTTCCGGCAAAGGGCAGTCGGTGCTGCGTGGCGCGCTCGATCTGCCAGCGGCTTGGCAGCACGCGGTCAGCGGGGGGCGCGTCAGGCAGGGCCACGTCATCGTCGAAGGAATGATCGACTTCGACTACGAAATCACTCTGCTCACCGTACGTGCGCGCGATGAAAGCGGCGCTGTGCGGACCTTGTTCTGCGAACCCATCGGTCACCGCCAGGTCGACGGCGACTACGTCGAATCCTGGCAGCCGCAGTCGATGGCGTCGTTGGCGCTCGAGAAGGCGCGTCGTATCGCGGCCGCCGTGACCGACCAACTCGGTGGACGGGGTATCTTCGGTGTCGAGCTGTTCGTCAAGGGCGAGCAGGTCTGGTTTTCCGAAGTCAGCCCGCGACCGCACGATACCGGGCTCGTCACTCTGTGCTCGCAGCGCAGCTCCGAGTTCGAACTGCACGCTCGTGCCATCCTCGGCCTGCCGTGTGACACCAGCCTGCGTGAGCCGGGGGCTTCGGCCGTGATCTACGGCGAACTGGAGGAAAGCGGTATTGCCTTTACTGGCATTGCGGAAGCTCTCGCCGTTCCGCGAAGCGACCTGCGTCTGTTCGGCAAGCCCGAGTCGTTCCGAAAGCGTCGCATGGGCGTTGCCGTGGCCAATGGCGACGATGTGTCGCAAGCGTTGCAGCGGGCCCGGCGGGCGGCGAGTCTGGTCAGACCGATGTCCACGCGCGTTGATGTGTCGTGTGGCTCGGGTTGCGGATAGAAAACCTTGGCATGGCTTTCCGTGCCTCGCTTACCTGGTACGTGCTCACGTGCCAGCCATATTATCCTTCAGTACCACCCTCGCAACTGGCAGGCAGCAGGCTCATTGTCAGCGTGATGCCGGCCAACGTGGGCGCTCCCGGAAAACCCTTGCCGAATACCCGGCTGGACGGGAGCCCAGCTTCCTATCGCCAATGGAAATCACCACTGATCCGCCATCTCTTTCGCTGATCGTCCCGGTACTCAACGAAGCCTCGACAGTCGTCGCCCAGTTGCAGGCCGTGCAAGCTTTCAGGGTGCGTGGAGCGGAAGTGGTGTTGGTCGACGGCGGGAGCTGCGACGCTACGGCAGAGCTCGCGCGGCCTGCCGTTGACCAACTGATCGAGTCGGCGCGTGGCCGAGCGACGCAGATGAACGCTGGTGCGCGTGCTAGCCGGGGACGGATCCTGCTCTTCTTGCATGCGGATACGACCTTGCCACCGGAAGCCGACAATCTGATCCAGCAGGCGGTTGATAATGGTGTGTCCTGGGGGCGCTTCGATGTTCGTATCGACGCGCCTCATCCGCTGCTCCGGGTTGTTGAAAGGATGATGAACTGGCGCTCGCGCTTGACCGGGATCGCCACGGGCGACCAGGCGATTTTCGTTTGCCGCGATGTCTTCGAGAGCGTCGGCGGCTATCCGGAGCTTCCCTTGATGGAGGACATCGCCTTGTCGAGCCGGCTCAAGCGTATCGCCCGGCCGGCCTGCCTGCGCGAACGTGTCGTTACTTCGGGGCGACGTTGGCAGACGCACGGCGTATGGCGCACCGTCTTTCTGATGTGGCGGTTGCGGGCGAGCTATTACTGTGGAGTCGACCCGCGGCAACTGGCGATACGCTATGGCTACGTTCCCGGCCGGCGCTGAGAAAGCCGTTGGCGTTGCCGTTTTTGCCCGGGCTCCAGCGGTAGGCGCTGTCAAGACGCGCCTCATCCCGCGGCTGGGCGCCGTGCGGGCGGCGCGTCTGCAACGCCTGTTGACGCGCCATGCGCTGGCTACCGCCTGTACGGCGGACATCGGCGGCGTGGCTCTGTGGGGCGCACCGGATGGCAGTCATCGCTTCTTTCGCGCGCTGCAGCGCCGCGTCGGCGTCGCGCTGCACAGCCAGTCGGGAGATGATCTCGGTGCGCGCATGGCGGCTGCCTTTGCGACGTCGGCCGGACCGTTGCTGTTGATCGGTGCCGATTGTCCGGCGCTACAGGCGACGCATCTGGTCGCCGCCGCCGGCGCCTTGCTCGGCGAGCGGGGAGGTGGAAAGCACGATGCGGTGTTGATTCCCGCCGAGGATGGCGGCTATGTCCTCGTCGGGCTGAATCTTCCGCAGCCCAGGCTGTTCGAGAACATCGACTGGGGTAGCGACCGAGTCATGGTGCAGACGCGGCAACGCCTCGTAGAATCGGGCTTGAGCTGGGTCGAGTTACCGGTCCTTTGGGACGTCGACCGGCCGGTCGATCTGGAACGATTGGCCACGCTGGAGGGTTTCGACGCGTGGCAGAGTTGAATGCAGGGCGCCGACGACTGTCGCTGGCGCTGGCGACTGTACCGCTCCTTGGCTTGGCAAGCCCACGGCCGGCTTATGGAACCGTCGAGGGCGCAGGCCTACAGCGCCTTGACCTGCCGCGTTTCTCGGCCGTCCCGCCGGGAAAGCGTTGGCCGGCGGGCTGGGTGCATCAGACCTTGCCCGCGGTCGAGCGGGCGAACAGCTTCGATCTGGTGGCTGACGAAGGCGTGACGGTGCTGCGCGTCACATCCGACCGTTCGGCGTCCAGTCTGGCTCTTCCGGTACGAGTCGAAGTAACGGCGTTGCCCTTGCTCAGATGGCGTTGGCGGGTTTCGCAAGCCGTCGCCGGTTCCGATCTGCGGCGCAAAGACGGTGACGATTACGCCGCCCGTGTCTATGTACTCTTTGATCTGCCAGCCGAGCGGCTGAGTCTCGGCGACCGGCTGAGGATTTCTGCTGCCCGGCTTGTGCACGGCGCGGACTTGCCCGCTGCGGCGCTGTGTTACGTCTGGGGAACGACGCAGGCGGCCGGCGAGAGCGGCTGGAATTCCTATACCGATCGCTTGCGGATGGTCGTCGTCGAGTCGGGAAACACACGCGCCGGGCAATGGCGGGAAGTCGTTCGTGACCTTGCCGCCGATTTCCGGGCCGCATTCGGCGAGCCGGTGCCACCGGTCTCGGGTGTGGCGCTTGCCGCCGATACTGACAATACGGGCGGCAAGGTCGAAGCCCGCTTTGGTGATCTGTCTTTCGAGGCGCGTCGCTAGTCTCGGAGCAGATTCCGTTGCTGGCGCCGGTCCGCGCCAGCAACGGGCTATCACGCGTTCTGCTGAATGCCGGCGAGAACCCAGCCGCCCGTTCCGCTGCGCGGTTTGACGAGGTGCCAGATCTCGTCGACCGGCTCCGCGGGCGCGGTCTTGTCCTCGCGTATCAGGCCGCTGAAGCGCACGCTGACGATGTAACGGTCTCCCTCTTCGGCGACATCGAGGACTTCGGCGTCGATGCTGACGACATCGGTTTCCTGCGTTGCGTCGCCGCGTTCGGCAATCGTCATTCTGATCTCGGCGAACATCTCGGGCGTCGTGAATTCGCGGATGTCGTCGAGGTTGCCGGCGTCGTTGGCCGCTTGCAGCCGGATGAAACTGACTTTGGCGTTGCGCACGAAGCCGGCGACATCGAAGTCGGCCGGAATGTGGCGCGGGGCGCCGGCCGGCTCACTGGCGCCGGTCGCGGCAGGCACCGACAGTTCGGTCGCGTTGCGTGGCAAACCCGTCGCTCCGGCGTCGAGAGGCGCATATTGCAAGCCGTTGGCGCCGGCGAGGGCCGGTTGTCGAGCGGCCGCACGCCGGCGCATGATGAGGCCGATGACGACCATTGCGACCATTATCAAGAGGCCGATCATCAGCATCGATGCGAGTTCCTCACCGAATCCCAGGTACGACGCCAGCGCGGCCAGCCCGAGGCCAGCGGCGAGTCCGGCCAGCGGACCCATCCAAGAACGCTGGGGTTGCGCTGCCGCGGCGGAAGGCGCTTTGGCGGCGCTTGGCGCCATGCTTGTCGCCGCCGGAGTCTTGTCCGCGCTGACCGCTTCGCGCTGCATTCCCGAGGACTTGCCTGCGCCTAAGCGCTTGCTGGCGGCCTCCGCGTCGCCGATCGTCATTGTCAGGCCGAAAGCCAGGACGGCTACCAGCCACGATAAGGTTTTCATGCCTGTCTCCTTTGAGTGAAAGAATTGAGGGGCAGAGCATAGACTCCTCGATTGCTATAAGAAAGCAGAATAATTTTAAGCTACACTTCCAGAAAAACGAACAGTTTGGCGGCTCGTTGGCGGGCGTGCGCTGTTTGCCGTTTGCTTCGAGCAGGCGGCGAAGAAGTCGGTGGTCTGCGCGAAGCGCTTGGCGAGTCCGCCGTCGTACGCTGCCGAAGTCGTCCGCTTCAGGTCGTCCCGGCGGCTGACCGGGATGCTGCGCGCGAGCGCGACGCGCGGGAGGAGGGCGACGCCGGTCCGTTGTCGCCGGCACCGCTTGTGGCGCGTGTCGCGTCCGCGAAGACTTCCTTGCGTGCCACCTGGATGATGGCCACGATGGCCGGGTGACTCAGGCGACGCTCGGTGGTGATCGCAAAGATCTGCTCGCTGAGTGAATCGATGCGGCCGACGGCGCGCACGCGGTACTGATCGATGACGTGTGCGGCGATCGCCGTCGGCGCAACGAACAGCCCGGCGCCAGCCTGCCCGAAGGATTTAAGCAAGGCGCTGTCATCGAATTCGCCGACAATGCGGGGGTGCACGCGTCGAGCCTCGAAATAATGTTCGAGTCGCGAGCGGATTGCCACATCGTCTCCGGGCAACAGGAAGGGGGCGCCCTGGAGCAGTGCCGGGAAGCCGCCGCTCAGCGTCGCTGCCAGCGCCGGTGCGCCGAATACCGTCAGATCGCTTTCGCCGAGCAGATGGCTGTAACCGCGTACGTTCAGGTTAGGGGGCATCGGCCGGTCGGCGATCACCATGTCAAGGCGATGCACAGCCAGGTCGCCGAGCAGGCCCGTGAGGCGGCCCTCGCGGCAGATCAGGCGGACCGCTTCGGGCAGGTACAGTGCCGGTTCGACCAGGCGATGAGCGACCGATTTGGGAACCGAATCGGCAATGCCGACGGTGAACGGAAGACTCTTCCTGGTCGTCTGGTCGCGCGCGACTTCGAGCAGTTCGTCACCGAGCGAGAATATTTCTTCAGCGTAACTGAGGATACGCCGGCCGGCATCGGTGAGTTCCAAGCCGCGGCCCACACGGCGGAACAACTCGACGCCGAGCGTGTCTTCGAGTTCACGCAACTGGCCGCTGATGGCTTGTGGGGTGAGGTGAAGCTGGTCGCAGGCGCGGGCGATCGAGCCGGACTTGGCGACCATCCAGAAGTAGCGCAGATGCTTGTAGTTGAGGGCTGCCATGAACTGGGAGCATATTCGAGAAATTGGAACTGTACAGGTATTTTATTCGATTTGTCGGATGTTTTTTCGTGTCCTAGACTGCGTCTTCCATCAAACTCAGACTCGCGAGGAGAACCAGTATGCAGATCGTCATTCAGGCCAGAGGTTTCGAGCTCAGCATCGGATTGCGCGAGCATGTCGAGAGGCGTTTGCGTTTCGCCCTCGACTGGGCGCAGTATCACGTCGGGCGGATATCCGTCAGTCTCTCGGACATCAACGGGCCACGTGGTGGCGAGGACAAGCGCTGTCGTATCCGTGTGGTGATCCCCGGGGCTCCCGATGTGGCGATCGACGATACCGAAGCCGACCTCTATGTGGCGATCGATCGCGCCGTCGACCGGGCCGGACGAACGCTGGCGCGACGTGTCGCGCGCCAGCGCGAACACCGCCAGTTGAGCCCGCTTCCGGCACCACCTGCCAGGGGCGATGCGCAACTTGCTGGAGAAGCGACGCGTGATCTTCCGGTAAACTGAGCTCTACGTTTTTTTCGGCCCGCATCGGTCGCCGAATTCGATCGAAAATGTCGGACGACCGAGTCGGGATTTTTTCACGAGGATAGAACTATGAAACGTATCATGCTGCTCATCGGCACCAACCTCGCCATCGTGCTCGTGCTCGGAATCGTCAGCACGCTTACCGGCGCCAACAGGTTTTTTGCCAGTAGCGGCCTCGATCTTGGCAAGCTGTTGTTTTTTGCGCTGATCATGGGCTTCGGCGGATCCTTCATCTCGCTTTGGATGTCCAAGACCATCGCCAAGTGGAGTACTGGCGCCCAGGTCATCGAAACGCCAGCCAATTCGACCGAGTTCTGGCTGGTCGACACTGTTCGTCGCTTCGCCGACAAAGCTGGTTTGCCAATGCCCGAAGTCGCGATCTACGATGGCGAGCCGAACGCTTTCGCCACGGGCGCGAGCCGGAAAAGTTCTTTGGTGGCCGTGTCTACCGGACTTCTGCAGACCATGACGCGCGAGGAGGCGGAGGCGGTGATCGCGCACGAGGTGGCGCATATCGCCAACGGCGACATGGTGACACTGACGCTGATACAGGGTGTGGTGAACACCTTCGTCATTTTCCTGGCGCGCGTCGTCGGCTGGTTCGTCGACTCGGCGTTGCGCAAGGGTGGTGAAGAGCAGTCGGGGCCGGGCATTGGCTACACCGTTACCGTAGTGATCTGTGACATCGTTTTCGGCATTCTCGCCAGCATCATTGTCATGTACTTCTCGCGGGCGCGCGAGTTTCGCGCCGACGCCGGCGCGGCAAAGCTGATGGGGACGCCGCGACCGATGATGGCGGCGTTGCGCCGCCTCGGCGGCATGGAAGCCGGCGACTTGCCGCAGAACGTCGCCACGGCGGGCATCAACGGGCGCCCGGGCTGGATGGCGCTGTTTTCGAGCCACCCGCCGATCACCGAGCGGATCGAGGCTTTGCAGCAGCGGTAGCGGCGCACGCCGACCTGGCCGGCTTGTGTCTGGCCAGGTCGGCGGCTTCCCGTGGGCGGCGAGCGAGCGCGATTGTGGCTGGGCAAAGTCCGTTATAATCCGGCGCGCAGCGCTCCTCATTTACGTTTCGCCCCCGGCCAGCCTTGGTGTTTCTCCTATGAGCCATGAGTCCTTGACGCCGACAACCGTTGACGAGCTGACGCCGCCAGATTCGTTCGGCCGTTCTGGCGGAGAGACACTGGTCGACAGCTATGGACGACACGTCAGCTACCTCCGTCTGTCGATCACTGATCGCTGCGACCTGCGCTGTAACTACTGCATGGTCGAGGAGATGCGCTTCCTGCCGCGCGCCCAGGTCTTGACACTTGAGGAATGTCTCCGCCTGACGTCGGCTTTCGTCGACTTCGGCGTGACCAAGGTGCGAGTGACCGGCGGTGAGCCACTCGTCCGCCAAAACGTGATCTGGCTACTCGAACGGATCGCCGGCCTGCCGGGGTTGCAGGAACTGGTCGTCACCACCAATGGTTCGCAGCTCGAACGCTTTGCGCCTCTTCTGCGTCGCGCTGGGGTCAGGCGATTAAACATCAGCCTCGATACGCTGCGTGCCGACCGCTTTCGGAAGATCACTCGCGTTGGCGACCTTTCCAGGGTATTGCGTGGACTCGATGCCGCACAGGCGGCCGGTTTCGAGCGGCTGAAACTCAACACCGTGATGATGCGTGGCGGCAACGACGACGAGTTGATCGATCTCGTCCAGTTTGCCATGGACCGGGCGGTCGACATCGCCTTCATCGAGGAGATGCCGCTCGGCGACATCGGGCAGTCGCGACGGTCGAGCTACTTCGGCAGCGACGAGGCGCTCGACCGACTGCGGACTCGTTTCGTGCTGTTGCCGTCGCTCGAGACGAGCGGAGGACCGGCCCGCTATTGGCGGATTCCGGGCAGCTCGACGCGGGTTGGCTTCATCTCGCCACACAGTCATAACTTCTGCGATACCTGCAACCGGGTGCGCATCACGGCTCGCGGCGAGTTGTACCCGTGCCTGGGTGACGCGCATGTCAGTCACTTGTTGCCGCTACTGCGTGCTCACCCGACAGACGACGCGCCGCTGCGTGCGGCAATCGTTCGGGCCATGGCCTTCAAGGCTCGTCGCCATGACTTTCGCCACCAGATGGACGCACCGCAGGTGCTGCGCTTCATGTCGATGACGGGCGGTTGATCGCCAAACGAATCAGCCCTCGCGCGTCGCGCGCCCACACGGTCGTTCGTTCGGCGCGGTCGCCTGCGCTCCCGGGCAAACGGCTGCGGGCTCGACCAGGACGGCTTGCGACGGCTCTTGCCGACTTGGTGTTTGCTCCGCCGTCGGCCATTTCGACCATGGCCGCTTTGCGGGCCTGGCCTGAATCGACACGGGAGACGCGATGGACGGACTGATCAGCAAGACGGTCGCCTATTTCTGGTTGCCGGAGACCAAGTACGTCATCGCGGTGTTCGTGGCATTCGCCTTGATCTCGTGGCAGCTACTGCCCAGCGAGCGCCGCCGGGTCGGCCGGACGGCCGTTTTCTTCGCCGTCTGCCTGGCGGGCCAGTTCGCCGGTGCGCTCTTCGAGGCCTTCGATTACTCCCGTCTGGCGGTGATCATCCATGAAACTTTCGTCATCTGTTCGGGTTTCGCGTTATTCCGCCTGATCGGCCATGTCGTCTTCCGGATTGCGCTGCCACGCGTCGGCATTGACGTCGCGCGCATCGCCGAGGACATCGTGCTGCTCGGCATTTATGTCGCATTTATCATTGCGCGACTGCACCTCATCGGCCTCGATCCGTCCAGCCTGCTGACCACGTCGGCGCTCATCACCGCCGTCCTTGCGTTCGCGATGCAGGACACGCTCGGCAACGTTCTCGGCGGCGTTGCCCTGCAACTCGACAATTCGCTGCAGACTGGCGACTGGGTCAAGCTCGACGACCTCACCGGCCGGGTGATCCAGATCCGCTGGCGGCAGACGACGATCCGGACACGTAACGGAGAGCTCGTGATCGTTCCCAACAGCCAGTTGATGCGCGGGCGCTTTACGCTCTTCGGTCGTGACAGCAAGCCCGAGTGGCCGTGGCGGCGCTGGATCTGGTTCAACGTCACTTATGACTCGTCACCGACGCTGGTCATCCAGAAGGTCGAGAAGGTGATCAGCACGGCGGAAATACCGAACGTCGCGCGCGAACCTGCCCCGTCTTGTGTGCTGATGGAGTTCGGGCCGGGGTACGCGCGCTACGCCCTGCGCTACTGGATGATCGATCCACAACCCGACGACCCGACCGACTCGGCGGTCCGCGTACATGTTTTCGCTGCGCTGCAAAGGGCGGGGATGCAGTTGGCGGTGCCCGAGCAGTCGGTGCACGTCACCAAGGAGAACGAGGCCTATCGGGAGTCGCTTCGGCAGCGCGAGATCGAGAAGCGTATTGTCGACCTGCGCAAACTGGAGTTGTTTGCTGGCTTGCGGGAAGACGAACTGCGAACGATCAGCGAGCGCATGGTATACGCGCCGTTCGCCCGGGGAGCGATCATCTTCGAGCAGGGCGAGACGGCGCATTGGCTCTATCTGCTGGCATCCGGCGAAGCAGAAGTGTTGATTGACTTTCCGGGCCACCCGCGTCAGCACTTCCGCATGATCCACGCCGGCAGTACCTTCGGCGAGCGCGGCGTGATGACCGGCGAGCCACGTCGCGACACGGTCATCGCCAAGACCGACGTGGTGTGCTACCGGCTCGACCAGGCGACGGTCGAGGAGGTCGTCCGTTCGCGACCGGAAATCGCCGAGGCGATTGCCCACATTCTCTGGCGTCGGGAGGTCGAAATGCACAGTTTCACCCGCCAGTTCATCGATGCCTCGGCCAGTCCTCCGGCGCCGCCGAAAAGCGGGATGCTGGACAAAATCCGCGAGTTCCTGGGCCTTTGAAAGAAAACGGCGTTCATCGTGCAAGTCGGTTCGTCGGCTGTCCGTAGGGTGACGGGAAAAGAAAGCTCGTGTTAACATGAACGATTTCCGAGTACCGTACTCGGAAATCGTCGTTTGCTGAGAACCAGAGGGAGGGTTAGACAAACAAGGAAGTTCTTTTTGACCGCAGCAACCAGTATGGAGGGCCCGAGCCGTGGAACTATCGATGCGATTCAAGAACGACAAGCTGGTCGGTGATTTCTGGGGAGGGCTTGCGGCGATGCTGGTCGCGCTACCTTCGGCAATTGCTTTCGGCGTCACCATCTATGCTTCCATAGGTCCCGCCTACGCCGGTCTTGGCGCGCTGGCGGGGATTCTCGGGGCGACGGCACTGGGGCTGGTGGCGCCCAGTTTCGGCGGTACCAACCGACTCATCACCGCGCCTTGCGCGCCCGCCGCGGCGGTACTGTCGGCTTTTGCCATCGAACTCGTGCAGCACGACGTCGATCCGGTGTTCATCGTGCTGATGCTCACCGCGCTTGGTCTGGTCGCCGGCTTGATTCAGTTGCTTCTTGGCTTCATGGGGATTGGCAGCCTGATCAAGTACATCCCTTTTCCGGTGGTGAGCGGCTACCTTACCGGTGTTGGCCTGATCATCATCGGCAGCCAGATTCCGAAGCTGCTGGGAGTCTTCGGCGGTCAGTCGCTGTGGCGGACGCTGATTTCGCCTGAAACGTGGCAATGGGAGAGCGCCCTGATCGGCGTCGTGACGGCTGCCGTCATGCTCGGTGCGCCGCTCGTCACACGCGCCATTCCGGCAGCCATCCTTGGCTTGCTGGCGGGAGTGCTGACCTATTTCGGGCTGGCCAACTTTGTCGATCCGTCGATGCTCGTTCTCGAAGGCAACAAGCTGATCATCGGGCCGCTCGGTGGTTCGGCGTCGAGCATGTTCGAGGCAATCACCGGCCGCTGGCGGGACATCGGCGAACTCAAGCTGAGCCAGATTGGCAGCCTGATGGGCACGGCACTTACCCTGGCCGTGCTGTTGTCTATCGACACGCTCAAAACGGCCGTCGTGCTCGACGCCCTGACGCGCAGTCGACATGATTCCAACCGTGAGCTGGTCGCCCAGGGGCTCGGCAACGTTGCCTCGGCCTGCGCTGGCGGCATGCCCGGCGCCGGGCAGATGGGGGCGACGCTGGTCAATCTGGCGAGCGGTGGTCAGACCCGCGTTTCCGGAGTCGTCGAAGGGGTGTTGTCCTTGATTGCGTTTCTCGCCTTGGGCGCCTTCATCGCCTGGATACCGGTCGCTGCCCTGGCCGGTATCCTGATCGTCGTCGGCATCCGGATGATCGACAACCACAGCCTGCATCTGCTGCAATCGCCGTGGACGATGCTGGACTTCGTCGTGATCGTCGTCGTGGTTGCCGTGGCGCTTGCCTACAGCCTGATCGCCGCCTCAGCTGTGGGCATCGCTCTGGCCATGCTGCTGTTCATTCGTGAGCAGCTTGGCAGCACGATCATTCGCAGTAAGGTTGATGGCAGCAATCGATTCTCGAAGCGAGTTCGCCTCGGGCAGGAGATGGAACTGCTCGAGAGGCGAGGTGAGCGAACGATCATCGTCGAGTTGCAGGGCAGCCTTTTCTTCGGCACCAAGGACCAGCTCTACACCACCCTCGAACCGGAGCTTGGCAAACGCGACTACATTTTGCTCGACATGCGCCGGGTCCAGTCGGTCGATGTCACGGCGGTGCACTTGTTGACCCAAATCAGGGATTCGCTGGTCGAACGAGGGGCTTTCCTGGTTTTCAGCGACTTGACTCGTACCCTGCCTAACGGACGGAACATCGCGGATCTTTTCGAGCAGATGGAGTTGACCACGACAAGCGATCGGGTCAAGGTCTTTCCGGCGCTCGACGACGCGGTCGAATGGGTTGAAGATCAGATCCTGGGTGAGAATCTGCGGCAGGCGGCGGAGCTTCCGCCGCTCGAGATCTACGAGCTGGATGTCTTCAAAGACGCCAAGGAGGAAGCGCTGATCGCGCTCGTCGAATGCCTCCAGCGGCGTTCGGTGGCGAAGGACGACAAGGTGTTTTCGATGGGCGACCCAGCCGATCAGCTGTTCCTGATTCGCAAGGGCGCCGTCCGTATCTCCGTACCCGTTCCCGGCAAGGAGATCAGCCGTCACCGCCTGACCTACGGACGTGGGGACTTTTTCGGCGGCATGTCCTTCGTTTCCCGGGCAGCGCATTTCAGCAGCGATGCGATTGCGATCGAGGACAGCGAACTTTACATCTTGCGGCGCGAAGACTTCGAAATGCTGCGCGAGCAGCACAGGCGGCTGGCCTTCCACCTGATCGAGGCGGTGGCTCGCGTCCTGGCGATGCGCTTGAGCTATGCCGACAAGGAATTGCTCGCCATGCAGGACTGACCGCCAAGCGGCCGGCAATCGTTCCCCGCGAGGGCCGGCCAGGCGGCAAACGGTGACGCGCATCGATTAGCGAGGCCGCGTCGCATCCGGCGGCTGTGGTGCTTGTTTGGCTACTCCTAGATCGACAAGCGATCGGCGTAGCCTGTCATTTCCAGGTAACCGCGGCCCGCGAAGCTTCCCTCGACCCTGACCAGTCCTTCCCAATAGACCACCGGCACTGGCCGGCTGGTCGACAACTCCTGGTCGTCGAGGACCGGGAGTGTGCGTACTGTGTGCTCGCCGAAACGGATTTCGAGCTGCACCGGGTAGTTCGCGCCGCTACGCGTTGACGACCAATGGCGCAACACTTGGAAGCTGATCTCGGCAGTTTCGAATTGGCGCAGGCGACCCGCGGCGTTGCGCCAGGCGACATGCGCGAAGAGCGTCCCGGCCTGCGCGTCGCGCAGGCGGAAAGCCATCAGCGCGCCGCCGTCGGCGAGATTGATGCCGACCCAGTCCCAGCCGACGGCGCCGTCGCTGAGGACGGCCGTAGACCATTCGTGATCGAACCACGCTCGCCCCCGTGCTGCCTGGCGTCGGCCATCGAACAGCAGGAACCCGTCGACGGTCAATTGCGGCCAACTGACGTAGTAGCTGGCGAATTGCGGCCGCTGGCCTTTCCGCGAGTAGCCGTTGTCGCCCTGCAATAGCAAGGGTTGCGACGGTGTCAGAGTGAAGTCGTACGAGAATTGCGGACTCTGCATCTGCAAACGGAACGTCTGGCGATCGCCGCTGCCTTGACGGCTGATACGCCAGGCGCCGATGCTCACGTCGCAGTCGTCGATCGAGAATGCGGCTCCGAGCCCGACGCGAGCGACACGCTCCGTGTGTCGCAGCCGATCGCCGGGAAGCGTCAGCGCGGCGTGGGCGAACAGGATCTGGCGGGCGGCGATGGGCGAGGATAGCTGCTCGGCCGTTCCCGGCCGGCTGCGGAAAAAGGTCAACTGAAAGCCCATATCGCGCTCTGGCGTGTCGAGCGCGCCCGTGACATACCACCATTCGGTACGGAAATCCGGATGCGCCCCATGGTCGCGCGGGAAAACCAGCCGGCGTCCGGGAGTGACCGGCGGATAGGCGACTGAAGTGTCGGCCGGCGCCGCCAGGGCCAGCGTCGGCCACAGTAATGGTGTAGTCAGGAAAGTGCGGCGGCGCATCGGCGTTGGTCCGCAGTCTACTGGACGTCGGCCAGGATCTGCGCGGTCGGCAGTCGGGTGGCCTGGTGCGCCGCGTAAGCGCTGGCGACGACAGCCGCCAGCAAGGTCAGCCCGGCGGCGCCAAGGACGGTCAGCCAGGGGACGGCGAGCGACATGCGCCAGTGGAAGGCCTGCGGGTTGACCACGTGGGTCAGAACGGCGCCGATCGCGATGCCGCAGGCGACGCCGATCAGCAGTCCGACGGCGGCGATCAATGCGCCTTCGAAGATGACCGCGCGGCGCAGCATGCGACGGTCGAAACCCAGCGCGCCGAGCGTCGCCAGTTCGCGTGCACGCAGTCGGACGCTGGCCGCCAGTGTTACCGCCAGGGCGAACAAGCCGATCAGCGTCGCGGCGGCTTCGAGCGCGTAGGTTACGGCAAAGCTCTTGTCGAAAATCGACAGACTCAAGTGGCGAATCTCGATGCCGTCAGTCAGTTCGAGTCCATAACCCGTGGTCCACCCTGCCAGCCAGTCGCTGGCCGCCGATTCCTGGCCTGGCCGTGGCCAGAGGGCCAGATCGCTGGGCTGGAAGTCGCCGCCGAGTCGGAGATAGTCGTCGCGACTGATTGTCACGGCGCCAAACTGTCGTGAGTAGTCACGCCAAATGCCGCCGACGAAGACATCGACGACGCGTCCGATCAAGGGCAGGCGCAGCCTCTGGCCGGGCTCGATGCCGTAGATCTCGTGCATTGGTTCGCTGACCCAGACCACCGCCATGTCCTCCGGCGGTGTGAGGAGCGGTCCGGTGAACGGCAGTCGCGCTGCCGGGTTGTTGCGCTCGAGCTCGCGGATCAGCAACGCCACGTTCGGCCGACGGGCGTCGATGGTCAGCGCGGCCTGCGCCATTCGTTCGACCCGGGCGAACGGTGCGTCCGCACGCTCCAACCCGGCGAGCAAGTCCTGCGGCAAGGGGGTTGCCTTACTGCGCAGGTAGAGTGGCGCCGGCAGGACGTGATCGAGCCAGTGGTTGACGGCAAGGCGGAAGCTCGAAACCATGATCACCATGCTGGCGGTCAGCGCAAAACTGACGATCAGCCCGCTAGCCGCGACTTGCGCCATCAGCGGAGCCTGCGCGACGTTCTGCACCGCGATCTGCTGCGCGGCAGGAAGCCGCCGTGCGGCGAGCCACCCGAAAAGCCATTGCGTGAGTAGCGGCGCACTGCGGACGCCAAGCACCAGGAGCAGCGCGATCGACCCGTAGCCGGCCAGCGGGAGATCGAAAGCTGGCGGTAGTCGGGTCATCAGGAATGCGCTCAGTGCCAGCAGCGGCAAGCGCCAGCGCCGGTGTGATGGCACGCCGGCACGATGGTGCTGCAAAAAACCGACTTTCAGCGCTTGCGCCAATGGCTGAACGCGGTTGAGGTAGGCTGGGTAGAGCGCGCCGGCCAGGCTGGCAGCGCAGCCGAGCGTCAGGAAACCCAGCGTCGGCGCAACTTCCGGGACGATGGGCGGGGCGCTGCCGGAGAAGTAGCCACCACCGAGGTCAGCGCCCAGCCGTTGCGTTAGTGCCAGCGCCAGCGCGTAGCCAAGCGCCAGTCCACCCAGCGCACCGGGGACGCCGATCGCCAGTCCTTCGAGCAGAACCTGCAGCAAGCGCATGCGCGGCGATAGGCCGAGGACGCCGAGCAGGGCAAACTGTGTCGAGCGCTGCGCCACCGCCGTCAGTTGCGTGGCGAACACCAGAAAAGCGCCGGTTAGCAAGGCGACCAGAGCCAGCACATTGAGGTTCACGCGATAGGCGCGCGACAGGTTGGAAACCCGTGCCTGATCGTCTTCCGCCGCACGTAGCAGGAGGTCGGCCGGCAAGCGCGCGGCGAGATCTCGCCGCCAGTTTGCCCGATCGGTGTCCGGGGCCAAGCGGATACGCCCCTCGCTGACCGCGTCGGGTGGCCCGAAATGCTCCTGCACCCAGGCAATGTCGGCTACCAGAAGCAAGTCATCGGGTCCCGTGGCGGGCAAATCGCCGGCAATCGTCGTTTGCCAACGTTGATCGCCGCGCCACAAGGTTACGCTGGCGCCAGGACGCTGGCCGAGCCTGTCGAGCAGCGCCGGTGAGGCGAAAATCCGGCCGCCGAAGATGTCGCCGCCTGTCATGCCTTCGTTCCGCGGCAGCAGTCTGGGTAGCACCGCCGCCGCGCTGAACACGTCGAGTCCGATCAGGCGCAGCGGTGTGCCGGTGTTGCCGATTCTTACCCGCGTTTCGATTACCGGCGCGATTGCCAGTACCGCCGGATCGCGTGCGATGGCATTGATCGTCGCCAGCGGCACGCCGCCGCTACTGTCGCGCGCGGCGATGACGGCGTCCGGATCGCCCTGCACGACCTTCATCGCCCGGCCGAAATCGGCCAGCGCGGCCTCGTTGATCAAATGGATCGAGTAGCCGAGTGCCACACCGAGCGCGATCGCCAGCATCGACAGGCACGTCGCCGCGGCGCGTGTCCTGAACTGTGCCCGAATCAGCCACCAGGCAAGAGTTGTCACACGAGGCCGTCCGGCGTCAAGGTCAGGATGCGGTCGCAGCACTGCGCGACCTGCTGTGAATGGGTGACGATCAAGGCGCCGGCTGCCTGCTCGCGAACCCTTTCGAGGAACAGAGAAAGTATTCCGTCGGCGGTGCGCGGGTCGAGGTTGCCGGTCGGTTCATCGGCCAAAATCAGTGCCGGATGGTGCACCAGTGCGCGGGCGATGGCGACGCGCTGCAGTTCACCACCGGATAGTGAAGCCGGCCAGCGCCCGCCGAAGCCGGCCAGACCGACACGCTCGAGCAGTGCCTGCGTTCGCCCCACGTGCTCGTCAGCCGCTACCTGGCTCAGCAGCAACGGCAGGGCGACGTTTTGCGCCACGGTTAGCGTCGGCAGTACGTGAAAAGCCTGAAAGACGAAACCGATGCAGCGCGCCCGCAGCGCGGCACGTGCCGTTTCGCCGAGCCGTACAATGTCGAGTCCCTGCGGACCAATGCCCACTGAGCCGCTGTCCGCCGTCTCGAGGCCGGCGATGCAGTTCAACAGGGTGCTCTTGCCTGTTCCCGACTCACCAAGCAGAGCAACGATTTCGCCGGCCGATACGCCAAGGTCGAGATGGCTGAATAGTGGTCGACTGGCGCCGGGGTACTGCTTGCCAAGGCCCGACACGGTGAGCACCGGACAAACTCCGGCAGCGAGCGGCAGTGGCTGCCGGTCAAACCGCCGGGCGGTCCAGTCGGCTCGATTCAATGGCGCTCCGCCAAGTACGACCAGTTGATTTTGCGGCGCGGCAGCAGGTAATCGAGCTCTTCTGCCGGCCGATCGTGCAGGCGAAGCGGGCGCTCGATGGCGATCGTATCGTCGTCCGCCAGGTCGACGATGATCGATTGCCGGCGCGGTATTTCGGGCGCGTAGATCATGACCTTGGGTTTGAGCGGCTTGCCCGGGGGGGCCGAGCCGACGACGGCGCCGACTCGGCCGTCACCGAGTTGCACGATGGATCCCGGCGGGTAGACGCCCATCGCACGCACGAACAGTTGCAGCAGCGTCGCATCGAAGGATTTTTTCTCGCGCGTCCACATTGTAGACAGGGCCTCGGTAGGCGACAGCGCGTAGCGGTAGTCGATCGGGTTGACCAGATTGTCGAAACGGTTGGCGATCGCCACCAGTCGCGCTGCCAACGGGATGGCGTTGCCGGCCAGGCGGTCCGGGAAACCGCTGCCGTCGAAGCGCTCGTGATGCGACAGGATGGCGTCGAGCATCGGCGGTGAGAGGTTGCCGGCGCGCGCGGCCAGATCCTGCCCGGCCCGGCAGTGGTTCTGATAGATCGCTTCCTCGTGACGGTTGCGTTCACTGTTGCGCAGAATAGATGAACTGATCGAGGTCTTTCCGATGTCGTGCAACAGAGCGCCGATGCCGAGCGCCCGCAAAGCCTGTTCCGGCAATTGCGCCTGTTTGCCGATCAGCAGGGCGAGTGTCATTACCGACAGCGCATGTGCCGCCTGTCCGTCCTCCTGCGCCTTTTCGGCGATCAGGGCGATCGCGCTGTCCGGATCGGCCAACAGCGCCGCTGTCGAGTCCTCACTGACCTTGCCGATCTGTTTGACCGCCTCGCGGGGGTTGACGGTGAAGTGCCGGATAGCGCCGCCGACCGCCTTGGCGGCACCGACGAAGTGCTGCTGCGTTTTCTCGAGCCGCTCGCGGAGTTGATCCATCACTCGCGAACGCTGTTGTTTCTCGGCCATGCGGGCCGCCGCAACGGCTGCCAGCCGGGCTTTTTCCGCGGCGTTTGCGGCGGCGTCCACGGTTTCAGCCGCCGCCAGAGCCTCGCGCGGCAGCGGCGGAATTCGGCAACGCGTCGGGTCGCAGAAGATCTGCGGCAATTGCATCGCCGCTATCAAGCGTGCCTGCTCGTCGTCAGCGATGACGAAAGAGTTGAACATGAACTGGTGCTCGATCCAGGGAATCGGCAAACGGACGTGTACCCCGGGGCGCAGTTGCGATGCGTCGATGCAAATCTCACCGACTTGCGGCGTGACGGCATCGGGGGATGAAGGCATGGCGAATTCTCCCGTAAGGCGTGGCGGCGGTCGTCTGGCGTGCGGCAGCCATCACTATAGGACAGTCCGGCCGGCAATCGCTAGCCGATAGCCGGGCGTTCAGCCCATCGCCGCCCCGAAACTCGCCGGCTACTTGCCGGTCGGGGAGTCGGCGCGCAAGGCGACCAACAGTTTCTGTCCGGCGCGTCCGTTGGCAGCCAGGCCCAGGCGTTTCTGTTCGCTCTGGATCGCTTGTCGCGAGTTGGCGCCGATCATGCCGTCAATCTCGCCGATCGGGTAGCCTCGGGCGGCGAGCAGTGACTGCAGTTCCCGGCGTTCACGGCGCGAGAGACCCGGGTCATCCGTTGGCCAGGGCGTGACGAACGGTTTGCCGCCCTTGATCCGGTCGGCCAGGTGAGCGATCGCCAGGGCATAGCTCTCGGCAGCGTTGTAGCCGTAGATGACGTCGAAGTTGCGGAAGACGAGAAAGGCCGGACCACGCGCGCCGGCCGGTAGCAGAAGCCCGGCAGCGGCGTCGGACGGGCCGATCGCCTGGCCGTCGGCGCGTCGCACACCGCGCGCGCTCCAGTGCGCCAGCGGGCGCTTGTTGCCGCGGCCGGCGACGCTGCTGTCGAAACCCGGCGGCAGAAGGACTTCGTAGCCCCAGGGCTCGCCTTTCCTCCAGCCGCCCCGCTGCAGGAAATGGGCGGTCGAGGCCAGGGCATCGGGGACGCTGTCGATCAGGTCGCGCTTACCGTCGCCATCACCATCGACAGCCAGGCGCAGGAAGGTGGAGGGCATGAACTGGGTGTGGCCGAAGGCGCCGGCCCACGACCCGACCAGACGTTCCGGCGCGATGTCGCCGCTGTCGAGAATCTTCAGGGTGCTCAGGAACTCGCCGCGGAAATACGCCTGCCGACGTCCGAAGCAGGCGAGCGTGCCGAGCGAGGTGAGCAGCGGGCGTTTGCCGAAGTTGCGTCCAAAGTTGCTTTCAACTCCCCAGACAGCCACTATGGTATCTGAGTCGACTTGGTAGCGATCGGCCGCCGTCGCCAGCGCCGCCGACCATTTCTCGCGCATCGCCAAGGCATCGGCGACCCTCTCGTCATCGACAAGGCCGGCCAGATAGTCCCAGATCGGTGTCCTGAACTCGGGCTGATAGTCGAGGAATTCGAGTACGCTCAGGTCCGGCGACAATCCACGCGTCAGGCGATCGAAGACTGTCGCCGATACGCCACGTGAGGCCGCGTCCGACCGCAGGGCAGCCAGGCATGAGCTGAAGCGCTCGTTCGGCGGTGTTTGTTGTGCGGCAGCAATGGTGGTCAGCAGTGCCAACTGGGACGCAATATAACATTTCTTCAGCAGGCGACGCATCATTGGCGAGAAGTCCGGGAACGGTTACGGGAATTTGGGCTGGCCGGGCAGCGGTTCGTCCGGCTGACGATCGCCAGCCGCCGCTCGGCAACCCGGGTTTTCGAGCGGCCGTTGACGGCGGGGCGCCGGAAAGTCGTTCGTCGCTTCGCCGCTCGCCGATGCGCCACGAGCGGTGTCGTATACTGTACGTGCGATGACTTCTCCCTCGATCACGTCACCGTGCAGATCGGGTGATGCGCGTTGCCGATCCATCGGTGGTCGCAAGCCAAAGGATGCGCGTAAATGGCGCGTCTTCCATTTCAGGTAGGCAAAAGCGAGTAGCCCGACAATCAGCACGACGGCAAGCGCCAGCACGGAGAACATGAAGCCGAGAACCAGCAAGGCGGCCGTCACCGCAATTGTCGTCATTCTGGCCAAGACGCCAGTTGGTTCCGCCGCTGGGCGCACGCCGGCCAAGTCGGATGGATTTTCTAATGTCATCGAGGTCCTTGTCTTTGCCGTCACGGCAGGCGCGGCTTCCGAGCATTGTAAGAGTTTTGCGCGCGCGGTGGGTAGGCCGCCGTGTCTATGCGATGAGCCTGCTCGCTCAAAAAAACGGCCCGCGCAGGGGGGGCTGGCGGGCCGGTGGTGCAGTCGCTGGAACGTTCCGTAGGGGGGGAGGGGAGGGGAACGACCCGGCGACAGATAGAATACTACTCACTCGCCGGTCCGGGGTCTGTGTGCTCTTTGTCTCCTTGTGTGACGGTCCGTAAGCGCTCAGTTCGAGGCCGGTGGCACGATGGTGCCGCCGCCCTAATGGTTTCGATGCCGGAAGCGGAAACCGAGTGTCTGATTCTCCGGCCGCTATCCTTGACCTACCTCCCATGCAGGTTTGGCACGTCGAACCAAGTCATGACAGATCAGGCAGGGTTAGAATGGCCTGCCGTGCCTACGGAGTCTTACCCTGCCCGCTGGCGCAAGGGGTTGGAGAGCGGGAACGGCGATGCGAAGGCGAGATCTCGCGGAGTTTTCGTCATCGATGTTTCGTTGGTTTTTTACGTGACGAATGATCTCCCATGGGACGTCTATGAATTCCTCGCCACCAAATCTGATCCCGCACCGCGCACAGACGCTCGAAGTTCTTCGGCTGATGGGAAAGAACCGGCCGATCCTGATGCTACTGGGCGACGAAGACGGCTATGGAACCCGCTGGTTGCTGGATGGCCAGGAAATCCTTCCAGGGATCGCCAAGTATCTAATCCAAAAAGGATTTATCGTCGAGAGTGGCGCCACTGAGTTCGGGGTCCGAAAGCTCGTCCTGACGGATTCAGGTGACCGCTTGCGGCAGGACGGTGTGCGCTGGTGGATGGGTCTTGGATTTTTTGAGCGACTGCGAGTCAGGATCCTAGGTTAACCCAGTCCGCTCCACTTGCGATTTCCGGCGCCAGCCATGAGATTCTGCCAAGCGCCAAGTTTGTTGGGGCGATGTACGGGATTCGAACCCGTGACCACTGGAATCACAATCCAGTGCTCTACCAACTGAGCTAACACCGCCGCCGGTTTGGCGCGCCCGGCGAGACTCGAACTCACGACCCCCGGCTTAGAAGGCCGGTGCTCTATCCGGTTGAGCTACGGGCGCAAATACGAGACTTCTCGAAGCTTGTTTCCACAAGGGGCGGGATCGCCTCCTGTCTCCGGTGCCACTGGTCGGGGCGGTGGGATTCGAACTCACGACCCTCTGCTCCCAAAGCAGATGCGCTACCAGGCTGCGCTACGCCCCGAGGAGTGGCGCATTCTACAAGCTGGAACCGCTGTGGTCAATTGACTTGAAGTGACCGAGGCCGGCCCGGCGTCTGTCGACCAAGGTGCTGTAGAAAGATCGAAAGCCGGACGGACTTTAGGCCGTGCTGCGCGCCGAAGCGGATGGCCTGGCGTTGACCGGGGACGCGCTTTTTGTGGTCAGATCCTTGCCGGAGTACAGGAGTAAGGGGCTACTGTTCGCGCCACTGGGCTGTTGCGCTTGGTGGTGATTCTTGCGGACGGGGGCGGTTCGCCGGCGACGGCCGTAGGTCAAGCCGCTGGTGAGCCGCTTTCCGCTCATCCCCGTACTCTTCTTTTTGGTAACGAGACAACTCCCATGAAATCATGTGAAGCAGCTTCAGAAGAGTCGGCCGATGTTTCGCCGCCCACAGTCAGCTTTGGCGAGGCTCTTCTTTTCTGGCTAAAGCTGGGTTTCGTAAGCTTCGGCGGGCCTGCTGCTCAGATCGCGATCATGCATCAGGAGCTGGTCGAGAAGCGTCGCTGGATTTCGGAGCGGCGCTTTCTGCATGCGCTGAACTTCTGCATGCTGCTGCCCGGGCCTGAAGCGCAACAATTGGCGACCTACATCGGGTGGCTTTTGCACCGCTCGCTGGGCGGGATCGTCGCTGGCGCGCTGTTTGTACTACCTTCCTTGTCCATCCTGATCGCCCTTTCCTGGATATATGTCACTTACGGCGAGACGCCGCTGGTTGCCGGGTTGTTCTACGGCGTCAAGCCTGCCGTCGCGGCGATCGTCGTCCAGGCGGCTCACCGTATCGGTTCGCGGGCCCTGCAGAACAGGATGCTGTGGGCTCTCGCCGCAGCGTCGTTGATCGCCGTACTCTTTTTTGCGGTGCCGTTTCCGGCGATCGTCTTGGCGGCTGGAGTCATCGGCGTCGTTGCCGGTCGACTGGCGCCCGGCCAATTCACCAGCCGCGCAGGCCACGGCAAGCCTGCACGGTCTTACGGCAAGGCGCTGATCGACGACCATACTCCGTCGCCGGCACATGCCGTCTTTCGATGGTCCGGGCTGATGCGCGTCGTACTTGCCGGCGGCGTACTCTGGTTACTGCCAATGGGCTTCCTGACGGCTGTCTGTGGCTGGCAGCATCCCCTGCCGCAAATGGCCTGGTTCTTCACCAAGGCGGCATTGCTCACCTTCGGAGGCGCTTACGCGGTGCTGCCCTACGTTTTCCAGGGAGCGGTCGTCGACTACGGCTGGCTTACCGCGAAGCAAATGATCGACGGGTTGGCGCTTGGCGAAACGACGCCAGGACCACTGATCATGGTCGTCGCCTTCGTTGGCTTCGTCGGTGCTCACGCGAAGGCGGTTTTTGGTCCCGACAACCTGTTCTTGGCGGGGGCGGTGGCGGCCTCGCTGGTCACCTGGTTCACCTTCCTGCCGTCTTTCACCTTCATACTGGCCGGCGGACCGCTTGTCGAAAGCACGCACGACGACCTGACATTCACCGCGCCGTTGTCAGCCATCACGGCGGCAGTCGTCGGAGTCATCCTCAATCTGGCGGCTTTTTTCGCTTACCACGTGCTCTGGCCCAGCGGTTTCTCGGGCGGGGTCGACTGGGTGGCCGCGCTGATCGCCGTCAGTGCGGCGCTTGTGCTGTGGCGCTGGCAGTGGAGTGTGATCCGGGTCATCGTGTGCTCCGCCGTCCTGGGATTGATCGTCACCACCTTGCTGCCGGGACGCAGCTAGCGCATAGGAGCCAAGCTTATGAATCGGACAGATGGGGTGCCGCTGAAATGACGCCAAACACCTGTTGGCGGATGCGGAACAGTTCATCGCGCGCTGCGGCGGCTTTCTCGAACTCCAGATTTTTCGCGTGTTCGAGCATTTCCTTTTCCAGCCTTTTTAGTTCGCGGGCCAACTGTTTCTCGGTCATCGCACCGTAGTTGACCTGTGGCTGCGCTACTTTGAGCTCGCGCTGCGCGTTATCCACCTCGTAGACACCGTCGATGATGTCGGTGATGCGCTTGCTGATGCCTTTGGCGACGATGCCATGCTTTTCATTGAACGCCAGTTGCTTCAGTCGTCGTCTCTCCGTTTCGGCAATCGCGCGACTCATCGAGCCGGTGACCCGGTCGCCGTAGAGGATCGCGGTACCGTGCAGATGGCGTGCCGCGCGACCGATCGTCTGGATCAGCGAGCGCTCCGAGCGCAAAAAGCCCTCCTTGTCGGCATCGAGGATGGCCACCAGCGAGACTTCCGGAATGTCGAGTCCCTCACGTAACAGGTTGATGCCGACGAGAACGTCGAAATGGCCCAGTCGCAGATCGCGAATGATCTCGACACGTTCCACGGTGTCGATGTCGGAATGCAGGTAGCGCACGCGTACTTCGTGTTCGTCGAGGTAGTCGGTGAGATCCTCGGCCATGCGTTTGGTCAGCGTGGTGACCAGGACGCGCTCGGCCAAGCCGACGCGGCGCTTGATCTCCGAAAGAAGGTCATCGACTTGTGACGAGGCGGGACGAACGATCAGCAAGGGGTCGACCAGGCCGGTCGGACGGACCACTTGCTCGACCACCTGAGCCTGGTGCGCCGTTTCGTACTCGGCTGGGGTCGCCGAAACGAAAATCGTCTGGCGCAACAAGGCCTCGTATTCTTCGAATTTCAGCGGCCGGTTGTCGAGCGCCGACGGCAGACGGAACCCATAGTTGACGAGGTTTTCCTTGCGCGAGCGATCGCCCTTGTACATGCCGCCGACCTGCGGGATGGAGACGTGCGATTCGTCGATGAACATCAGTGCGTCGGCCGGCAGATAGTCGATCAGCGTCGGCGGTGGCGCGCCCGGCTGGCGACCCGACAGATGGCGCGAATAGTTTTCGATGCCCTTGCAAAAACCAAGCTGATCGAGCATTTCGAGGTCGAAGCGCGTACGTTGCTCGATGCGCTGGGCTTCGACGAGTCGATTCTCGCTGTGAAAAAAGGCGATACGCTCGGAGAGTTCCCGTTTGATCGCTTCGATCGCTCGCAGGACGGTTTGACGTGGCGTGACGTAATGCGACGAGGGGAAGACGGTGAAACGCAGTAGTCGGTTTTGCAGATGCCCGGTCAGGGGATCGAAGAGTTGCAGGCCTTCGATCTCGTCGTCGAACAGCGAGATGCGGATCGCCTGTTCGGCATGTTCGGCCGGAAAGACGTCGATGACGTCACCGCGCACGCGAAACGTGCCGCGCCGAAAGTCGGTTTCGTTGCGTTCGTACTGCATTTCGGTCAGGCGCTTGATGATTTCGCGCTGGCCGACGTGGTCTCCGACGCGCATGGTGAGGATCATCTTGTGGTATTCGTCGCGATCTCCGATCCCGTAAATGCATGAGACGGTGGCGACGATCACGCAATCGCGTCGTTCGAGCAGGCTCTTGGTTGCCGAGAGACGCATTTGCTCGATATGCTCGTTGATCGACGAATCCTTTTCGATGTACAGGTCGCGCGCCGGCACGTACGCTTCGGGTTGATAGTAGTCGTAGTAGGAGACGAAGTACTCTACTGCGTTGTCGGGAAAGAACTCCCGAAACTCGGCGTAGAGTTGCGCGGCCAGCGTCTTGTTCGGTGCCAGGACCAACGCCGGACGCCCGGTGCGAGCGATCACGTTGGCCATCGTATAGGTTTTCCCCGAGCCCGTCACTCCGAGCAGGGTCTGAAACGAGAGACCATCGGCCAGCCCCTCGACCAGTGCCGCAATCGCTGCCGGTTGATCGCCGGCCGGCTCGAAGGGTTGCGCGAGGTGAAACGGACTGCCCTCGAAAACGATGGGGGGCGGTCTTTCGGGCGAACGCGAGCGATCTGACATGCTAGAATTCTACGTTGTTTTCTCGCCTGACCGCGGCTACAGTCGCTAGTCAGCGCAGCGACCGGTCGGTGGCGTGCGGTTGCCTGCCTGTCCCGTCCCGTCGTTGCCTGGCGGGTTGCCTGATCTGCCGGCCGGGCATGGGATGGCCGCCGCGCTTCACTGCTAACTTGGGATACACGTATGACCACTTCTGTTTTCGCTGCCGTAGAAATGGCTCCGCGCGATCCGATTCTCGGCCTTACCGAGTCGTTCAATGCCGATCCGCGCAGTACCAAGGTTAACCTCGGGGTTGGCGTCTACTTCGACGATAGCGGCAAGATACCCTTGCTCGACGCGGTGCGGCGAGCCGAAAGACTACGCTTGGAAGCCATGCCTCCGCGCGGTTACCAGCCGATCGACGGGCAGGCTGGCTACAATCAGGCTGTCCAGAAGCTGTTGTTTGGCGAAGACTCCACTCTGCTTCAAGAGGGGCGTGTGCTGACCATCGAGGCGCTGGGTGGAACCGGCGCGCTCAAGGTTGGCGCCGACTACTTGAAGCGGCTGCTGCCCGAGGCGAAGGTTTTCATCAGTGACCCGAGCTGGGAGAACCACCGTGCGCTCTTCGAGTATGCCGGTTTTACGGTCAGTATTTATCCCTACTACGATTCCGCTACTCGTACCGTAAATTTTGAGGCCATGCTGGCGGGTTTGAACTCTTTGCCAGCGCGTTCTATCGTCGTTCTGCATGCCTGCTGTCACAACCCGACCGGTGCCGACCTCGATGAGCAGCAGTGGCGTGCCGTTGTCGATGCCATCGCGGCTCGCGAGTTGGTGGCTTTCATCGACATGGCTTATCAGGGATTCGCCGACGGCATCCGTGAAGACGCGCTGGCGCTCGACCTGTTTGCGGCGTCGGGGTTGCAGTTCCTGGTTGCCAGTTCGTTTTCCAAATCTTTCTCGCTCTATGGCGAGCGCGTTGGGGCGCTGTCGGTGGTGACCGCCAACCGGGACGAATCAGCGCGGGTGATGTCGCAGATCAAGCGCATCGTCAGAACCAACTATTCGAGTCCACCCACGCACGGCGGGGCAATGGTCGCCGCGATCCTGTCCAGCGCCGAGTTGCGCCGCCTCTGGGAAGGCGAGCTGAGCGAGATGCGCGGGCGCATCCGCACCATGCGACTCGACCTCGCCGACAAGCTGAGGGGCAAGGGAGGCAGACCGGATTTCTCGTTCATTGTCAGGCAGCGCGGCATGTTCTCCTACACGGGTTTGACCGCCAGCCAGGTCGAACGTCTGCGCGACGACTTCGGCATTTATGCGGTGAGTAGCGGTCGCATCTGCATTGCAGCTCTGAACACGCGCAACATCGACTATGTGGCCGAGGCGATTGCCTCCGTTCTCTAGCCTCACGGCGTGAGCAATCATCTAGAAAGCGGTGGGCAACAATTTTGTGGGTTGCGGCGGGATCCGGCGGTGTGGGCGGCGCTCAGTGTCGCCAGGCGCGGCTGACGATCTCGCGGATGACGTGAAGACGACGGTGAAAAAAATGGTCGGCCCCGGGGACGACAATCACCGGTAGCTCAAGAGGTTTGGCCCACTCGATCACGTTGGCCAGCGGCACGGTGGTGTCTTCCGAGCCGTGGATAACGATGGTATCGCCGGGTACGGCCTTGGTCTGGTAACGGCGTGCTCCTTCGACGAAACCCGAGGCGGTGCCTACAAGAACCAGGCGCTGCGCCGGATGTCCCGCGCCGCGCAGCGCTTCGGCGACGCGTGTCTGGACATAAGCGCCGAAGGAGAAGCCGGCCAACGCGACTGGCAGGTCGCCGAAACGGCGCTTGGCCTCGGCTAGCACGGCCAGCAGATCGTCGGTCTCGCCCTGGCCGTCGTCGTGTTTTCCTTCGCTCAGACCGATGCCTCGGAAATTTGGACGTAGTGCCACATAGTCGAGATGGTTGAAAGTGCGTGCCAGCGTTTGCACCACCTTGTTGGTGTTGCCGCCGCCGAACAGCGGGTGGGGATGGCCGATCAGCGCGATGCCGCGCGGCGCACCGGGATTTTCGACGATCAGATCGATCTTGCCGACTGGTCCGTCGATCAGTAGGTGCTCGGCGTGCAGCCTCATCAGATGCGCAGCCGCTCGACAGGACGCCCGTGCACCAGGTGCTCTTGAATGATTTCCTCGATGTCTTCGTTGTCTACGTAGCTGTACCAGACCGCCTCGGGGTACACGACGAGAACCGGTCCGTTGTCGCAGCGGTCCATGCAGCCGGCTTTGTTTACCCGTACCTTGCCGGCACCCTTGAGCCGCAGTTCGCCAATTCGATCCTTGGCGTACGTCTGAGCAGCCGTCGCGCCCGCGTTGTTGCAGCAGGTTTCGCCCTCGCCGCGTTGGTTGCAGCAGAAAAAAACATGGTGCTTGAAGTAGCTCATGCGAAACGATCCTCCTGGTGATGGACGGGCTTCGGTACGCGATTGTAAACCCGGGACGGCTCGCGGTACGACGACGCTCCGGCAATATTTTGTCGGGGCCGCGGAGCGATCAAGTAAAATTGCCTGTGCTGGCCTCTCGTTCTATCAATCCACACCTCGCTTCGTGCTGGTATCAGCCGTGATCATTCCGTGACCAATTGCGACGATCCCTTCAGCGTTCTCGGCGTGCACCGCGAGGCGTCTCCCGAAGAAGTCCGGCGGGCGTATCGTCGGTTGGCTATGCAGTGGCATCCCGATCGCAATCCCTCGGACCGCGCCGAGGCAGAGTTCAAGCGGGTGCATGCGGCCTATCAATTGTTCCTCGATCCGCAACGTTTGGCGGAGTGGTTGCAGTCGCAACCGAACGAGACGAACGACGCGAGTCCTCCGGAAGACCTCTTGCAGCCGCTGACCTTGACGCTGGAGGAGGCGGCACAAGGCTGTCGCAAGACTGTCGACCTGGTGCACAGTGTCCTTTGCGCAAGCTGCGTTGGTGGCGGCAAGCGGCGCCACGACCATCTCGTTCCTTGCCCGCGTTGTAGCGGCTGCGGACGCGTAGTGCATGAGCGCGGCCGAACCAGTCGCTGTGACGTCTGTGCAGGGCGCGGTTATTTGCGCGAAACCGCGTGCGGGGATTGCGCCGGCAGCGGTTGGCATCAAGAAATGCGAACTCTCTCGGTGACCGTGCCGCCGGGGTTGGTTGAAGGCGAGCGTCTGCGCCTCGCCGGGCAGGCCCCGCGGCCGCCCGGCCACCAGGGTGCCAAAGCCGGCGACTTGTTCCTCGAAATCAGGCTGGAGCGGCACCCGCTATTCGTCCTGCGCGAGCGCGATGTGCATTGCGAGGTGCCAGTGAGCGTCTTCCGCTTGCTCTGCGGCGGTCGTGTCGAAGTGCCGACCCTCAGCGGTTCTGCCGTACTCGACCTGGACCCCTGTCCCCGACCTCCGCTCGAGTATCGATTGCCCGGACAAGGATTTCCAGACCAGCGTGGACGCGCTGCGGGTGATCTGGTCGTCCACCTGCAAGGGATATTCCCGCTCGGCGTCGAGACCGAGGAAACGGCGCTGCTCGAGTGGCTCGACCAACGTCTGGCTGGCGATCTGGATCGACGGGCGCCGTCGCTGGCGGCCTGGAAGGAGAAGATGCGACAGCGCCGAGCGTCGTCCTGAGCTGGCGATGAGCTACAGGCGGCGGCCGAGTGCCGTCAGGTAAGGCAGGGCGACGAACGGCCACAAACTGGCTACCCAGCGGGTCAGGCCGTTGAAGTTCAGGAAATGTCCTTGTCGCCAAGTGGTGAGCGCCGCTTCCGAGTAGGGATTGGGCGGCGTCAGGTTGACCAGTGCGGTGCCCGCCAGCAGGGCGACTCCGGCCAAAGCGATGCGGTAAGGTGCAGGCAGCAGCAACAGCACGAGGAGTAGCGCGCCGCCGATCAGCAAGCCGACCTGGGCGCCGGGCGTCAACCAGGCAAAAGCCTCTTGCGGCGCGACCAGGATGGCGGCCCCCAGCGTTCTGATCGCCAACGCCAGAACGAAGAAGCCGACCATGACCACAGGCGGGTAGCTTCGCTCGCTCAGCAGCGTACGAGCGAATAGGCCGATGACGAGCGTATTGCAGGCGATGACGCCGGCCTCGAGGACAAAAAATGCCGAGGCTGCATAAGGTATAGCCGGGGTCAGGCCGAGCACCTCGCGCAGGTCGCCGGTTCCGAAAAGCAGCGTTTCCGGGGATAACTGGGTGAGCAACCATAAGCCGATGAGAACTAGGCCGAGGTCGGCATCGGGAATCGGGGCCAGCAGTTCCTGCTGGAACTGGCCGATACGTCTGAAGATGCGTTTGCCATTCCAAACCGCGACCACGCTGCCGATGGCCGTCCCGGCGGTATTGCACGCCAGATCGACATTCGACGGCACGCGCGATGGCAACCAGGTTTGCATCATCTCGAGGCCCAGGCTGAGCAGGCTGCCGAGCAGCAGAGCGAGGATGGCCGCCGTCCATCCTCCGGGCAGGCGGCGAAGCGACAGCGTTAGCAGAAAGCCGAGCGGCACATAGGCGACGACGTTGACCGAAAGATCGAAGGCCGTCCAGTAGCGCGGCCAGCCAGCGTCGAGGAAGGACAATGGCGAAAGGCCCACATCGCGCCAGTTGGCGAACGGGTAGAGACTCGCGTAGCCGATCAACACCACGTAAGCGAGGGCCAAGTAGAGTGGCAGAAGTGTTGGGCGTGGTAACGGCTGAGGGTCACTCGCCGTCTGCGCCGAGGCGGTCGTGCTTGGCCGGGCTTGCTCCATCAGGTAGGTGCCGAAGGATAGAATGTGAAATTCTAGCGCGCCGACCCGACAGTCCGGTGCCTTTCGCGTCGGGTCAGTCCTGACGCCTGATCGTGACCTTGCCGAGTGGGGCAGCTAGCCGATGCCTCCCTCTCCACCGAAACGGCCAGGATGGGTTGACTGGCGACAAAGAAGCGCTTGCGGTGCGAGTGGTAGGCGGTCAGCCGATAGGATGCGACGGATCGTGGCCGTCGCGGGATGATCGCCAGGCAGCACTGTTTCCCCGGCGCACGTCGGGGCCAAGCTTGGCGGTGGCGCAAGAAATTGGGGGTGGCGGTAGGCGAACCGGCTTGCCCCCTTGCCTGGCGGTACACTTGCCTCTGGGCCGTTGGCGCGCCCGTCCCGTCGACGCGTGGCGCACCAAACGCGCTGCTTACTTGCGTGCCGGTTCCTGGTGGTGGGTATGCAGCGCTTCCGCGTGGTGCGTGCGTGCTGCCGCGCGATGGTGTATTTCGGAGTGCTGATCGAGCGGCGGCGTTGGCCGGCCTATCCGTTGCGGTAGCAAGGAACCGGCAATCATGCCCACGATGCTGACGCCCAGGCCGATCAGTTGAGGCGGTACCAGTGGCTCCGCGACCAGCGCTTCGATCAGAAGCCACGAGGAGAGGCCGCCAAAAATTGCCGCCAGCGCTCCCTGTGTCGTGGCGCGCCGCCAGTAGGCGCCGAAGAAGAGCGGCACGAAGGCGCCGGCCAGCGTCACCTTGTAAGCGTTTTCCACCATTTTGAAGATTGACGCTTCGGAGTTGAGGGCAAAGGCGAGAACGATTGCCGTGAAGGTGACCAGCGTGAGGCGCATCATGCGCAGGAAGGCGCGGTCGCCGGCGCTCGGGAAAAAGCCGCGGACGACGTTCTCCGAAAACGCGACCGACGGCGCCAGCAGCGTTGCCGACGAGCAACTCATGATCGCCGAGAGGACGGCGCCGAAGAAGATTGCCTGCGCGAATACCGGCGTGTGCTCGAGCACCAGCGTCGGCAGCACGCGTTGCGAGTCGGTTTCGATCAGCGCATTGAACTGTTCCGGGCTGATCAGTGTTGCCGAGTAGGCAATGAACATCGGTACGAAGGTAAAGCAGAAGTACAGTCCGCCGCCGAGGATGGAGGCATAGATGGCGACCTTTGCGCTTTTGGCCGACGTTACGCGCTGGAAAACGTCCTGCTGAGGAACCGAACCGAGCATCATCGTTACCCAGGCTCCGATGAAGGTCAGCCACTCGGCTGTTCCGGCGCTGGGAAAGAAATCGAGTTTGCCGGCGGCCGACGCGTGGCTGACGACCACGTCGACCCCGCCAGTCAGTCCGGAGACCAGGTGGCCGATGTAAAGCATGCCGCCCATGACCACCCCCATCTGAACGAAGTCTAGGATCGCTACCGACAGCATGCCGCCGAAACTGGTGTAGGTAAGTACGACCAGCGCGCCGATGACCATGCCGGCGGCCACGGGAATGGCGCCATCGGTGACGACGTTGAACACCAGGCCGAGCGCCTTGATCTGCGCCGACACCCAGCCGAGGTAAGAAGCGACGATGCACACCGTGGTCAGGATCTCGACGCTTCGGTTGTAGCGCAGACGGAAGAAGTCCCCGAGGGTGAGGACATTGAGCCGGTACAGCTTGGTGCCGTAGAAAATCCCCGCAATGACCAGACAAAGGCTGGCTCCGAAAGGGTCGGCGACGACACCGCGCAGGCCGTCCTTGACGAAAGTGGCCGAAACGCCGAATACCGCCTCGGCGCCGAACCAGGTCGCGAAGACGGTCGCCGTCACCACTGGCAGGGGCAGGCGGCGGCCGGCGACCGCGAAGTCCTTGGCGTTGTGTACGCGTGTTGCGGCGTAGAGACCGATGGCGATCGAAACGAGCAGGTAGATGACGACGAACCAGATCAACATCGCAGGATCCTCGGTGGACAATTTCCGCTATTCGCACGGCACATCCCGCGGCGATCACCAGATCCCGGAGCCGTTGCCGGTGCCCGCGCCGGGCATTATGTCATGCCGTGCGGCGCCGGGTGAAGCGCGTCGGGACGTCAGCCCGGGAGACGGTACGGAGGGCTAGGCGCAGCCGGCGATCCGCCGAGCGTTTGTTTGCCGACCGGTTCGGGAAAGAAGAATTTCCCCTGCGCGAGAAAACCATTCGACTCCGGCGCCCGGCGTTGCTATCCTGATCGGCGCGTCATCTTTTAAATCCTCAAACTGGAGTACTCAACTTGGGCAAGAAGCTTTACGTCGGCAACCTAGGCTACAACGTAGATTCGGGTGGCCTCGCAAAAATGTTTGCCGCACATGGCACAGTGGCGTCGGCGCAGGTGATCACCGACCGCGAAACCGGGCGCTCGAAAGGCTTCGGCTTCGTCGAGATGGGCTCCGATCAGGAGGCACAGGCAGCTATCGCGGCGCTGGCCGGCAAGAGTCTGGACGGCCGCAATCTGACGGTCAATGAAGCGCGGCCTCTCGAAAACCGGAACGCCGGCGGTTTCGGCGGCGTCCGGCGTGGGGGCGGTGGTGGCCGAGGGGGCGGGGGGCGCTACTGATTACCGCGCTGCTTGACGGCGAGCGCCCTCGTTCGATGGATTGACCCGATAGTTTCCAACTTCCAACCAGTGTCGCCGCGACTGCGGCAATGAGAGGACAGACCTTGGCAAAACCCAACTACCAGTTTGAAAAACGGCAGAGAGAGCTGGAAAAGAAAAAGAAGCAGGAAGAGAAGCGGCAGCGGGATTCCGCTGCCAGAAATCAGCCTGGCGGCACTGCGGTCGACGCTTCCCCGGTGGCGACGGAGAGCGATCAAGCCGAGGCAACAGGCACCCCCGGCGCGACGGTGGCGGGCACCGGCTAGGCACCTCCGGCGGGGGCCGCGCACCGGCTTGCGAACTGCTCCCGCCGGTGCGCCGGAAAAGGGTCGAGAGGGGCGAGGAGCGGCGAGCGCGGCGCAAGCCTCAGTCGTCCAGCATGACGCTGGTATACACTTCCTGTACGTCGTCGAGGCTTTCGAGCGCGTCGATCAGCTTCTGCATGCGCTGCGCTTCGTCGCCGGCAAGCGGCGTCTCGTTTTCCGCCTTCATCGTCACGCCGCCGTATTCGGCCCGGAAACCGGCGGCGGCGAGTGCTTCCTTGACCGCCATGTAATCGTTCGGCGCCGTGATGACTTCGACCGAACCATCCTCGTTGTTCAGAACATCGTCGGCCCCCGCTTCGATCGCCGCGTCCATCAGTGCGCCCTCGTCGGTGCCCGGGGCGAACAGCAGTTGGCCGCAATGCTTGAACTGGAAGGCAACACAGCCGTCGGTACCGAGGTTGCCGCCGTATTTGTTGAACGCATGGCGCACGTCGGCAACGGTACGCGTCTTGTTGTCGGTCAGACAATCGACGATCACCGCGGCACCGCCGATACCGTAACCCTCATAGCGAACCTCGATGTAGTCGACGCCTTCGAGCTCGCCGGTGCCCTTCTTGATCGCGTTGTCGATCTTGTCCTTGGGCATGTTGACGCCCTTGGCCTTGTCGATCGCCAGACGAAGACGCGGGTTGAAGGCCGCGTCGCCGCCGCCCATCTTGGCCGAGACGGTGATTTCCTTGGCAATCTTGGAGAACGATGCGCTGCGTTTTTCATCCTGACGGCCCTTACGGTGCTGGATGTTGGCCCACTTGGAATGTCCTGCCATGCTGACCTCATTTGAATGCGGTTCGCGAGCGGGGGCTGCCGAAGGCAACAAATCCGCTCGCAAATGGTCGATAATCGAACCTGCCATTCTACCACTTCCTGCCATTCCCTTTCGTCGTACTACCTACTTTCCGGAGTCGATCATGGTTCCTCCACTGGTCATCGCCAGACACCAAGATAGCGAACTGGCGCTGTTGCCGGCGCTTGCCAACCGTCATGGTCTGATCACCGGTGCCACCGGCACCGGCAAGACGATTACCCTGCAGTTGCTGGCCGAACGTTTTTCCGGAATCGGCGTGCCGGTCTTCATGGCCGATGTCAAAGGCGATCTCTCGGGGCTGGCAGCCGTTGGCAGCCTGACACCCAAGCTCGAGGCGCGTCTGAAAACGCTTCGCGTCGAGGATTTCGTGCCGGCGAGGTGTCCGGTGACCTTCTGGGACGTTTTCGGCGTGCAGGGGCATCCGGTGCGTGCGACGATTTCGGACATGGGCCCGGTCTTGCTGGCGCGGCTGCTCAATCTCAACGACACACAGGCAGGCGTGTTGCAACTGGTCTTCAAGATTGCCGACGACAACGGATTGTTGTTGCTCGACCTCAAGGATCTGCGGGCGATGATCCAGTACGTCGGTGAGAACGCCAAAACCTTCACCAACGAGTACGGCAACGTTTCGGCTGCTTCGATCGGTGCCATCCAGCGTGGCTTGCTGACGCTCGGCGAACAGGGAGCCGAAGTGTTTTTCGGTGAACCAATGCTCGACGTCGCCGACCTGATGCAAACCGACAACGGCCAGGGAGTGGTCAATATTCTCGCGGGTGACAAACTGATGGCGTTGCCGCGCCTCTACTCGACTTTCCTGTTGTGGCTGCTTTCGGAGTTGTTCGAGCAGCTGCCGGAAGTCGGTGACCTCGACAAGCCAAAGCTGGTGTTTTTCTTCGACGAAGCGCACTTGCTGTTCAACGAAGCACCGGCTGCCTTGCTCGAAAAGATCGAGCAGGTCGTTCGCCTGATCCGCTCCAAGGGTGTCGGCGTCTATTTCGTCACCCAGAATCCGCTTGATATTCCCGACACCGTTCTCGGACAGCTCGGCAATCGCGTCCAGCATGCCTTGCGCGCGTTCACGCCGCGCGACCAGAAGGCGGTAAGAGCGGCCGCGCAGACCTTGCGCGCCAACCCGAAGTTCGACGCCGAGACGGCGATCACCGAGCTCGGTGTCGGCGAGGCGCTGATTTCCTTTCTCGACGAGCAGGGCAGGCCGGGGGTTGTCGAGCGTGCCTTCATCCTGCCACCCGCTTCGCGCATCGGCCCGCAGACTGCCGAGGAGCGGCAGGCGGCGATCAAGGCGTCGCCGATCTATGGCCACTACGAGCGAATGCTCGATCGCGAATCGGCCTACGAGAAGCTCAAGGGGTCGTCCGTTGCGGCCCAGCCGGGGGGTGGTTCTCCGGCGGTGGGCGGTGAGCCGCCGGCTGCCGGTGGCGGCTGGTTGAGTGGACTCGGTGACCTGTTCGGCGGCGGTTCCGGCGGTGGGCGGGCGCGTGGCGGCGATTCGGTCATCGAGACCGCCGCCAAGAGCGCAGCGCGCGCGATCGGCTCGCAGGTTGGCCGGGAGATCATCCGCGGTGTTCTTGGCTCGATCCTCGGCGGTGGTTCGCGCCGGCGCTGACCGCCGGCGATAGCAGCGCGATTTGCCGCCGCTGGTCGCTGGTCAGAGAGTGATCACGGTTTCCATCACCGTTACGGCCGTGCCCGATAGAAGGACGCGCTCGCCCTGCATCACGCAGTCGATTCTGCCGCCGCGTTTCGAGACCTGCCGAGCGGTCAGAGTGTTCTTGCCGAGCTTTTCTGCCCAGTACGGTGCGAGCGTACAGTGTGCCGAACCGGTCACCGGATCCTCGGGGATGCCGTACTTCGGTGCAAAGAAGCGGCTGACGAAATCGACCTCGCTGCCTGGTGCCGTGACGATGATGCCGCGCCGGTCGATCTGAGCGAGCGACTCCTGATTCGGCGTGATCGCGCGCACTTCCGCCTCGCTGGCGAATACGGCCAGGTAATCGTCACCGGCCAGCAATTCGAGCGGTGGCCGGCCGAGGCCGGTGATCAACTGCCCGGGGATGGCGCAGCTCCGCCCCGGGGTGGCGGGGAAGTCCATGGTCAGGAGGCGCCCATGGCGTTCGACGGAAAGTACACCGCTACGCGTCGTGAAAGCGATCGTCGGGCCGGCATGGCCGAGGATTTCGAACAGGACGTGCGCTGCCGCCAGCGTCGCGTGTCCGCATAGGTCGACCTCCGTGACCGGCGTGAACCAGCGCAGCTCGAAGCCGTCTTGCGACGGAAGCACAAAGGCGGTCTCCGAAAGGTTGTTCTCCTCGGCGATTGCCTGCATGATCCGGTCTTCGAGCCAGTGTTCAAGCGGGCAAACCGCTGCCGGGTTGCCTTCGAAGGCGCGCTCGGCAAAGGCATCGATCTGATATTGCTTGAGTTTCATCCGGTTCTCCGGTGGCGGGTGAAGGAGGGACGTATCTTACGCCGGCGCCGGACGTTCCGCGACGGCTCTTTGCCGCTTTGGCGGTTTTTGTCCCGTGATTGTCCCGCAGCGCCCTCGTCGACCGTTTTGCCAGACTTTACGATGGCGGTTCGTTCACTCGAGGAGATCCAGAAATGTCCGCCAATGGTGTCGTCCAAGTTTGTCCTGCCGCGCTCCTGGTGATCGATGTGCAGGAATCGTTTCGCCACATGCCTTTCTGGTCGGAAGCCGATCTCCCGGCTTTCCGGGAGGCTTTGCTCCGCCTCGACGCCGGCTGTCGACAACGCGGGGTGCCGGTGGTCCAGGTATTTCACGTTGGGCAGGCCGGGCCGTTTGCCGAGACGTCGGGCCATGTGCGTGCACTCGACTGGCTGCCGGGCGGGCCGGCCGCGACCTTCATCAAACACACGCACAACGCCTTTTCCGATACCGGCCTGGACTTGTGGTTGCGCCGGAGTGGCATCGGGCGCCTGATCATTACCGGCATCCGCACCGAGCAATGCTGCGAGACGACGGCGCGCGTCGGCTCCGACATCGGCTACCAGGTCGATTTCGTCAGCGAAGCGACGCTGACCTTTGCGATGACGCATCCGGTCAGCGGACGCAGTTACTCGCCGGCAGAGATCAAGGAGTACACCGAACTCGTTCTGGCCGGGCGCTTCGCGCGCATCGTCGGCGTCGACGATTGCCTCGCCGTACTGGGAGAAGGGGATGCTTGAACTGCGCCCGAACTGCGAATGCTGCGATCGCGATCTGCCACCCGGATCGGCAGCGGCGATGATTTGTTCCTTCGAATGCACGTTTTGCGCCGAGTGTGTGGAGACCCGGCTCGCCGGGCGTTGTCCCAACTGCGGCGGCGAGTTGCTGCGCCGGCCGATACGTCCGGCGGACAAGCTGGCGCGCTACCCGGCGTCGACACAACGGGTCCGGAATTGCTGTGCTGGAGACGGGCAGCCCGTCCCTGCCGTGGCCCGGGCGCAGGCTTGAGCGCGTGAGTCCGCGCGATCTCGCTCTCGCCCTGCTGGTGGTAGTCGTCTGGGGCGTGAACTTCGTGGTGATCAAGGCCGGCGTCGCTGAAGTGCCGCCGCTGCTGCTCGGCGCGCTACGCTTCCTGCTAGCCGCTTGCCCGGCGGTTTTTTTCCTGCGCGCACCAAGCGTGCCTTGGCGGCTTTACCTGGCCTACGGGATGACGATCTCGGTCGGGCAGTTCGCTTTCTTGTTTTCGGCGATCCACGTCGGCATGCCCTCGGGGCTCGCTTCCCTCGTGCTTCAGTCGCAGGCCTTTTTCACGATGCTCTTCGCCGCCCTGTGGCTCAAGGAAAGCTGGCGCACCAGTCAGCTCATCGGGTTGGTCATGGCGGCAGGCGGCCTGACGTTGATCGGTTCGACACATGGTGTGTCCATGCCGCTGCTCGGTTTCCTATTGACCGTCGCCGCGGCTTCGATGTGGGCGGCTGGCAATATCGTCACGCGTACGGTCGCCGCTTGCGGGCCGATCAATCAACTCGCTTTTGTCGTCTGGGCCAGTCTCGTTCCGCCGCTGCCTTTCCTTGTGCTGTCGCTGTGGATCGAGGGCGGCCCGACGATAATGGCGGCGCTGAGCAACTTCAGCCTGCGCTCCTTCGCCGCCGTGGCTTATCTCGCCTGGGCGGCAACGCTGCTCGGCTACGGTTTGTGGACGCGACTGCTGTCGCGTTACCCGGCCAACCAGGTGGCGCCGTTCAGTCTGCTGGTGCCGGTCGTCGGGCTGGTTTCCGGCTGGCTGGCTTTCGACGAGGCGTTGCGGCCGGTGCATCTTGCCGGTGGGGCGCTGCTGATGCTCGGCCTGGCTGTCAACCTGCTGACGCCGCGTCTACTTGGCTGGGCGAGGGCCAGGCCGTGACCTTGCCGATCTGGTTCGTCGTCACCCCCAATGTGCTGCTGCTCGATTATGCCGGCCCGGCCGAAGCGCTGCGCATGGCCGGCGAGATGGGGGCCGACATCTTGCTCCATACCTGTGCCCCGGTGCCCAATCTGCGCACATCGCTTGGCGTCGAATTGGCCGGCCTCGCGGCGCTGCCAGCGCGGTTACCTGCCGCGAGTCTGGTGATCGTTACCGGTAACGCTTGTGAGGCTGAGGATTACGCCCGTCCCGAAGCGCAGGCCGTCGTTGCTTGGCTGCGCAGCGCTTTGCCACCGGATACGCGACTCGCCAGCATCTGCTCGGGTGCTCTGCTGTTGGCCGCCGCCGGTTTGCTTGACGGCCGGCGGTGCACGACGCACCACAGTCTGATCGAGGCATTGCGCATCGCCGCACCAACGGCGAAAGTCGAGGAGAATCGCGTCTTCATCGAGGACGGGCCGTTGCTGACCAGTGCCGGCATCACCACCGGCATCGACTTGGCGCTGTATCTGATCGAGCGGCACGCTGGCGCCGAACTCGCGGCGCGCGTCGCGCGTCGGCTGGTCGTCTACCAGCGCCGAGGAGGCAACGATCGGCAGCTCTCGCCTTGGCTGGCCCACCGCAACCACCTGCACCCGGCCGTCCATCGCGCGCAGGACGCGATCGCGCAGGATCCCGCGCGCTCATGGTCGATCGACGAGCTTGCCATACAGGCCCATGTCAGCTCCCGTCATCTTACGCGCTTGTTTGCCGAACATGCGGGGATCAGCGTCGTCGGCTATCAGCAGCGGCTGCGTGTGGCGCGGGCGAGCGAACTGCTCGCCGAGCGGCAACTGTCGATCGAGCGCGTCGCCGAACTTGCCGGCTTCGCGTCGGCGCGAGACTTCCGGCGCGTCTGGCAACGCTACGAGGGCGGTACGCCGAGCCTCAGGCGAGCCGCCACCGGGCCGGGCCGCCCTGACAGTGGTCGGGGGTCTTTCTGAAGTGCGTTTCACCGGCGCAGCGCCGGGCAATTCCATTACACTGCGTTCTGATCCCGCGCCGTCGGCGGACGCCGGGCGGTAAGGCCGGCGCAGCTGGCCACCCCGATACCTACTGGAGGAGCGCGTGAGTATTGCCACCCCGAAGCTGACGACCATCGCCCTTGATTTGAGCGAGAGTATTGCCGAGATTCGCCTGCATCGCCCTGAACGTTCGAACGCCATCAACGAGGCGATGTGGCAGGAACTGCGCGGCGCTTTCGATTGGGTAGACGCCACGCCGGAAGCGCGAGTCGCGATTCTCAGTGGGGCAGGAAAAAATTTCTGTAGCGGGATCGACCTGTCGATGCTGGCGGATGTTGCCCGGACGGTTGCGCACCGCGATCCGGCGCGCAGCCGCGAGGCGTTGCGACGCGTGATTCTCGACCTGCAGGACTGCCTGTCGGCCGTGGAACGTTGCCGTAAGCCGGTGTTGGCGGCGATTCAGGGAGCGTGTATCGGCGGTGCGGTCGATCTGGTGACCTGCTGCGATATGCGCTATGCGACAGCCGACGCCCAGTTTTCGGTGCGCGAGATCGACATCGGGATGACGGCTGATGTCGGTACCCTGCAGCGCCTGCCGCGGCTCGTTCCGGATGGCGTGGCGCGCGAAATGGCCTACACCGGCCGCCAGGTCGACGGCGTCGAGGCGAAGCAGATCGGGCTCGTCAATCAGGTCTATGCGACGCCCGAAGCCTTGCTCGATGGCGTACGAGGGATCGCGCGCCGCATCGCCGCAAAATCGCCTCTGGCCATCCGCGGCAGCAAGGAGATGCTCAACTATGGCCGCGATCACTCCGTGGCCGACGGCCTGAACTATGTCGCGACCTGGAACGCGGCGATGCTGCTCTCGGCTGACCTCGACGAGACGATGGCGGCGCGGCGCGAGCAGCGCCCGCCAAAGTATTCCGACTGAGCCCCTCAGCCGCCGTGGTTTTGGCCGGCAACGGCACGCAGGAATTCGTTCCGCAACTGTGGGGAGCACCCGAATTCGCCGCTGAAGGCCTGGGTGATGACGCGCTCGTCGCCGCGCCGGTCTTCGCCGAGCAGCAGGCACAATTGCTCCGCTTCGACCAGGCAGGCGGCGCCCCGAGCCCGGCCGTGCCGCATCAGCGCTTCGGCGATGTCGCGCGTCATCCATTCCTGGTAAGTGAAGCGGTGGCCGATGGCGTCGACCAGGCGCGCGATGCGGCCGAAGCCGTGTAGCCGCCCGCCGGGCAGGTAGGCGACGTGAGCCAGACCGCGGAACGGAACCAGATGGTGCGGACAGACGCCGTGCACGGCAATTCCTCGGACTACCACCATGTCGCTGCGGTGATCGGCAAATCCTTCGCCGAGCGCCTCCGCCGGGTCGAGCTCGTAGCCGCCGAGCAGGCGGCGTTGCCAGAGTTCGCGTACGCGTTGCGCGGTGCGTCCCATATGCACGGAGTCGGCAGCGATTCCACAGGCGCCGAGCAGATCGCCGATCGCGCGCTCGAAAGCGACTGGGTCGAAAGCATGCTGGCGCGGGATGCCGACGTCGTTTGCCGGGGAAGAAGGGGGTTGGCGGCGGCTGCAGTCGGCCATGGAGAATCTCTCGCTGATGTCGTCAGTAGGCCCCATGATACACGTGCTGGCTAAGCGGACGAGCTGGCCGCGATTCCGTTCGAGATCTACCACGATAGCCTCGCGAGCGGCGATTTCCCTGCGCGCAGCAAGCCATGCACGCACGTGATGAGCGATAATGCGGCACTTGGGCGATCGCGGTGATCACCCGTCGGGTGGGCTGAGGAAGCTGGCTCGGGTCGGGAAGGGCATGGATGAAGCGCGTTGATGATTTCCGTCTGCAGTTCGGCAGGAAGCAACTGGTACCGATCGTTATCGGCGGCATGGGTGTCGATATCTCGACGGCCGAACTGGCGCTCGAGGCGGCTCGTCTCGGCGGGATCGGGCATATCTCCGACGCCATGGTCAACACCGTTGCCGATCGTCGTTTCAACGCCAAGTTCGTCAAGGACAAACTCAGGCAGTACAAATTCAACGTCGCCAATACCGACAAGTCGATGGTTCGATTTGATCTTGGGCAACTTGCCGAAGCGACCGCCATGCACGTCGGCAAGACCATGGAGGCCAAGCGTGGCGATGGCCTGATCTTTGTCAACTGCATGGAAAAGCTGACCATGAACGCGCCGCGCGAGACGCTGCGCGTGCGCATGTCGGCGGCGCTCGACGCCGGCATCGATGGCATCACTCTGGCGGCCGGTCTACATCTCGGCTCGTTTGCCCTGATCGAAGACCATCCGCGCTTTCGCGATGCGAAGCTGGGGATCATCGTTTCTTCCTTGCGCGCTCTGCAGTTGTTTTTGCGCAAGACGGCGCGCTGCAACCGGCTGCCCGACTATGTCGTGGTGGAAGGGCCTCTGGCCGGCGGACACCTGGGCTTTGGCATGGACTGGGCGCAATATGACTTGGCGACAATCTTTGCCGAGATCCATGCCTATCTGCAGGCCGAAAAACTGGCCATTCCCTTGATTCCGGCCGGCGGCATCTTCACCGGCAGCGACGCCGTAAACTTTCTCGAAAAAGGAGCGGGTGCCGTTCAGGTGGCCACCCGTTTCACGGTATCGCGCGAGTGTGGTCTGCCGGAAGACGTCAAGCAACGCTATTTCGAAGCTACCGAAGACCAGATCGAGGTCAACCAGATTTCGCCGACCGGTTACCCGATGCGCATGCTAAGCAGCAGCCCGGCGATCGGTGACGGGATACGGCCCAATTGCGAGGCCTATGGCTATCTGCTCGATAGTAGCGGCAATTGCTCCTACATCAGCGCCTACAACCGAGAGGTGGCGGCGAACCCCGGCGTCAAGCGCATTTCGGTCAAGGACAAGACCTGCCTGTGTACCCAGATGCGCAATTTCGACTGCTGGACCTGCGGTCACTACGCGTATCGCCTCAAGGACACTTCACGTCGCTTGTCCGACGGAAGCTGGCAATTGCTCAGCGCCGAGCACATCTTTCGCGATTATCAGTTCAGTACCGACGGCCGTATCCAGCCGCCACCGGACTAACGCGCTGACCGCCGTTGTCGGCCGCGTACGCCACGAAAGCCAACGATGCTGAGCTACCGTCACGCCTTTCATGCCGGCAATCAGGCCGACGTTTTCAAACATGTGGTGCTCGTTCAGCTCACGCGCTACCTGGGTCAGAAGGACAAAGCCTTTTGCTACATCGACACGCACGCCGGCGCCGGCCATTACGCGCTGGATTCGGTGCAGGCGCTGAAGCTGGGCGAGTACAGGGAAGGTATCGGCCGCCTGTGGGGACGCCGCGAGCTGCCGCCAGCGATCGTCGACTATGTTGACTTGGTGCGCCGGAGTAATCCCGACGGCCGCCTGCAAAATTACCCGGGTTCACCCTGCCTGGCGTTGGCGACTCTGCGGAGCAACGACCGCTTGCATCTGTTCGAGTTGCATAGCCGCGACGTACTCCGCCTGCGAGCGAATTTTGCCGCTGCCGGCCGACAGGTAATCATCCACCAAAGCGACGGTTTCGCCGCGCTTAAAGCCTTGCTGCCTCCTCCGCCAAGGCGCGCGTTGGTACTCATCGATCCGGCCTACGAGGAGAAGCGTGATTACGAACGCGTCGTCGTTTCGCTCAAGGAGTGTCTGCGGCGTTTCCCGAGTGGTACTTATTTGTTGTGGTATCCCCAGTTGACCAGGCTGGAGGCACATGACTTGCCGGCGCGCCTCAAGCGCCTCCCGGCCAAGGATTGGCTGCACGCTACATTGCGCGTCAGGACGCCGGCCGGGGACGGCCTGGGGATGCACGGCAGCGGGCTGTTCGTTGTCAATCCGCCGTGGACCTTGCGGGCCACCTTGGAGGAGGTGATGCCGTGCTTGGTTGACGTGCTCCGCGTTGATCGGGGCGCAGGCTTCACGCTCGAGACGCCACCCTGAAGCCGAGCCGCGCAGTCCAATCGTCGAAGGACTCAGACTTTGTCGCGGCACTCAGCGGCAGGCGCCTGCGAGTACTTGCGGCTGGACCCGTAGCTGATATCGACCGGGTACTTGACGGCATTCTTCGCCAGTTTCAACCGCGTAGCTTCTGCGAGGTCGATGCCGGCCTGCTCGGCAATCAGCAACAGATAGATCAGGACGTCGGCACATTCGTCGCGTAACGCTTCGCGTGCGTCAGCTTGGTCAAGCAGCCCCGCCATTTCGGTGTCGCTCTTCCATTGCGTCAATTCGAGCAATTCGCCGGCCTCGAGATTCAGCGACACGATCAGGTTGCGCAAACTGTGGAACTGCGCCCAGTTGCGCTCGTCCCGGAACTCGAGAACCTTGGCGGTCAGTTCCGACAGCGGGCTCATGGTGCCGAAAGTGACGCCCGTTGATGGGCCACTACCGGCTTCGCGGCGCTAGGCACGGCTGAGGGCATCCGGTGGGCAGAAGGAAATTGACGACGTAGTCAATTCGAGATTGCCTTGGGCGACGAAAGGAACGCATTCTAGCGCATGAGAATCGGCGCTCGCGGAGAAAAAAGCCGCGGACCAGCCGCGGCCTTGGCAGGGGGAAGCGCCGATTCGACTAAAGCATGTGCTTGACGGCATCCTGCTCGTCGGTCAACTCCTTGAGCGTCTTGTTGATCTTATCGCGCGAATAGTCGTCGATCTCGATCCCTTGGATGATCTTGAAGTCTCCGCCCTTGCACTCGCACGGAAAACCGAAAACGATGCCGGCGGGTATGCCGTAAGAACCGTCGGAGGGCACACCCATGGTGACCCATTCCTCGGAACCGAGGACCCAGTCGCGCATATGATCGATCGCCGCATTGGCGGCCGAAGCGGCAGATGAGAGGCCGCGCGCGTCGATGATCGCGGCCCCGCGCTTGCCGACGGTCGGCAAGAAAGTGTCGTTGTTCCACACCGGATCATTGATCAGCGCTTTAACGTTGTCGCCATTCGACGTGCAGTTACGGTAGTCGGCGTACATCGATGGCGAGTGGTTGCCCCAGACAACGAGTTGCTTGAAACTTGCCACCGGCCGGCCGGTCTTGGCCGCGAGTTGCGAAAGCGCACGATTGTGGTCGAGGCGAAGCATCCCATGGTAGTTGTTCGGATTGGTCCGGCCAACCTTGCGGGCGGCGGAGCCGGCGATCAGGGCGTTGGTATTGCAGGGGTTGCCGACGACCAGGACGCGGACGTCTTCGTTGGCGTTTTCGGCAATTGCCTTGCCCTGCACGGTAAAGATCGCCCCGTTGGCGGTCAGCAGGTCGGCGCGCTCCATTCCCGGGCCGCGTGGACGTGCTCCGACCAGCAGGCAGAGATCGGCTTCCTTGAAGGCGAGGTTAGGATCGTCGGTGGCGAACATGCCGGCGAGCAGCGGAAAGGCGCAGTCTTCGAGTTCCATCATGACGCCTTGGCAAGCCTTTTGGGCTTGCGGCAGGTCGAGCAACTGAAGGATGACCGGCTGATCACGGCCGAGCATTTCTCCGGAGGCGATCCGGAAGAGCAGGCTGTAACCGATTTGACCGGCAGCGCCGGTGACCGCGACGCGCATGGGGGCTTTGGACATGATGCGGCTCCTGTCGTGTGATAGTGGTTGGTGATGAGCAAGAAGATGGAACTCGATCGGCGTTGCCCTGCGATGCGTACTCGGAGGGGACGGCAAATCGGAAGAATGATAAAAGCGAAAGCCGGAAAGTGTCAAATCTAACTTATGTCTTATATATGATATTTTTGAGTGAAACGGGATGGACGCGGGCGTGAAACTGTGCTGAAATGACATTCCATGAACCGGCCCACGTCATTGCATTCTCCGACCTTCAGCCCGCTCTATCGGCAGATCAAGGATTTGATCCTGCGCCACTTGGAATCCGGCGAGTGGGGGCCCGGTGACCCGATACCGAGCGAATCGGAACTGGCCGGCCGCTTCGGTGTAAGTCAGGGAACCGTACGCAAGGCGGTAGACGAGATGGCCGCCCAGCATCTGCTGGTTCGCCAGCAGGGCAAAGGTACCTTCGTCGCGACGCACCGGGATCCCGGCTCCTATTTCCGCTTCCTGCGCCTGGTCCCGAACGATGGCGAACCTCGGCCTTCCCAGAGTATTCCTTTGGAATGTTGGCGCGCCAAAGCCGGTACCGATGTCGCACGAACCCTCGGGCTTGAAGCCGGTGCGCCGATCACCATCGTTCGCCGCTTGCTGAAGCTGGGTGAAGAGCCGGTGGTGTTCGATGAAATCTATCTGCCGAGCGAACTCTTCCCTGACTTGTCGCTGGACGTTCTGAGGTCCGGCGAGTCGCTGTACAGTCTGTTCGAAACGCGCTATGGCGTACGCATGATCCGCGCCGACGAGCGGTTGCGTGCGATCTCGGCTGACCGGGTGAGCGCCGAACTGCTGCAAATCGCCGAGGGGAGCCCGCTGTTGCTCGTCGAACGCGTTACCTTCACGTATGGCAACAAGCCGGTGGAATGGCGCCGCGGCTTCTATGCGACACGCAACTATCATTATCACAATCAACTGGGCTGAAACTCCGGAGGAGGCGTCGCAGGCAAGTTAGGGGCGTTCGATTGGTTTATAATCGAACGTGGTTTTGCAGGGGTCGGGCGGCACGGATTCGGCCGCATTACACTTGAAGGATGACGTTCATGGCAGAGATGGCAATCAAGAAAAGGCGTCCAAAGAACTTGGATTTGCCGACTATCAGGCTACCCCTTCCGGGTATCCTGTCAATCCTCCACCGGATCAGCGGGGCAGCGATTTTCCTGCTGCTGCCATTTCTGCTATGGCTGCTTCAGGCCAGCCTGACTTCTGGTGAGACCTTCGCCAGCGCCAAGGCGGTGGTCGCTCATCCGCTGGCCAAGATCATCCTGCTGGGGCTGATTTGGTTCTACATGCATCACTTCTGTGCCGGTATCCGCTATCTGCTGCTTGACCTGCACAAGGGCGTCGAGCTCGAGGCAGCGCGCTTGTCGAGCAAGATCGTTTTCGTGGTCAGCATCGCGCTGACCCTGATCATCGGAGCCAAAGTGCTATGGTAAATCGTGTTCTCGTGGGGGCGCATTACGGCCTCAAGGACTGGATCATCCAGCGTGCGACCGCCGTCATCATGGCGGTTTATACGGTCGTCTTTCTGGTCGTCGTCGGTGCCGTCGGTCCTGACTCCTTCGAAGCCTGGCGCGGCATTTTTGCCAACGGCTTCATGAAGTTTGCCACTTTCCTGTTTCTCGTCAGCCTCTTCTATCATGCCTGGATTGGCGTGCGGGACATCTGGATGGACTATGTCAAACCCGATGGCTTGCGTCTACTGATGATGATTGCAACGGCGGCGGTGCTCGTCGGCTACGCCGGCTGGGCGGTTCAGATCCTGTGGAGAATGTAAGTGAGCAAGCTAACCATTCCAGTACGTAAGTTCGATGCCGTGATCGTCGGCGCCGGCGGCTCGGGTCTGCGGGCAGCGATTCAATTGTCGGAAGCCGGCCTGAAAACAGCGGTTCTTTCGAAGGTCTTTCCGACTCGATCGCACACCGTCGCCGCGCAGGGCGGCGTGTCGGCTTCGCTCGGCAACTCCGAGGACGATCACTGGCATTGGCACATGTACGATACGGTCAAGGGTTCCGACTGGCTCGGCGATCAGGATGCCATCGAGTACATGTGTCGCAAGGCGCCGGAGGTGGTCGTCGAACTCGAGCATTTCGGCATGCCGTTCGACCGAACCGACGAAGGCAAGATCTATCAACGCCCGTTCGGCGGGCACATGTCGAACTTTGGCGAAAAGCCGGTTCGCCGCGCCTGCGCGGCGGCCGACCGCACCGGCCACGCCATGCTGCACGCGCTGTACCAGCGCAACGTGCGTGCCAATACGCAGTTCTTTGTCGAGTGGATGGCGCTCGACCTGATGCGCGACGATTCGGGTCAGGTGCTCGGGGTCATCGCTCTCGAGATGGAAACCGGTGAAGTGGTCGCTTTTCACAGCAAAGCGACCGTCTTTGCCACCGGTGGCGCCGGGCGCATCTTTTATTCTTCGACCAACGCCTTCATCAATACCGGCGACGGTCTCGGAATGGCCGCGCGCGCGGGTGTCCCGCTCGAGGACATGGAGTTCTGGCAGTTCCATCCGACCGGCGTTGCCGGTGCCGGTGTTCTGATCACCGAAGGCGTGCGTGGTGAGGGCGGCATCCTGCGCAACTCGACCAACGAGCGCTTTATGGAGCGTTACGCGCCGAATGCCAAGGATCTGGCGTCGCGCGATGTCGTTTCCCGGGCCATGGTCACCGAGATCAACGAGGGCCGCGGTTGCGGACCGAACAAGGATTTCGTCCTGCTCGACATCACGCACCTCGACCCGGCGACGATCATGAAGCGCCTGCCGGGAATACGCGAGATATCGATCCAGTTTGCCGGTATCGACCCGATCAAGGCGCCGATTCCGGTTGTGCCGACTTGTCACTATCAGATGGGCGGTGTACCGACCAACTACAAGGGGCAGGTCGTCTCCGACGACGGGACGCCGATCAAGGGCTTCTATGCGGCTGGCGAAGTGGCTTGTGCCTCGGTGCATGGCGCCAACCGGCTGGGGACCAACTCGCTGCTGGATCTGCTGGTTTTCGGCAAAGCCTCCGGCGATTCGGTGATTGCCGACATCAAATCGGGTGAGATCGGGCTCAAGGAACTGCCGGCGAATTTTGCCGATTTTACCTTGGCGCGACTGAACCGACTCAACACGCAGACTGGTGGCGCCAACGTCAACGAAACTCGTCTTGAGTTGCAGCGGACGATGCAGAAGCACTGTGGCGTCTTCCGCTTCAAGGATATGCTGGTCGAAGGTGTGGCGAAGATTCTCGACATCGAGAAAGCGGTTGCCATGACCGAAATCAAGGACAAGTCTCAGGTCTGGAACACGGCGCGCGTGGAAGCGCTCGAACTCGACAACCTGATCGAGGTGGCCAAGGCGACGATGGTTTCCGCTGAGGCGCGCAAGGAGTCGCGCGGCGCCCATGTGCGTGACGACGCGCCGGACACGGCCGCCAATCCGAATGGGCGTGACGACGTCAACTGGCACAAGCACACGCTTTGGCATCGCGCTAGCAATGCCTTGAGCTACAAGCCGGTGATCATGACCCCGTTGTCCGTCGAAACCATCGCGCTGAAGACGCGCTCCTACTGATCGTGCGTTGAGGAGTCAATGAAAATGGCCACCAGTACCATGCAGTTCAAGATTTATCGCTACGATCCCGACAAGGACAACGCGCCCTATATGCAGGACATCTCGGTCGAGGTCGATTTCGCGATCGATCGCAAGTTGTTGGACATCCTGACCCGGCTCAAGGCGAAGGACGATACGCTGTCCTATCGCCGCTCGTGCCGCGAAGGCATCTGCGGTTCGGACGCGATGAACATCAACGGCAAGAACGGTCTCGCCTGCCTGACGGAAATCAAGGATCTGAAGCAGCCGGTCGTCCTGCGGCCCTTGCCCGGCTTGCCGGTGATCCGTGACCTGATCGTCGACATGACGCAGTTCTTCAAGCAGTACCACTCGATCAAGCCCTACCTGATCAACGAGGGGCCTCGGCCCGACCGTGAGCGCCTGCAATCGCCAGAAGAACGCGAAGAGCTCAACGGTCTCTACGAGTGCATTCTTTGTGCCTGTTGCTCGACCTCGTGCCCGTCCTTCTGGTGGAATCCGGACAAGTTCGTCGGCCCGGCCGGCCTGCTCAACGCCTACCGCTTCATCGCCGACACCAGGGACGCCGCGACCAATGAACGTCTGGACGATCTCGAGGATCCTTACCGGCTTTTCCGCTGCCACACGATCATGAATTGCGTCGACGTCTGTCCGAAGGGCCTCAACCCGACCCGGGCAATCGGCAAGATCAAAGAGCTGATGGTCCGTCGTGCGATCTGATGGAGGAAAGGGAAAAGATCAACCGCCTGCGCTGGCGCTGCACACGTCGCGCCATGCTGGAAATGGACCTGCTGCTCGGGGAGTTTCTCGACCGGATCTATCCGGCGCTGACCCCCGAGCAGGCGGATGCCTTTGTGATCCTGGCCGACATGGAGGATCTTGAGCTGTGGCCGCTGGTGAATGGCAGCCGAGAATGCCCGGATCCCGTCCAGGCCGAAGTCCTTGCGCTGTTGCGCAACGTAAGAGTTAAGTAAGGAAGCTCCCATAGTCTGGCAGCTTTCTGTTGGCAGCTGTGACCTCAACACCTGAACGGGGATATATCAATGACGACGGAACGTAAAGCAACTCTCATCATCGACGGCCGGGCCCCTGTCGAGTTTCCAATCATGACGCCGACACACGGCAATGATTGCATCGACATCCGTACGCTGGGCGCCAAGACGGGCCTGTTCACTTACGACTCCGGCTACTTGTCTACCGCCAGCTGCCGATCGACGGTCACTTTTATCGACGGCGACAAGGGCGAGTTGCTGTATCGCGGCTATCCCATCGAGCAACTTGCCGAGCAGTGCAACTTTCTCGAGGTGGCCTACCTGTTGTGGCATGGCGAGTTGCCGAGCGCGACGGAGAAGACCAAGTTCGAGCGAAACATCAAAGAACACACGATGGTCCACGAACAACTCGTGAAGTTCTATCAGGGTTTTCGTCGGGATGCGCACCCCATGGCGGTACTGGTCGGCGTCGTCGGTGCCTTGTCGGCGTTCTACCATGAAGCCGAGGACTTTTCCGATCTCGAGCATCAGAACATCAGCTTCAACCGCATCGTCGCCAAGTTGCCGACCATTGTCGCGATGGCCTACAAATACCACCGCGGCGAGCCGTTCATCTATCCGCGCAACGACCTCGACTATACGGCCAACTTCATGCACATGATGTTCGGCACGCCGTGCGAAGAGTACAAGCCGAATCCCGTTCTGGTGCACGCTCTCGACACCATCTTCACCTTGCATGCCGACCACGAACAGAATGCCTCGACGTCGACCGTGCGTCTGTCGGGATCGTCGGGAGCCAACCCCTATGCCTGCATTTCGGCCGGTATCGCTTGCTTGTGGGGGCCGGCGCACGGCGGCGCCAATGAAGCCTGCCTGCAGATGCTCGAAGAAATCCACGACGTGTCGCGCGTTGGCAAGTACATTGCCCGTGCCAAGGACAAGGACGACGACTTCAAGCTGATGGGCTTCGGACATCGCGTCTACAAGAACTTCGATCCGCGCGCCAAGTTGATGCGGCAGGTCTGCAACGACGTTCTCAAGGAACTCGGTCTGGAGAACGATCGTCTATTCAAGCTGGCGCTGGAGCTCGAGAAGATTGCCCTCGAGGACGACTACTTCATCGAGAAGAAGCTTTATCCCAACGTCGACTTCTATTCAGGCATCGTTCAGAAAGCACTCGGTATTCCGACCTCGATGTTTACCTGCATCTTCGCTCTCGCCCGGACGGTCGGCTGGATGACGCAGTGGGAGGAAATGATCAACGATCCGGAGTACAAGATTGGTCGCCCGCGTCAGCTCTATGTCGGCGCGGCCAGGCGCGATGTGATTCCGGTCGACCAGCGATAGGCGGACGGAGTCAAAAGGGCGGCAGACGGTGGCCGCCCTTTTTTCATTCTGTGGCCCTGTGTGGCTACGGGTTTTCTTTGATTCGAACCAGGACCGTGACGACAGGTAACTGCCATGATGAATCAGCTTTTTGGTAACTCCCTCCTCTTTGGTGGCAATGCGCCCTTTGTCGAGGAGTTGTACGAAAATTATCTCGACAATCCCGGTTCGGTTTCCGAACAATGGCGAGACTATTTCGACAAGCTGGCGCAACTGCCGGGTTACGTGGCTCGCGATGTGCCGCATCTGCCGGTGATCAACGCCTTTGCCGAACAGGCGAGGAAGGGTGGTTACCGCGCTGCCGCCGTGGCGCCGGTGGACGACAGGAAACAGGTGGGCATTCTGCAGATGATCACGTCCTACCGTTTCATCGGCGATCGCTGGGCCAACCTCGACCCGCTGAAGCGCACACCGCGTCCGGACGTGCCACAGCTCGACCCGACGTACTACGGTCTCACCGATGCCGACCTGAATACCGTGTTCAACGCGGGCTCTTTCAAGGGAACACCCGATCACGCCACCTTTGGCCAGATCTACGACGCCCTGAAGGCGACCTACTGCGGATCGATTGGCGTCGAGTACATGTATATCAGCACGGTCGCCGAAAAGCGATGGATCCAGGACCGTCTCGAACGCATCCATTCAAAGCCGAGCTACACCGCTGAAGAACGCACGCGGATGCTTGAGCGGCTCACCGCTGCCGAGACGCTCGAGCGCTATCTGCACACACGCTATGTCGGCCAGAAGCGCTTCTCGCTCGAAGGCGGGGAATCGTTGATCGTTTCCATGGATGAGCTGATTCGCGTTGCCGGTGCCGGTGGGGTCGACGAGATCGTTGTCGGCATGGCACATCGAGGGCGCCTCAACGTTCTGGTCAATACGCTCGGCAAAGAGCCGGCGATGCTGTTCGACGAATTCGAAGGCAAGAAGGCGCAGGATCTGACGGCCGGCGACGTCAAGTATCACATGGGCTATTCGTCCGATGTGTCCACGCCGGGCGGGCCTTGCCATCTGACTCTGGCCTTCAACCCCTCGCACCTCGAAATCGTCAACCCGGTGGTGGTCGGCTCGGTCTACTCTCGGCAGCGGCGTCGCGGCGAAAAGGGCAAGGACAAGGTGCTGGCTGTCCTGATTCACGGCGATGCAGCAGTCGCCGGTCAGGGGGTCAACCAGGAAACACTCAATTTCGGGCAGACGCGTGGCTACGGCGTCGGCGGGACCGTGCATATCGTGGTCAATAACCAGATCGGCTTCACCACTTCCGATCCGCGCGACTACCGCTCTTCGTTGTACTGCACGGACATCTTCAAGATGGCCGAAGCGCCGATCTTTCACGTCAATGGCGACGACCCGGAAGCGGTCGCGCTGGTGACCAGCATCGCTGTCGACTATCGCCGGACGTTCAAGAAGGATGTGGTGGTCGATATTGTCTGCTATCGCAAACTCGGCCACAACGAGCAGGACGAGCCGATGGTCACCCAGCCGCTGATGTACAAGAAGATTCAGCAACATCCGGGAACGCGCAAACTTTACGCCGACAAGCTGGTTGCCGAGGGCATCCTTTCGGTAGATGGGCCGGACCAGATCATCGCGGACTACCGGGCCCATCTCGATCGCGGCGAACTGCTGTATAACCCGGTGCTTGCCGGCTACAAGCACCCGATGACTATCGATTGGACTCCCTTCCTTTCGCCGACCTACATCGAGACTTGCGACACCAAGGTGCCGATCGCGGAGTTGCAGCGTCTGGCCGAGCGGCTGACGGCGATTCCTCCGAACTTCACGCTGCATAGCCGGGTCAGAAAGATCATCGACGATCGTCGGCAAATGGGTGAGGGCAAGCTCCCGGTCGACTGGGGAATGGCGGAAAACCTGGCCTACGCCTCGCTTCTCGTTTCCGGCTACGGGGTTCGCGTTTCGGGTGAGGATGTGGGTCGCAGCACTTTCTTCCATCGCCATGCGGCGCTGCACGACCAGAACCGAGAGCATTGGGACCAGGGAACCTATTACCCACTGGCGCATCTGCAGGAACGGCAGGGGGGGTTCCAGTGCTTCGACTCGGTGTTGTCGGAGGAAGCGGTTCTTGCCTTCGAGTATGGCTACACTTCGGCCAATCCCCACGAACTGGTCGTCTGGGAAGCGCAGTTCGGCGATTTCGCCAACGGTGCGCAGGTCGTCATCGACCAGTTCATTGCCTCGGGTGAGGCCAAGTGGGGTCGCGCCAGCGGACTGGTACTGCTGCTGCCGCACGGCTACGAAGGACAGGGGCCCGAGCACTCGTCGGCGCGCATCGAGCGTTACATGCAGTTGTGCGCCGAAATGAACATGGAGGTCTGCCAACCGTCGACGCCGGCGCAGGTCTTCCACATGCTGCGCCGCCAGGCGGTGCGCAATCAACGCAAGCCCTTGATCGTCTTTTCGCCGAAGTCGTTGCTGCGCCACAAAGATGCGACGTCGACGCTGGAAGAACTGAGCGAAGGCGAGTTTCGGCGCGTCATCGGCGAAGTCGATCCGATCAATGCGAAGAAAGTGACCCGTGTGATCTTCTGCTCCGGCAAGGTCTACTACGAACTGATCGCGGCGCGGCAGGAGAAAAAGGTTTCGCACATTGCGATCGCCCGTCTCGAGCAGTTCTATCCGTTCCCGCAGGAGTCTTTCCAGGAAGAGCTGGCGAAGTACCCGAAGGCGACCGAGGTCGTCTGGTGCCAGGAAGAACCGCGCAATCAGGGGGCTTGGTACTGGATCGCCTCGCGCCAGCACCTCTCGCGCTCGCTCAGCGACAAGCAGCATCTGCTGCTCGTCTCGCGGCCGGCGTCGGCTTCCCCGGCTGTCGGCTATTACAGCAAGCACAATGCCCAACAGAAGGCTCTGATCGACTCCGCGTTCGGTGAGATCGAGTACTACAAACCAGCCTAGAACGGAGTGAACATGATCATCGACGTCAAAGTTCCACAGCTTTCCGAATCGGTCGCCGAAGCGACCCTGGTCTCGTGGCACAAACAGGCTGGCCAAGCCGTGGCGCGGGATGAAAACCTGATCGACATCGAGACCGACAAGGTCGTCCTCGAACTGCCTGCGCCGGATGCCGGTGTGCTGGTGGAAATCGTCAAGGGTGACGGTGATACGGTCGTCTCGGGTGAGGTCATCGCGCGCATCGACACCGCGGCGCAGGCCGGTGCCGTCGCCGCGCCGCCGGCCAAGCCGGCCATCGCGAAAGCGGAAGGCGTGGTGGCAGCGGCCGCCACGGCCGGCGCTTTTGCCCTGCCGGCGGCGCGCAAGATCCTTGAGGAGAAAGGCGTTGCCGTCACCGATGTGGTCGGCAGTGGCCGTGGTGGCCGGGTCACCAAGTCCGATGCGCTGGCGGCACAGCCGCCGGTTGCCAAACCGGCGGCTGCGGCGCCGGTCGTCGCGCCGCCGGTGGCGGGGCAGCCGGCGCTGGCGCCGGCGCCGGCCGTTGCGGTGCCCTTGGGCGATCGTCCGGAACAGCGTGTGCCGATGTCACGCTTGCGCGCCCGTGTCGCCGAACGGCTGTTGCAGTCGCAGGCGACCAATGCGATCCTGACCACTTTCAACGAAGTGAACATGGGCCCGATCATGGCGCTGCGTAAGCAGTACGCCGAACGCTTCGAGAAGGCGCACGGTGTTCGCCTCGGTTTCATGGGCTTCTTCGTCAAGGCGGCCGTGGCTGCCTTGCAGAAGTTTCCGGTGATCAACGCTTCGGTCGACGGCAATGACATCGTGTATCACGGCTACATCGACATCGGGATTGCCGTCGGCAGTCCGCGCGGCTTGGTCGTGCCCATCCTGCGCGATGCCGACCAGATGAGCATCGCCGACATCGAGAAGAAGATCGGCGAATTCGGCGCCAAAGCCAAGGACGGCAAGCTGTCGATGGAGGAGCTGACTGGCGGCACATTTTCGATCTCGAACGGCGGCGTTTTCGGTTCGATGTTGTCAACGCCGATCATCAACCCGCCGCAGTCGGCGATTCTCGGCATCCACGCCACCAAGGACCGGCCGGTGGTCGAAAATGGCCAGATCGTCATCCGTCCGATCAACTACCTGGCAATGTCCTACGACCACCGCATCATCGACGGTCGCGAGGCGGTACTCGGCCTGGTGACGATGAAAGAGGCGCTGGAAGATCCGGCCCGCCTCCTGCTCGGCGTTTAACCACTCGGATCCGAGGCACGGAGACGTGGAGGATTCGTTCCGTGAGAGATCCGGGTCTGCGTGTCTCTGCGGTCAGAAAGGGAAGAAATATCATGTCCAAGCAATTTGACGTTCTCGTTGTCGGAGCCGGCCCAGGTGGCTATGTCGCGGCCATCCGGGCGGCGCAACTCGGGTTTCAGGTCGCCTGCTGCGAATCGAACCCTTACGCCGACCCCAAAGGCGAACCGCGTCTCGGCGGCACCTGTCTCAACGTCGGTTGCATTCCTTCGAAGGCATTGCTGCACACCTCGCATCTCTTCGAGGAAGTGGGGCACAATTTTGCCGAACAGGGGATTTGTGTCGGTGCTCCGATCATCGATGTGGCGCGGATGACCGGCCGCAAGAACGCCATCGTCAAGCAGTTGACCAGCGGCATCAAGAGCCTGTTCAAGAAGAACAAGATCACCCTGCTCAACGGGCACGGCGCCTTCGTCGGCCGCAAGAGTTCCGGCGAAGGCGAGGTGTGGCAGTTCCGAGTCGGCCAGGAACTTGTCGAGGCGAAGCAAGTGATTGTCGCTACTGGCTCGAAGGCGCGTCACCTGCCCGGTGTGCCGGTGGACAACGAGATCGTTTGTGACAACGTCGGTGCGCTGGACATCGACGCGGTACCGAAAAGACTTGCCGTCATCGGTGCCGGCGTCATTGGTCTCGAAATGGGTAGCGTCTGGCGTCGCCTGGGTTCCGAAGTGACGATTCTCGAGGCTCTGCCGGAGTTTCTTTCGGTGGCCGATGTCGATGTCGCCAAGGAGGCGGCCAAGGTATTCGCCAAGCAGGGACTGAAGATCATCACCGGTATCGAAATCGGCGACGTCAAAGTTTCCCAGAAAGGCGTCTCGATCGACTACGCCGACAAGGACGGCAACCCGCAGAAGCTCGATGCCGATCGTCTGATCGTCTCGATCGGTCGCATCCCGAACACCGATGGCCTGAATGCCGACAAAGTCGGCCTGCAGCTCAACGAGCGCGGGCAGATCGAGGTCGATGCGCATTGCCGGACCAACCTGCCTGGCGTGTGGGCGGTCGGCGATGTCGTGGCCGGGCCGATGCTGGCGCACAAAGCGATGGAGGAAGGCGTGATGGTTGCCGAAATGATGGCTGGCCAGTCCGGTCATTGCAACTTCGACACCATTCCCTGGGTGATCTATACCAGTCCCGAGATTGCCTGGGTGGGCAAGACCGAGCAACAACTGAAGTCAGCCGGTGTCGCCTACAAGGTTGGCAAGATTCCTTTCGCCGCCAATGGCCGCGCTCTGGGCATGGGCGACCCGACCGGCTTCGTCAAGCTGCTGGCCTGCGCCGAAACCGACCGCATTCTCGGCCTGCACATCATCGGCGCCAACGCCTCGGAACTGATCTCGGAAGGGGTGGTGGCGATGGAGTTCGGTGCCGCTTCCGAAGATCTGGCGCGTATCTGCCACGCGCACCCGACGCTCTCGGAAGTCGTCCATGAAGCGGCTCTGGCCTGCGACAAGCGGCCCCTGCACTTCTAGGCGGCGAGCCCACCGCAAGACGCCGGCTGTTGAATTCGAGTTGGATCGGACGCCGGCGGACGACTCACGTCAGAGCGGCGGCATGACGAGTGAGCCGTCAATCTTTCTGGCTGGAAACAGTCAGCCCCTGGGCGGCGCCCGCTGGACCCGGGGGAAAGGTTTTCAGCGGACGTCGCTGCGCCCGACAAGGACGACGGTTTTGCATTTTGCCGGTGACTTGTCGATGGCCGCTCGCGCCGATCTCAGCCGACGGCGCGCCTTTTCGCCACGCTAGTCGCCGCAGAAAGGGTTGCTGCGGCGCTCGGCACCGAAGGTCGACATCGGCCCGTGGCCGGGAATGAAGGCGACATCGCTGCCGAGTGGCCAGAGGCGTTGCTGGATAGACGAAATCAGCGTGTCGAAGTCGCCCTTGGGGAAGTCGGTGCGGCCGATCGAGCCCTGAAACAGGACATCGCCGACGACCGCCAAGCGCCCCGGCTGGTAGAAGAACACCACGTGCCCCGGCGTATGCCCGGGGCAGTGCAGGACGTCCAGTTCGACCTTGCCGAAACTCACCTTGTCGCCTTGCTCAAGCCAACGGTCGGGAGTGAAAGCGCGCACGTTGGCGAAGCCGAACATCTTGCTCTGTGCCGGCATCCCGTCGATCCAGAATTTGTCCTCGCGCTGTGGGCCTTCGATCGGCAGCGACAGGCGTTCAGCCAGGTCGGCGACTGCACCGGCATGGTCGATATGCCCGTGGGTAACCAGGATCTTCTCCAATGTCACCCCGTTCGCTTCGACCACGCGCAGGATGCGCGACAGGTCGCCGCCGGGATCGACGACCGCACCGAGCCGGCTCTGTTCGCACCACAGCAGGCTGCAGTTCTGTTCGAAGGGTGTGACCGGGATGATCTGGTATTTCATGGTTTGCGTTTCGGCCGGGGTCGATTCGGAAGAGCCCGAAGTATAACAGAGCGGCGCCGTCGACCACCGCCGCGGGTGTCGGAGCAAATCCCGGCCTCCCCGCGGTGGCCGGCCAGCGGATCATGGGGCGTCCGGCGGCGGCCGCCTTTCCCGACGCTGCGGGGTCACTTCAGCGCCGACAGAGGTGCCCCATAGTTGATGTGAAAGGCCTGACCGTCAACGACCAGCGCGGGAACGGACTGGACGCCGAGTCTTTCGGCCTCGGCCACGCGTGCCGTATCTTGCCCCAGGTGGACCACTTCGACCTCGTAGCGCGCGGGATCGAGAGCCCCGATAAACTGCTGCTCGGCAGCGACACAGACCGGGCAACCGGCATGAAAGAAAATGGCTTGGCTCATGGCGTTCTCCTTTGAGTAAATGAGCTATATGTATCGAGTCGATACATATAGAACTGTAGCGCTTGGCCGACCGGCTTGTCAAGGCACGCTTCGAGACGATACATTAGCGTTATGACTCCGACCGTGTTCGTCTTCGAACGTCTGGCCGCGCTGATCCACCAACTGGTGCGCGACGACGCGGCACATCACGGGTTACTGCCGGTGCATCGGCAAGTCCTCGGCTATCTGGCGCAGGCCAATCGTTACAGTGACCTCCCGATCGCCGTGGCGGACTACCTTGGCATCACCCGCGGGACCGTTTCTCAAACGCTGGCTGTTCTCGAACGGAAAGGGCTGATCGTCAGAAAAGCCGACGAGCGGCACGGCAAGCGCGTTCACCTCCGTCTGAGTGCGGCCGGCGAAGCGGTTTTGCAGGCCGGTTGGCCGTGCCGGCTCGAACAGGTTCTGGCGGCGTCCGGGGTAGACCCGCAGACCTTCGAAAAGGAACTGCGCGGAGTGCTGAATGCTTTGCAGCGTTTGAACGGCAATCAGGCTTTCGGGCAGTGCCGGTACTGCGCACATTTTCTCGCGGCCGACGGTGAGCAGCACTGCGGACTGACGGGCGAAACCCTGGCCACCGAGCAGACGATCAAGATCTGTCGCGAATGGACCGCGCCCCAGACCGCGGCCGGCATCACCGTAGACACCTGAGGCCACGCATGTCGGCCGAGTCCCGTGGCGGCGCGCGTCGGTGCCTTCCGTTGGCCGCCCTTCTGGCCTTGAGCCTCGCCAATGGCGCTGCTGCGCAGAGCCCAGGGCAGGTCGAAGTAGTGCTCGACGGCGAACTTTATGTCGTACGTGCCAGCGCACAGGTGGCAGCCGACCAGCGCGTCGTCTGGGAGACCTTGACCGATTATGGGCGTTTGCGAGAGTTCGTCCCCGGCGTGACGCAGGCACGTGTTCTTTGGCGCAGCGGCAACCATCTCACGATCGAGCAGATTGGCGTGTTTTCGGTGGTCGTGCTGGACCTTCCGGTCAAGCTTCGCCTGGCCGTCCAGCACACACCCTATACCAATGTCCTGGCACGTCTGGTAACGGCGCCGCTGGAGGTTGGCGAGTCGACGCTGCGCAGCTTTACCGGTCGCTACAGTCTGACCCCGATCATTCTGCCGCAGGGTCCCGGGGTGCGCCTGGACTACGACGCGAGCTTCGCGTTGGCGCAGCCGCTGCCGCCGATCATCGGTTCCCTGTTCGGCATCCATGCCGTGCGGCGCACCATGCACGAACAGTTCGGTGCCATGCTGCGCGAGATCGAGCGGCGCCAGGCGGCGGCCGGAGAGCGCGACGGGTGAGGCGCTGGTGGTCGCCGCTGCTCACCTGCCTGGCACTCGCCGGCTGCCTCGCTATGGATCCCTATGCGGCGTTGCCCATTGCCCAGTACCTGCCACGTGACGACCCGGTCGGCGATTGCGCGCGCTTGTTTCGGCACAGCGACGCGCTGATTGAGGCGGCTGACACGCGCGACGTCCAAACGCCGCGCGTGTCGGGTTTTCCCTATCTGCGCGTCGATCGCACGTTGGCTGCCCTGGCGCCGCAAACGGCTGTCGAGCCGCACCAGGCAGCGGCCTGGCGGGACGCGTTGGCGGCGCTTGACGAGTCGTCGCGGCGCCTCGAGTTGCGAAACGCCGGTCACGAAGACGCGGCCACTGGCCAGGCGCTGGACGATTGCCGGCGCCGACTGGCGACAGCCGATCTCCAACAACTGCCGGTGCTACGCGACGCCGCGCAGGTGCCCGACGACTACTCGTTGACGGCACGCGTGCTGGGTCTCTATCCGCTGACCCGTTACGTCTTTGCGGCCGGAATCCGGCGTTGGCAGCACGGCACGCTGGCCGACTTCGTTGCCCATTCCGATGCCGATCCATGGGCCGATCGGCGACGCCGGCGCTACGTCGCCGGTCCGTCGCCGGCCACCCTGCCGACGCCGGGCAGCGCGCCGGAACTGGGTCTGCCGGATGTTGCACCGGCTGACCTGGCCGCTCTGCTTACCCGCCACGCGCCCGTCCTGGCGATCGAAACCGCCAGCGACGACGATCGGCCGGGGGCGCTCGTCTGGCGACCGGAAGCGGGACGCTTGCGGATCGATGTTGCCGTCGACCGGCCGGTGCTCTACGTGCGCCGCGGCTACACCCGCATCGGGGAGCGCTGGCTGCTGCAGCTCAGCTACACCACCTGGTTTGCCGCCCGCCCGTCGATGTCGCCGATCGACCTCCTCGCCGGTCGGCTCGACGGACTGCTGTGGCGTGTCACTTTGGCCGAAGATGGCAGTGCGCTGGTCTACGATACGATCCATCCCTGTGGCTGTTATCATCTCTTCCTGCCGACTGAGCGACTGTCGGTGCGGCGACAGCCCGAAACCCTGGACGAAGGTCTTTTCGTGCCGCAGACGATGCGTTCGCCGGCGGCCGATGAACGCATCGTCCTGAAAGTCGCCGCCGGGTCGCATTACCTCCAGCGAGTGGATATCGAGACCGCGCCTGGCAATGAGTCTCTCGCGCTGGAATTGCGCGACGACGATGAACTGCGTTCTCTGCCGCTGCCCGGTGGCGGACGGCGAAGCGCTTTCGGGGCGGATGGGTTGATCGCCGGCAGTGAGCGCCTCGAGCGTTATTTCTTCTGGCCGATGGGTATTGCCAGTGCCGGCCAGATGCGACAATGGGGGCGCCACGCGACAGCATTTGTCGGGCGGCGCCATTTCGACGACCCGTTGCTTTTCGATCGCTACTTCCAGCTTCCGCCGTGAATCGCCAGCCAGCCGCCAACCGCCCGACTTCCCCATGAAGCTCCGGGTTGCCACCTACAACATTCACAAAGGCGTCACCGGCATTCGCGGGCGGCCACGCATCCACGACGTTCGCCTGGCGCTCGATGCGATCGACGCCGACATCGTCTTTCTGCAGGAAGTCCAGGACCGCAACGAGCGGCTCGCCCATCACCCTGGCTACCCCTTCGGCACGCAGCTCGACTTTCTGGCCAGCGGCGCTTACGCCCATCGCGCCTATGGCATGAACGCGGTCTACCCGCACGGCCATCACGGCAACGCGATCCTTTCGCGGCACCGCATCACTGGTTCGACCAATCACGACATCTCGGACCATGCGCTCGAAAAGCGTGGCCTGCTGCACGCGGTGACGCATCTCGGGCGCGGCCGCGGTAGAGAGGTGCACCTGATCTGTGTGCATCTTGGGCTGATCAAGCGCAGCCGTGTCCGTCAGGCGACCTTCCTCGCCGAATTCGTCCAGCGCGAGGTGCCGGCCAGCGCACCGCTGATCATTGCCGGCGATTTCAACGATTGGCAGCAGCGCGTCGATGGCCTGTTGCGCGACCGGCTCGGCGTCGAGGAAGTTGCCGTCGCCGCCAGTTCGGCACCTGCCGAAGGCGGTCTGCTCGATCGCCTGCTGTCCTGGCGGCCGGCCGGTAATGGACAATCCGGTGTCTCGCGTACCTTCCCGAGCTTCGCTCCTTGGTTGACGCTTGACCGCATCTATGTGCGTGGATTTACGGTGCTCGATATGCAGGTGCCGCAGGGTCTGGCCTGGGCGCGCTGCTCCGACCACGCGCCGCTGATCGCCGAACTGGAACTGGGCGCCGCGCCGCGCCGCGCGCGAAGCAAGCTCCGGGCAACGACTACAGACGGCACGCCACCCACCGCCTGATCGGCGGCTCGAGGCGGCGTCGCGCCCAGCCGCTACACCGCGTCCGCCTTTCGGTCAGTGCTCGCGGGCGATCGGCGGGTACGGTTGCGTCGTCGATCATCGACCCGGTGGGCGGCCGGAAGCGCTTTATAATGATGGTCAGCGCCGCGTCGTAGCGGCGGCACTTCGGTCGGCGGACTTGCGGCCGTTTTTCTCTGACCCGGCACCCCAACGGCACCATCATTGAGTTTCCTTCTTGACCCCTGATCCGCTTGCGCGTGCACGCGCCATCGGCTTCGTCTGCATCGTCGCCTCGGCAGCAGGTTTTGGTGCCATGCCGATCTTTGCCAAACTGGCCTACGCCGAAGGGGTCGACCTGCCCAGCATGCTGTTCCTGCGCTTCGCTCTGGCCGGCGGGACGATGGCCGTGGTCATGCAATGGCGCGCCATGCCGTGGCCGCGCGGCGGCAACCTGCTTGCCCTGGTGGCGATGGGCGGGGTGGGCTATCTCGGACAGTCGTTCTGCTATTTCGCGTCGCTGCAGCACGCGACCGCGGGTTTGACGGCGCTGCTGCTCTATCTGTATCCGGCGATCGTCACCGTGCTCTCTGCCGCCCTGGCGCGCCGGCGGCTGTCAGCGCTGCGCCTGTTGGCCGTCGCGGCCGCGTTGCTGGGCACCGGGCTGGCCGTCGGCGGCAGTCTCGAGGGCAGCGCACTCGGCATTCTGTTCGGCGTTTGTGCGGCGCTGATCTACTCGATCTACATTCTGGTCGGCGAGCGCGTCACGCCGATTGCCGGGGCGATACCGTCGGCGACGGTGATCATGCTCTCGGCGGCGCTCTCCTACGGCTTGATCGTTCTCTGGCGGGGGCCGGCTTTCCCGGGGTCGCCGGCGGCCTGGGCGGCGGTCGGCGGCATCGCGCTGTTTTCGACCGTGGTTGCCATGATCACCTTCTTTGCCGGTATGGCGCGCCTCGGCGCGGCTGACGCAGCGACCCTGTCGACCCTCGAACCGGTGGTGACCGTCGTGCTGGCGGCGGTTTTTCTCACCGAGGCGGTCGGTGGCTGGCAGATCGCCGGCGGCGTGATCATTCTCGCTGCCGTGATCGTGCTGGCGCGCTCCGGCGAGGTCAGGAAGCCGGACGGCTGAGTCCAGCCACGCTCGCCAGCGCAAACTTCAAGAGTTCCTCGACCACCGCCTGCGGCTGCTCGTTCATCATCGCATGGCCGCAGTCGTCGATGTCGACCCGCTGTACCTGACGCAGCGCCGACTGCAGCGGCGGCAGATTGCGGCGCGGCGTCATCCGATCGCGGCGAGCGACCAGCAACAGCGTCGGGCAGGCCACCGCGGCCGCGGCGGCCAGGCCGTTCTGGTAGTGCTGGCAATTGGCCAGATCGATCGCCAGCACGCCGGGCGGGCTGCGGCGCATGATGGCCAGCGTCAGTCCCGGACCCCAGATGCCGTGCCCGCCGCCGCCGGTGAGCTGGAAGCGCGGTGTCAGCGAGTATTCCGTCATCAGCCGCAGGACGCTGTCCGGATCGTTGCTGGCCCGGCCGAGCAGGGTATCGGCCACCGGCATCGGCACCGACGAGCCGAGCAGCGCCAGCCCGCCGACGCGTTGTGGGTGGCGCGCCGCGCACTCCAGAGTGACCAGCGAACCCATCGAGTGGCCGACCAGCAGAGCCTGCTCGACGCCGAGCGCGTCGAGCAGCGACGGCAGCCAGTCGGCGATCGCCTCGATGCTGCGCAAGGCCGGTCCGCCCGAGAGGCCGTGGCCGGGCAGGTCGGGTACCAGAGCGGCGGCGCCCGTGGCGCGCAAACTGCCGGCGACCGTCAGCCAGGCGTCGCCGTCATTGGCGGCGCCGTGTACCAGAACGAACGGCAGACGCGAGGTGGAGGGAGCGAAGCTCCGGCCGCCGCAGGCGATGTGGCAGCGCTGCCCGGCCACCGTCAATTCCATGGCTTGCCTTGGTTTGTCGCCATGCGTTGCCGACAATCAGGCCAGGACATCGGGTGCGAGCAAGTGCTCGAGGTGGGCGATACGATCCTTGAGCAACAGTTTGCGCTTCTTGAGCCGGCGAATCAGAAGGTCGTCGGGCGGTGGGTTGATGAGCAGGTGATCGATCACCTGATCGAGGTCGCGGTGCTCGATGTGCAACTCGTAAAGGGTGGCACGGGTGTCGGCGATCTGTTCTTCGGTGAGCATGATTGGCGATATCCACAGGTTGTGATCCGGCTAGCCGAGCAGGGATTGCAATCCCCACAGAGCCAGCATGCCCAGTACAACGGTCAACAGGGTGCTGCGCGACCGCCAGGCAACCCAGGCCGCCAGCGTGGCGGCGGCGAGGCGTGGCAGTTCGGGTTCTATGGTAGGCGTGCCACCGACAAAAAACAACGGCGGCGCGATGATGGCCGCCATCACGGCCGTTGGCACAAAACGCAAGGAGCGTTTGAGCCAGCCCGGCAGTTCGAGACGGGCGAGCAGGGCGATGGGAACGAAGCGGATCAGGAAAGTGGCGACGCCGATGCCGACGATCATCGACCAGACGAAAAGCGCGTCGTCGCCGCTCACGGCCGGCTCGGCGGTTTTTCGGCGAGCAGACCGACGGCGACGCCGATCAGCGCGGCGGCGATCATGTTCAGCTTCAACGGCAGGACCAGAAGCACCGATGCGGCGCCGCCGGCGAGCGCTGCCAGCACCGTTGCGCGGTCGGTGAGCAGCGGCACGAGCATCGCGATGAAGGTCAGCGGCACAATGAAGTCGAGCGACCAGTTTGCCGGAACGAGGCTGCCGAGCAGGATCCCGACCATCGACGCGCTCTGCCAGCAAAGCCAGGTGGCGGTACCGAGTCCGAAATAGAAACAATGCAGGAACTTGCGCGGCGCGTCTCGTGCGCTGCGCACGATGGTCAGTGCGTAGGCCTGATCGGTCAGCAGATAGGCGATCAGCGCCTGCCGGCGGCGATCGAGGGCGCCGAAATGCTGCGCCAGCGAGGCGCCGTACATCAGGAAGCGCAGGTTGATGATGGTCGCCGTCGCCAGGATGACGAGCAGCGGCGCGCCGCTGGCGAAAAGCTGGGTCGCCGCAATCTGCGCCGAGCCGGCGAAAATCATCCAGCTCATCGCCAGTGCCTGTGCCGGCGTCATTCCCGCGCCGCTCGCGGCGGCACCGCAAACCATGCCGAACGGGATGATGCTCATGCTCATCGGAGCAAAGGCCCGCAGGCCGGCAATAAACTCGGCGCGCGCGCTCGGGACTTGCGGCATGGGGCGCTTTTGCGAATAGAATAGAGGGTGCAATTGTAGCCTTGAGACAGCTAACCTTGAGACAGCGCCGGGAGGAGGCAGATGGTTTATCACATTATCGTTTCGTTTGGGCGGGAGAGGCAGTACGAGTTCAAGTTCTCGCACACGGAACTTGCTGCAGGTTCTCCCGAAGAAGCGCGCCGCTGGTTTGACAAGGAGTTTGCCGATCTCGAATGCGAACCGAGCAATCCGATGGGCAAGGTGTTGATCATCGACAAGATTCTCAATGTCGCCCGCTACGGTGGTGAGCAGCGCTTCATCGACGGCAAGGACTGGGCGATGCGCTTCGCCCGCTACACCGCGCTGGCACTCGGACGCGACACGGTGCGTATCGACGTGGCGGCCTTCAATATCGGCTATTAGGCGGACAGCCGGGCGCAGTGCGGCGTGGGCTGACGGGTCCGCGCCGTTTCTTTTTTGGACAGAGCGCGGCGCCGGTCGACCGCCGGCCGCCAACTATCCCGATCGACAGGCGATGAACGAGGCATTGACCAGCGAACCGACAGGCGAGGACGATGCGGACGACGATCTCGATCCGGCCGTCCGGCTGCCGCCGGGGACACGCAACTACATCACGCCGGGTGGCCACGCGCGCATCAAGTCCGAGCTGGATCATCTGTTGCGCGTCGAACGGCCGCAGGTCGTCGGCGTCGTCCAGTGGGCGGCGTCGAACGGCGACCGCTCCGAAAACGCCGACTATCTCTATGGCAAGCGACGGCTGCGCGAAATCGATCGGCGCATCCGCTTTCTCACCAAACGACTCGATCTGGCGGAAATCGTCGATCCGGCGCGACGCGAGGGTACCGAGCAGGCTTTCTTCGGCGCGACGGTGACCATCGGCGACGAGCAGGGGCGAGAAAGCACCTACCAGATCGTCGGTGTAGACGAAACCGACCTGGCGCGCGGACGCATCAGCTGGGTGTCGCCGCTGGCGCGCGCGCTGCTCAAGTCGCGGGCCGGCGACAGCGTGCGTTTCCAGAGTCCGGCCGGCTGGCGGCAGGTCGAAGTGCTGGCCGTCGAATACCGCTGCCTCGACCCGTGAGCCTGGTCGTCCCGGCGCCTCGGGACGACGGCGGAGAGGGCTTGAAATGGCCGCGAAAGACCCCATCTGAGGCGCCATTGTCGGCAGCGCGCCGCGTTGGCGGATTTTGCGCTGCCGCCGCCGCTTCTCATCAACGCTTTGCATGGAGTTCTCAATGGGCGCCCAAAAGGAAACACTCGGTTTTCAGGCAGAAGTCAAGCAACTGCTCAACCTGATGATCCACTCGCTGTACAGCAACAAGGAAATCTTCCTCCGCGAACTGATCTCCAACGCCTCCGACGCCTGTGACCGGCTGCGCTTCGAGGCGCTGAACAACGCCGCGCTGTACGGCGACGACGGCGAACTGCAGATCCGGGTCGCTTTCGACAAGGAAGCGAGAACGCTGACCGTCAGCGACAACGGCATCGGCCTGTCGCGCGACGAAGCGATCGAGCACCTCGGAACGATCGCCAAGTCGGGAACCCGCGAGTTCTTCTCAGCGCTGACCGGCGATCAGGCCAAGGACGCGCACCTGATCGGCCAGTTCGGCGTCGGTTTCTATTCGTCGTACATCGTCGCGGACAAGGTGACTGTCGTCTCGCGGCGCGCCGGCCTCGAAAACAACCAGGCGATCCGCTGGGAGTCGGCGGGCGAGGGCGATTTCACGATCGAGATGATCGAGCGCCCGCAGCGCGGCACCGAGGTCACGCTGCACTTGCGCGAAGGTGAAGACGAATTCCTGTCGAGCTGGAAGCTGCGCCAGACGATCCGCAAGTACTCCGACCACATCACGCTGCCGATCGTGATGAAGAAGGAGGAATGGAACGAGGAGAAGAAGGAGCAGGTCGTCACCGACCAGGACGAGACCGTGAACCAGGCTTCGGCGCTGTGGACCCGTCCCAAGTCGGAAATCAGCGACGAACAGTACACCGAGTTCTACAAGCATATCGCGCACGACTTCACCGACCCGCTGGCGCACGTCCATGCCCGTGTCGAAGGCAAGCAGGAATACACGCAACTGCTCTACATCCCGTCGAAAGCGCCGTTCGACCTCTTCGACCGCACCTCGCGCCACGGTATCAAGCTCTATGTGCGCCGCGTCTTCATCATGGACGATGCCGAGCAACTGATGCCGCTCTACCTGCGCTTCGTGCGCGGTGTCGTCGATTCGAACGACCTGCCGCTCAATGTCTCGCGCGAGATCCTGCAGCAGTCGCGCGATATCGAGGCGATTCGCGGCGGTTGCGTCAAAAAGGTTCTCGGCATGCTCGAAGGACTGGCCGACAGCGACGACGCGGCCGACAAGGAGAAGTACGCGACTTTCTGGAAGGAATTCGGCCGTGTCCTCAAGGAAGGTGTCGGCGAAGACTTCGCCAACAAGGAGCGGATCGCCAAACTGCTGCGTTTCGCCTCGACGCACGCCGATACGGCCGAGGAAAACGTCGCCCTGGCCGACTACGTGGCACGCATGAAGGAGGGACAGGAAAAGATCTACTACGTTACCGCCGAGACCTTCACCGCCGCCAAGAACAGCCCGCACCTGGAAATCTTCCGCAAGAAGGGAATCGAGGTCCTGCTGCTCTCCGACCGCGTCGACGAATGGGTCTCCGGCCACCTCACCGAGTTCGACGGCAAGCCTCTGCAGTCGGTGGCCAAGGGCGGGCTCGATCTCGGCAAGCTGGAGGATGCGGCCGAGAAGGAAGAGGCGGAGAAAGCCGCCGACGAGTACAAGGATCTGCTCGACAAGGTGAAAAAGACGCTGGGCGACAAGGTCAAGGACGTTCGCGTGACGCATCGCCTGACCGACTCGCCGTCGTGCATCGTCGCCGACGAGTACGACATCGGCGGCAACCTGCAGCGCATCCTCAAGGCGGCCGGGCAGCAGGCGCCGGCGAGCAAGCCGATCCTCGAGATCAACCCGCGGCACCCGGCGGTGCAGCGCCTCAAGTACGAAGAGGCGCGCTTCGACGACTGGGCCAATCTGCTGCTCGAGCAGGCGACGCTGGCCGAAGGCGGATCGCTCGACGATCCGGCGGGTTTCGTCAAGCGCATCAACGACCTCATGCTGGCGCTCTCGCTGGGTAGCGGCCGCTGATGGACGACGGCGGGCGAGAGCGACTTCTCGGCCTGCCGCCGATTCTCGACGCCGGAATCACGACGCTGATTCTCGGAAGTTTTCCCTCGCCGGCCTCGCTCGCCGCCGGGCACTACTACGCGCACCGCCAGAACCAGTTCTGGCGGCTGCTCGGCGCCTTGCTCGGCGAACCGCTGCCGGAAATCGAATTTGCCGAAAAACGGCGACGCCTGTTGCATCACCGGATCGGCGTCTGGGACGTCTATCGCTGTTGTCATCGACGCGGCGCGCTCGACTCGGCGATCGAGTCGGCCGAACCGAACGATTTCTCGCGGCTGCCGGGCGAGGCGCCGCAACTCGTCAGCGTCTGCTTCAACGGTCAGACGGCCGGCAAGTTCGCCGCCGATTTCGCGTCGCTCGGCTACCGGACGCAGGTGCTGCCGTCGAGCAGCCCGGCCTACACCCTGGCCTTCGAGCGCAAGCTGGCGCTCTGGCGCGCCGCCGGGCTGTCGCGCGTCGACTGAGTGGCGCGCCTGATCGGCCGGCGCGGTGGCGACCGATTCAGGTTGCCCGAAGGCGTAGCGGCGATGTGCTTGGCCGATTGCTTCTACCCCTCGGTGGCCTTGTTCGAGTAACTAATCGCGGCGGGCTGGCGGTACCGGCTGCGCTTGAAGGACAAGCTGGCGGTCGATGTCGGCCGGGTGGGCATCGACGCTACCGGCGCCCAGGCGGCAGGCGGCGGCGAGCGGTACGAGCCGCATTCCCGGCTGTTCATGGCCCCGGCTATCTCTGAAGCGTTTGCAAAGCCCAACGCCGCCCGGTTCGCACGCGGCATTCGTCTGCGTCTTGAGATGTGCGGCCAGCGCGCTACCTCTACCCAGCTTCCTGGTCGGAAGCGAGACGTGACAGGTGGCGAGGACCGACCGCCGCCGACATTGAGCCGCGTCAGCGATGTCCGGTATAGTGCCCTATTCGTCGTCCTGAAAGCCCGCCGATGGCCGAAGCCGTGGTCAACCCTGTGCACGAACATCGCCTGACTCTGCCCGAGCTTCTCGGCTGGCTGGTGGACGACCAACTGGTGAGCGGCGAGGACGCCGAGATCCTGCTCAAGGAAAGCCGTCTCAAGCGCCTCAACGCGCACCCGCTGGTGGTCATCGCCGATCAGAAGTGGAAATCCCGGCAGGAGCCGCACCGGCCGTTGACCCTCGACGATCTCGGCGAATGGCTGGCCGCCCGTGTCGGCCTCGCCTACCTGCACATCGACCCGCTGAAAGTCGATTTCACCGCCGTCACCGACGTCATGTCGAGCGCCTACGCGACCCGCTTCGGCGTCCTGGCGATCCAGGTGACGGCGCGCGAAGTCGTCGTCGCGACGACGCAGCCCTTCCTGCGCGACTGGGAGAAGGAGATCCGGCCGATCGTCAAGAAGGAGATTCGCCGTGTCATGGCCAACCCGGTCGACGTGGCGCGCTATCTGGTCGAGTTCTATAACCTCGCGCGCTCGGTCAAGAAAGCGGCGCAACTCGGCGGTCCGAGCGGCAACCTCTCGTCGTTCGAACAACTGGTCGAACTCGGGCGCAGCAATCGCCAGTTCGACGCCAACGACCAGCACATCGTCAACATCGTCGACTGGCTCTGGCAGTACGCCTTCGAGCAGCGCGCCAGCGACATCCACATCGAACCGCGGCGCGAGCTGGGGATCGTGCGTTTCCGGATCGACGGTGTCCTGCATCAGGTCTACCAGATACCGATGAGTGTCATGGCGGCGATGGTCAGCCGGATCAAGATCCTCGGCCGCATGGACGTGGTCGAGAAGCGCCGGCCGCAGGATGGCCGGATCAAGACGCGGACGGCCGACGGTCAGGAAGCCGAACTGCGTCTGTCCACGCTGCCCACCGCCTTCGGCGAAAAGCTGGTGATGCGCATCTTCGACCCCGAAGTCCTGGTGCGCGGTTTCGCCGATCTCGGCTTCACCGACGACGATCAGGCGCGCTGGAAGACGATGGCCGAGCGACCGAACGGTATCATCCTGGTCACCGGGCCGACCGGCTCGGGGAAGACGACGACGCTCTACTCGACGCTACGTCAACTGGCGACGCCGGCGGTCAACGTGTGCACCATCGAGGACCCGATCGAGATGGTCGAACCGGCGTTCAACCAGATGCAGGTGCAGACCGTCATCGATCTCGGCTTCGCGCAGGGCGTGCGGGCGCTGATGCGGCAGGACCCGGACATCATCATGATCGGCGAAATCCGCGACCTGGAAACCGCCGAAGTGGCGATTCAGGCGGCGCTCACCGGCCACCTGGTGCTGTCCACGCTGCACACCAACGACGCGCCGGCGGCGGTGACGCGCCTGCTCGATCTCGGCGTGCCGCCCTACCTGCTCAGCGCGACGATGCTCGGCGTCATGGCGCAGCGCCTGGTGCGCATTCTCTGTCCGCACTGCAAGCAGGTGCACGACGCCAGCCCGCTCGAGGAAACGATGTGGGATCAACTGGTCGCGCCCTGGAAAGCCAATCGCCCGGCGCGTTTTCATCGCCCGGCCGGCTGTCTCGACTGCCGCATGACCGGCTACCTCGGACGTATCGGCTTGTACGAAATTCTGCTGCTCTCGCCGGACCTCAAGCTGGCGATCAGCGAGAACCGCGAGATCGCCAAGATCCGCGAGCTCGCTTTCCGCGAAGGAATGAAGCCGCTGCGCATTTCGGGCGCGATGAAGGTCGCCGCCGGCGTGACGACGCTGGCCGAAGTGTTCAAGGTCGCACCGCCGATCGAGCACAGTTGAGCGCCGCCGCGGCTTTGCCGTCCCGCACTCGGTCTGTGGAGAATGTCGGAAAATTTTACAACGACCCTTCTCTGGCCATGGCATGTAACTTTTAACTAACTGGTTTAATGTGAAAAAAAGTTTTCGGTATGGTTCATGCTTGCGCTTGTTTACGGTCGCCTCGGTGGCCAGCCAGGAGTTGTCGGCCGCTCTTTTTTCGCCTTTACGGGTTGGGCGGTCAAGCGAATCGTCTGAAATCTAGGGAGCTTGTCATGAGTCAGCAAGGAAATTTCGCCGCCCGTCTCGGCCTGTGCCTGGCGCTGCTGGCGCTGCCGGGGCTGTCGCCTTGTCACGCCTTCAGCGTCACTTTCGACCAGGTCGACTGGTCGGCCGAGGGCGGCGGCTACACGGCGCAAAACTCCGAGTGGGGACAGGCGAACATCCAGTTTTCGGCTGGCGACGCCAGTTCGTTTGTTCCGCTCGCCGGCGGCTTCGTCGGTTTCGTCAATATCGTGACGCGCCTTCCGGCAAGCACGGCGGCAGACAACTGGGCGGTGCAGAACCTGCCCGTTTACTTCAGCAGTGCGGCCGAGCTCGACGGGCGACTGCCGGAAAGCGTCTGGTTCGACCTCGGCATCACGCGCGGGACGGAGGACGTTCGCAGCTTGGACTATTCGGCCAGCCTGACCAGCTTCGTGCTGCCGACGCAGCCGGTCGGACCGATGCTTCGTTTCGACGGCGTCGCCGATCGCAGCGTCCTGCTCGGCGGCGTGTCCGATCCCGACGCCTACACGTCGGCTTCGGCGTCGACCGGCCAGGCGGCGCCGCCGGCGGCACGCAACTTCGAAGGGCTGAAGGCCGGCGAGAAGGTCGGCACGGTAGGCAGCATCCTGGTGGACGAGAAGAAGATCGCCTTCGTTCAGGAGGATCTCAACGGTTGCGCGCCGGCTTCCAAGGCGCGCTCGCTGAAGTACCTTGCCGAACTCGGCGCGATCACGCTGGCCGATAGTGCGGGGACAATCTATGGCGACCTGAAGACGGACATGAAGACCGAAGTCGGCGCCGGCAAGAAGGGAACGACGATCAATCCGTCCGACGACTTCAAGAAGGGAGCCGACGCTTACGCGCAGCGCAAGAAGATCGACGTCAAGACGAAGCGCGTGCGTGACGTCGAGGAGGTCAAGAAGCTGATGAAGGCCGGCGCTGATGTCGAGCTGGCGGTTTTCTGGGGCAAGCGGAAGGTCATCGATCCAGCCACCGGCAAGGAGGTCGAGGAGTCACTGGGCGGCCACGCGGCCTTCGTGTCGCAGATCATCGACATCGTCGACAAGGACGGCAAGGCGGTCGGCTACACGGTGCGCATTATCGACGATGACCAGACGAACAGTGGCGACACGGCGAACCGGACGCACACGCTGAAGTTCGACCAGAACGGCCAACTGATCTGGACCAACGACGTCGTGTTCGGCAGCAGCGCCCGAATGCTCTATTTCTACGTCGAGCAGGTTCCCGAGCCGGCGTCGCTGGCGCTCTTCCTGGCCGCTCTCGGGCTGCTGGCCGACAGGCGGCGGCGCCACGCCGGCGGCCAGCTCGTCCGACGCCGGGCGGGCTGAGACGGGCGTCTACACACGCCGGCGAGTGCCAGGCCGACTCGTCGGAGCCATGCCACGGCGGCTTGCTGGCGCTGCTCGCCCGGCGCGCCGGCCGACGCTTGTCGCGCCTCTTCTTTTCGTCGTCGGACTCCTGGCGCTGCTCCAGGTGGGCTGTTCGGTCGATGACGGACTTGCCGGCAGCGAAGAACACCTGCTCGGTGAGATTCCGGCCAGTCAGTGGCTGCCTGGGTCTTTCGTGGCGAGTGCCGATGGCGCCACGTTCGCCTACGTTCTGCAAACCGGCGAGCGCCACACCGTCGTCGTCAACGGCCGCAGCGTCGGTACGCACGAAGCGGTTTTCGCCGGTACGCCGCGGCTCAGCCCCGATGGCCGGCACGTCTTCTACGTCGCGCAGGACGGCGAGCGGCAGTTTGTCGTGCGTGACGGGCTCCGACAGCCGGACTTCGACGCTGTCGTCCAGGGCTCGCCGGTGTGGAGCGGCGACGGTCGGCGGCTGGCTTACGTCGTCCGCCAGAATGGGCAGCCCTGCGTCGTGGTCGACGATGCGCCGCCGCGTTGCCATCAGGAGGTGCTGCGCCACTCGCTGCGCTTCAGCCCGGACGGCGCGCGGCTGGCCTACCTGGCGGCGGACGGCAAGCGGCTGTTCGTCGTCGATGGCGAGCACGAGGGACGGCGCTACGAGGGGATCGTCGAAGGCAGCCTCGGCTTCGCTCCGGATGGCCGACAACTGGTCTATGGCGCCGAGGCGGATGGTGCGGCCTTCGTCGTCGTCGACGGTGTCGAGCGGAAGCGTTACCTGGGATTGATGGCCGGCGGGATGGCCTTCTCGGGCGACGGGAGGCATCTGGCCTACGGGGCGCTGACCGAGCGCGGCTGGGTGGTGGCCGAAAACGACCGGGAGTCGCCGCCTTACCCGAGCCTGCTGGCCGATACCTTGCGCTATCCGCCGCGTGCGGTGCGACCGGTCTATGGCGTCGCCGAGGCGGGCGAGCAGTGGTTGGTCAACGCTGACCGCGCGGAGCCGCGTTTCGCGGCGATACAGAAAGGCAGCCTGTCCTTCAGTCCCGACGGGCGCCACGCGGGTTACCTGGCGCAGGACGGCGAGCGCTCGGCGGTAGTGGTCGATGGCCAGGTGCGATCCCGTCACGCGTCGGTCGTCGGACCGCTGGTCTTTGCCGCCAACGGGCGATACGCCGTGATTGCCCGCACGGGGACGCAGGAGCGGGTGATCGTCGAGCGCTCCGAACAGCCGCTCTTCGATCACATTCTGCGCGACACCCTGTCGTTCAATGCCGACGGCTCGCGTTTCGCTTATGCGGCCCAGCGACAGGATTCGGTGGTGGTCGTCATCGACGGCCGCGAGGAGGGGCCCTACGACGCGCTGCTCGACCATACGCTGGGCTTCAGCGACGACGGCCGCTTTCTGGCTTACGCCGTGCGCCGAGGCGGCGAGTACTTTGCCGTCGTCAATGGTCGTGCCGGGCCCCCATTCGACGCCGTGATCACACGCGGCGGCGCCCGCCTGCGGATCGACAGCCAGGGCCGGGCGCATTTCCTGGCGACGCGCGGCAAGCGTCTGCTGCGGGTCACGCAAGCCGTACCCTGAACGCCGCTGGCGGCGCCCGCCCGCCGTCGGCGACGACGACGGGTGGGCGCCGGTCGGCTCAGGTCCCGGCTTGATCGAGCGCGATGCCGAGCGCCAGCGCCACTCCCGCACCGTACGCGGGGTCGGCTTTCAGGCAATGGGCGATGTGGCGGCGCTTGATCTCCTCGGGGGCGTCGCCCATGGCGCGCGCCGTGTTGCCGAACAGCGCCTGCCGCTGCTCGAGGTTCATCAGGCGGAACAGATCGCCGGCCTGCGAGAAGTAGTCCTCGTCGACGCGGTGGTTCCAGTGGTCGGCCGCCCCGTCGAGCGACAACGGCGGTTCGCGGAAGTCGGGCTGCTCCAGCCATTCGCCGCGGCTGTTGGGCTGGTAGCCGATGCGTCCGCCGTAATTGCCGTCCACCCGCATGGCGCCGTCGCGGTGGTAGCTGTGCACCGGGCAGCGCGGCGCGTTGACCGGGATCTGGTGATGATTGACGCCGAGTCGGTAGCGCTGCGCGTCACCGTAGGAAAAGAGGCGTGCCTGCAGCATCTTGTCCGGCGAGAAGCCGATGCCGGGAACGACGGCGGCCGGGTTGAACGCCGACTGCTCGACTTCGGCGAAGAAGTTTTGCGGGTTGCGGTTCAGTTCCATGACGCCGACTTCGATCAGCGGGTAGTCCTTGTGCGGCCAGACCTTGGTCAGGTCGAAGGGATTGTAGGGAACGCGCGCCGCGTCCTGCTCGGGCATGATCTGGACGAACAGCGTCCATTTCGGGAAGTCTCCCTGCTCGATGCTCTCGAAGAGGTCACGCTGATGGCTCTCGCGGTCCTTGCCGATCAGCGCTTCGGCTTCCGCGTCGCTGAGATTGCGGATTCCCTGCTGGCTGCGGAAGTGGAACTTGACCCAATGGCGCTCGTTGGCGGCGTTGATGAAGCTGAAGGTATGCGAGCCGAAGCCGTGCATGTGCCGATAGCTGGCCGGAATGCCGCGCTCGCTCATGACGATGGTGATCTGGTGCAGGGCTTCGGGGAGCGCAGTCCAGAAATCCCAGTTGTTGGTCGCGCTGCGCAGGTTGCTGCGCGGATCGCGCTTCACGGCGTGGTTGAGATCCGGGAACTTGAGCGGGTCGCGCAGGAAGAAAACCGGCGTGTTGTTGCCGACCAGGTCCCAGTTGCCTTCTTCGGTGTAGAACTTGACCGCGAAGCCGCGGATGTCGCGCTCGGCGTCGGCCGCCCCGCGCTCGCCGGCGACCGTGGTGAAGCGGGCGAACAATTCGGTCTGCTTGCCGACCGCCGAGAAGAGGCGGGCGCGCGTGTAGCGGCTGATGTCGCGGGTGACGGTGAACGTGCCGTAGGCACCCGATCCTTTGGCGTGCATGCGGCGCTCGGGGATCACTTCGCGGTCGAAATGGGCGAGTTTCTCGAGCAGCCAGATGTCCTGCATCAGCACCGGGCCGCGCGGGCCGGCGGTCAGCGTGTTCTGGTTGTCGACTACCGGCGCGCCGGCGGCGGTGGTGAGTTTCCTGTCGTTCATGAGTGTTTCTCCTCGAGTTCGGGTGAGTGATGGCCAGCCAGTGCGGCGAGATGGTCGCGGCAGATTTCCCAGGCGAAACGGTCTGCGCCGAGAATCCGCGCCAGTCGGACAATCATCTTTGTCTCCTTGGTGAATCGGTTCATCGGTTTGCCGGATGGTCTTGCAGGCGTCCGATGGGTGAATTCTAGGAGCGCTTGATCGATAGGTCCAATCGATTATGGATATTAACTCGATTGCTATTGGCTATTGCTCGCCGGGATGATCGCTGTCTCGGGGCGGCCCGAGCCGCGTCTGCGGATTCGGTGTGCGTGCTTCCGGCAGAGCGCCCGGGCGTCTGCCGGGGCCGTCCGCATGCTCCATCCGAGGCGGGCGGCGGTTGAGGGGGGCGCCGAACCGGCATCGATCAGCCGGCGGCGACCGGTTCAGGGTTCCTCGTCCTGACGATCGGATTCGATGGCGGCTTCGAGACTCTTCAGATCCCGCTTGTTCTGGCGCAGGAAGAAGACCAGGCCGCAGGCCAGGCCCAGCGCGATGAGCGCCATCAGCGCCACGACGCCCCAGTCGATACTGGCCAGCGATCCGCTTTCCATGGTCTTCTCCTGTGCATGACTATGGCCATTATGCCACCAGTGGCGTGGCGTGGCAGATGGGCAAAGCGCTACGCCACGCTTTCAGCGAGCCTGGCGAGCAGGCCCGAGTTGCGGCGTGTGCGCCTGGCGCAGGCGTCGATCAGGACGTCGCGGCGGCCGGCGATGCCGACTTCGTGCGCGGCCCGTGTGACGCCGGTGTAAAGCAGCTCGCGCGTCAACAGACGGTGACTCCGCTCGGGGAGCAGGAGGAGCACCGAGGCGAATTCCGAGCCCTGCGCCTTGTGTACCGTCATGGCAAAAGCGGTGTCGTGTTCCGGCACGCGGATCGGCGGCAGCGGCCGCAAGGCGCCTCCCGCTCCGGCGAACCAGACCATTGCTTCGCCGTCGTCGTCGGGCAGGCAGATGCCGATGTCGCCATTGAAGAGCTGCAGCAGGTAGTCGTTCCTGAGGACCATCACCGGTCGGCCGAAGTACCACGGGGAGCGGCCGGTCGACGGGAGTACGTCGCCCGAGGCCTGCTGCAGCGGCCGGGCGGCGAGCTCGTTGATCGCCTGCACGCCGCGTGCCGTGTCGTGCAGCGCACAGAGGACACGGAAACGATCGAAAGCGGCAAACACTTCGCGCCGCCACTTCTCGGCATCGTCGGACGGTTGCGCCAGGGCTTCGCGGTAGTGGGCGTAACCGTCGAGCACCGCCTGCCGCGTCGCCGGGGCCAGGTCGGAGCCGTCGTCGGCCAGCCAGCGCAGCGATCGGTCGGAACCGTCGGCCAGCCAGTCGCAGGCTTCGCTGCCGCGACCGGCATTGATCTCGGCGGCCAGGCGACCGATTCCGGAGTGGCTGGCGAAGCGGTGGCTCTCGGTGAACCAGACGACGCAGTCCCTGAGCGGGCTGGCGGCGATCGCGGCCGGCGGCCGGATGGCCTCGGCCGGCGTTGCCGTGAGCGACGCCAACTCGGCGATGCCGTCCGCCGTCAGCGTCGGGTCGGACGAGATTTCGGCAAAGACGGCTCCCGCCTCGACCGCCGACAACTGGTTCCGGTCGCCGAGCAGGATCAGCCGGGCGTCGTCGGGAACGGCTTCGCACAGCCGGCAGGCGAGCGCCAGGTCGAGCATCGACGCCTCGTCCACGACCAGCACGTCGAGCGGCAGCGGATTGCCGGCATGGTGACGGAAGCGGCCGGCTTCCGGCGTGACGCCGAGCAGCCGGTGCAGCGTGTAGGACTCGCGCGGCAGTCGCGCCTGCAGTTCGTCCGGCAGCTCGCCCGCCCGTCGGCGCAGCGCTTCCAGCAAGCGCGCCGCGGCCTTGCCGGTGGGCGCCGCGAGAGCCACCCGCAGGCCGGCGTCTTCGGCCAGAAGGCAGGCCAGCAGGGCGACGACGGTGGTCGTCTTGCCGCTTCCCGGGCCGCCGCTGACGATCGTCAGGCGGCCACGCCAGGCGAGGGCGGCGGCGAGTTTCTGCCAGTCGGCACGCGGGCCGAGGCGCTGCGCGTTGTCGGCGAACAGCGAGTTCAACTGTTGCCGCAAGGCGTCGCCCGGCACGCCGATGCGCCGACCGGCGCGCCGCCGCAGATTGGCCGCCAGGCGGCGTTCGTAGGCGAAGTAGCGGTACAGGTAGAGCCGCCCGTCACCGTCGAGGAGCAAGGGCAGGGGTTCTCCGTCGCCGCTCGCGGCGACCATCCGGCTGGCCAGCAGGCATTGCGCCAGCTCGGCCGGCGAGCGATCGGGAAAAAAGGCGGCCAGTTCGGCCAGCGGCAGGCAGACGTCGCCGCCCTGGGTGGCCAGGCTGAGCTGCCGGCCGGCTACCGCGAGTACGGCCAGCGCGGCCGGTGCGGCGCCGGCGTCTGCCGCCCACTGGCACAAGTGGGCGGCGAAGCCGTCGGCGAGGTCGTTCTCGGCCGGCTGGTCGACGAGAGTCGCGGCTCGGGAACTCATGCGGCGACTCCCGGGGACGGCGGTGCGAGCAGCGCGTCGAAGGCGTCGAGAGTCGCCTTCGACGGGCGATGCGAATAGACGCCGCAGGCCAGGCGCTGGCCGCCGGCGGTCGCCTCGTACCAGGCGGGGCGTACGCCGCGCACGAACAGGTAATACACGCCGCCGAAATGGCGTTCGTAGTCGTAGTCGGCGATGCGGCGCCGCAGGTAGCGCTGCAGCGCGACGCTGTAGATCAGATGCTGCAAGTGATAGCCGTGTTCGGCCATGGCGCTCGCCAGCCGTCGTTGACCGTAGTCGCCGGCGCTGAAACCGAGATGGTTCGATTTCCAGTCGAGGATGTGATAGCGGCCGGCGTGTTCGAAAACGAGATCGATGAAACCTTTCAGATAGCCGTCGAGCGCCGCGCAAGCGAGCCGCGGCAGCGGGTAGCCGTGGGCGGCCAACCAGCCGTTGAGCCGCGCTGCCGTGAGCCCGGCGGCGGGCAGGTGGAAAGCGAGTTCGACCAGGCGTTGCCGGGGCCTCAGCGTGGCCAGGACGACGTCGCCCGGTAGCCGAGTGTTCAGCACATCGTCGAGCAGTCGGTGCAGCATCGACGCCGCACGCCGGGCGGCGTCGGCGTCCGGCCGTGCCGGCGAAGGCGGGTGGCTGGCCAGCACCTGGTCGATGATTGCCGGCCAGTGCGCCGGATGGCTGAAGTCGACGCGCTCGAACAGCGCGTGCACGCAGTCGCCGGCCGCCGCTCCGCGCGGAAACAGGAGGATGTCGTCCGGCGCGAGGTCGGCTGCCGGGACGGTCTCGGCCGATGCTCGTCCGGCGAGCACGCGAGCGTCGTGATCGCTCGCCGCCGCCTCGCTGTCGGCGCCGTGCTGCAGGCTGCTGAAGCTGCCTATCCGCCAGCCGGCGGCGATCCTGGCGGGTGCCGGCAGCGCGGCGAGGCTGGCCGGCGAGCGGTCGGTGCCGGCCAGCGGCGGTGGGCTGTCGACTGGCAGGTCACGCAGCGAGAGGGCCGGCCCGGCGGCTTCGGCCAGCGCCCGCCAGGCTTGCTCGATTTCCTCCTCCGGGCGCTGGTGGGTCAGCCATTCGGCGTGCGACAGGCCCTTGCCGGCGACCAGCCAGTTGAGCAGGCTGCGCCTGCTCTGGGCGGTCGACGTTCGGCCGAAGGCCAGCGTCGAGTAGCACCCGGCAACCAGGTAGCAGCGCTGCGCCGCCCGCGTCAGGGCGACGTAGAGCAGGCGCATGAATTCGGCGTCCTTCTCGGCGCGCCGCCGTCGCGCGATGTCGTTCACGGTTGCGGTATCGGTATCGGGACGGAAGTCGATCACCGGCCGGCCGTCGTCGTCGTGATAGTCGCGCCCTTCGTCCTGGCCGAAATTCGACGGCTGGCCATCCCACAAAAAAGGACAGAAGACGACGGCATACTCGAGTCCCTTCGCCTTGTGGATGGTGACGACCTGCACCAGGTTGCGGTCCGACTCGAGACGCAACTGGGAATCCTCGTCGGCCACCGCTTCGCGCCGCCGGCCGGCGAGCCAGCGGAGAAGCGATTCCGGCGCCCGATGCTCGGCGTCGGCCTGCTGCAACAGTTCGCCGAGGTGGAGCAGGTTGGTCAGCCGCCGTTCGCCGTCGCGTCGCGCCAGCAGGCGGCGGGCGACCGCTTCGCCGTCGATCCAGGCGCGCAGCATGACGCCGAAGCCGCGCCGCAACCAGGTCTCGCGATAAGCGCCGAAGCGCGCCATGCTCTCCATGAGGCGTCGCTCGTCGGCCGCCAGCGCGGCGAGCGCGCTGGCGTCGAAGCCCATCAGCTCGGTGGACAGCGCGCCGTAGAGCAGCGCCGGGCGGCCCGCTTCGGCGATGGCCAACAGGATGCGTTCGAGTTCCTCGGCGTCGGGGGTCTGGAAAATACTGTTCTGCGACAGCTCGACGCTGCCGACGCCGACTCGCCGCAGCGCCTCGCGGATGCGCTGCCCCTGCGCGTGGCTTCTGACCAGAATGGCGATGTCGGCGGGCGCCAGAGCGCGTTCGCCGAGCGTCACCAGGCCGCCGGTCGCTGCGGCGAGCAGGCGTGCGACTTCGCCGGCGGTGGCCTGCGACGCCAAGCGAGTGGCCTCGGCGCGCGGCAGGTAGCCGCCGTCGGGAGTCGGCAGTCGCCAGACGCGCATGGCCGCCGACGTCGTTTCGCCTTGCTCGGCCAGCCGCGGGCGTGGCCGGTCGCCGGCGGTCACCGGCGTGTAGTTCAGACCGGCGAGGATGAAGGCCGCCGGGTTGGCGGCAAACAGTGCGTTGCAGGCGGCAATCAGCTCGGCCGTCGAGCGCTGGTTGTGGCGTAGCGTGTACGGCGTCCCGGCCGCGTGCCGGGCGGCGAGGTAAGTGTGCAGATCGGCATTGCGGAAGCTGTAGATCGCCTGCTTGGGATCGCCGACGAGAAAGAGCGGCGCCGCCGGACGCTCGCCAGTGGCGCCGTAGATGCGTTGGAAGATCGCGTACTGCAGCGGGTCCGTGTCCTGGAACTCGTCGATCAAGGCGACCGGATAGCGGCGGCGCAGCGAGTCGGCGAGCCAGGGGTAGTCGCCCGAAGTCAGCGCGGCGTCCAGACCGTGCAGCATGTCGTCGAAGGACTGCACGCGTTGCCGCCGCTTCTCTTCGCGCAAGGCGCCGCCGCATTCATCGAGCATGCGGCGCAAGAGGTGCAGGCGGGCGAGCCGCAGGGCATTCGTCAGCGTCGCGTGCCGGGCCAGCAGGTCGTCGGCGGCGGCGAAGAACGGGTGCCTGGGCGGCGTCTGGCGCGCTTTCGTGCGCTGGGCGATGAACCGGGCCGTGAACAGGCGCGCCTTGCTCGTCTCCGGGTCGGGAAGGGCCAGGGCGTCGCCGCGCCGAAAAGTGTCGGTCCACTCGCGGGCGCCGGCGTGCACGCTTTCGGCCCGGTACGAGTTGGCGTTGAGTGCCGCGAGACCGGCCAGCAACGCGTCGCTCGCTGCGGCGCCGGCGTCACCCCAGAGTCGGCGGGCCGTTGCGAAGGCGTCGACGAGTGGCGACGGGTCGATCGCCTCGTTCGCCTCCGGCGTGTCGTCGGGCCAGATGAGCCGCGCGCGGGGTCTGGCGATTCGCCGGCCGAGCAGCCGCGCCCAGGTTTCCGGCCGGTCGCGCTGGCGCAGGAGCGCGTCGGCCAGCGCCGGCGCGATCGCTCCGCTCGCCACGTGTCGCCGCCAGAAGTCGTTGACCGCCTCGAGGCGCAGTGCGCTGTCGTCCGGCAGCAGTTCGAGCTGGAACGGCAGGCCGGCGGCAAACGGTGTGTCGGACAGCGCGCGCTGGCAGAAGCCGTGAATCGTGTACACCGCGGCTTCGTCGAAGGTCTGCAAAGCGGCTTCGAGACGCAGGCGCAAGTCGCGGCGATCGACGCCGCTCCGCTCCTCGGCGGCAGCGACCAGCCGGTCGACGAATGGGTCGGCCGCCGGGCCGGCCTGGCTGGCGCCGCGCTGCAAGTAGCCGAGGACATCGACGATGCGGCGGCGGATACGCGTGCGCAACTCGGCGGTAGCCGCGTTGGTGAAGGTGACGACCAGAATGCCGGGTGCTTCGACGCCCTTTTCGAGCAGCAGGCGCAGGTAGAGGCCGCAGATGTTCCAGGTCTTGCCGGTGCCGGCCGACGCTTCGATCAGGCGCAGGCCGTCGAGCGGGCAGGCCAGCAGGTCGAGATCCATGGTTGCCGCGCCGTGGCCGGCGTTCATCGGGGCGATTCCTCGAGGTGGTCGAGCAGCGGGCCGAAAACGGCGCTCGCGCAACGCTCGAAGTCTTCGTCGAGCGGCGCGTCGACGCCACGTAGCGCGAGCCGGTAGGCCGGATCGGCGCTTTCGCCCCAGCTCGCGTCGCGCGCCCCCGACCACCGCTGGCGGGCGGCGCTCGCGCCCTTGGTGGCGTAGGCCCAGGAGCTCTTGGGGAAAAAATGCATTGGCGCCGAGAGACCGAGGCGGTAAAGGCGAAGCAGTTCGCCGAGTTGGGCACGGGCGCTGTCCGGGTCGCAGGGCCGCAGGCCGTAGTTGGCGTCGCGCGCGTACCAGACGGTCCGCCGGTCGGCTGCCGCCGGCGCCGCAGCGCAGAGGAAGAGGTGGGCGATCCAGCCGGCCAGGTAGTCGGCGGGCTGCAATTCGTCGTAGCGATAGCGCACGAGTCCGGCGCGCCGCAGATCGCCGAGCGATCCGGCAAGCCGCCACGGCTCGCCGTCGAGCAGGTAGTCGAAGCTGGCGTGCACCGCCGGCAGCGGCGTGGCGGCGAGCTGCGGCGCCAACTCGGCGGCAAAAGCGCGCAGGCGCGCGACTTCGTCGGCGACCAGCCGTTCGCCGAACGGTCCGCTCGGGAACTCGTTGCCGGCCAGCGCCAGGGCCAGCGCCCGCTCGTCGGAACAGCCGGCAAGCAGCACCGGCAGGAGGCGCCGGGCGAGCGCCTGCCGGCCGGAGTAGTCGGGGAGGAAGGGCTCGTCGTCGGGCAGTTCGTCGTCCGCCGCGGCCAGCGCGATGTTCAGCCGCCGAGTGAGCAGGTTGCGGCTGGGTTGCCGGAAGAAGTTGAGCAGTTCTTCGAGGCGGACTTGCCGCCATTCCGCCGGCGCTGCCGGCAGGGGATCGGTGAAGAAGGGAAGCCTGGCGCCGTCGCGTATCGCTTGGGCGCCGTCTTCAAGCGCCTCGCCGTCCTCGCCATCATCGTCTTCCGGGCAGGTGGCGGCCAGGCCGGCGCTTTCCTGCCGCAGCGCGGCGCAGTACTCGGCGTTGAAGCTGCGCCGGCGGCGATCGCCGCCGACCAGGAAATACTCGCTCGAGAAGGCCTGCAGCGGATGGTCGACGGTCAGGCGCCGCCGCGCCGCGTCGATACTCGTCGCGTTGGCCGGATCGTCGGCGCAGGCGATAGCGAGATAGTCGATCAGCTCGGCGAGCAGGACCGACGGTGCGACGACGCTGTTGTCGCGGCTGCTGCGCCCGCTATAGCTCAGGTAGAGGCGTTGCCGAGCGGCGAGGAGGATGTCCAGGAAGAGGTTGCGTTCGTCGAGCCGTCGCTGCCGGTCACCGGCTTGCGGCCGTCGCGCCATCAAATCGAACTCGGCCGGCCGGTCGGCGCCCGGAAAAGCGCCGTCGTTCATGCCGAGCAGGCAGACGACGCGGTAGGGCAGGGCGCGCAGACTGCTCAGGGAGGAAAAGGTCAGTCCGCCGCCCGGTACGCCGCCGCGTCCCGGGTCGTCGAGCCGCGCGCTCAAGGCGCTATGCACCACGGCCAGCGGGAGCGGTGAACGGGCGCCGCCGCGCCGCATGTCCGAGTGCAGTTCGTCGATCGTCGCCTGCATGGCGCGCAGATCGTCGATCAGCTCGCCATCGGCGCGCACGAAGCGGCTCAAGGCCTCGCTCAGCGAACGCTGCCAGGCGTTGGCGTCGCGCGCTTGCGACCAGTCCTCGCGCAGCGCTTCGAGAGCGCGCAGGAAACGCCACCAACGGCCGAGCGTCACCGCGTCGCCGCCTTCCGGATTGCCCGCCGCGATGCGCCCGGCGACGACGGTATTCCTGGCCGTCGGCTCGCCGCCGAGCGCGTAGGCGAGAAACAGCCGGTGCAGGCCATCGGCGAAGCTGTGCCGCTCGGTGACCGGCAGGTTCAGGCGGCGACGGCTGTCGGCGTCGAGCCCCCAGCGCATGCCAGCGTCGCCCATCCAGCCGTGGATGCGCTCCAGGTCGTCGGCTTGCAGCCCGAACCTGGCCGCGACCGGAGGCTGTAGGAGCAGGTCGAAAACGCGGCTCGCCGTGAAGCGGCTGCCGCACAGGGCGAGCAAAGCGTCCAGGGTGCGCGCGACCGGGTTGACGCGAGCGGGCGGCAAGCCGGTGATGGTGTAAGGGATTCGGCGTGAGGCGGGAACCGTTCCGAATACCGCCTCGATCAGCGGCGCCGCCGATTTCAGGTCGGGCAGCAGGACGACGATCTGCTCCGGCGCCGGCGGATCGCGGTCGGCGAACATCGCCAGCAACTGGTCATGCAGAACTTCGAGTTCGCGCGTCAGCGAATGACAGACATGTAGCTCGATGCTGCGGTCTTCGTCGGCGAGTTCGACGCTGCCGGGCGGCAGCTCTTCGAGGTCGAGGATCGCATTCTGCAGTCTGGCCAGCAGGTGCTCTCCGCCGGCCGGCAGGAAGACGCTGCCTTCCTCGACGAGCTCGGTGTCGTCGGCCAGGAGCATTTCGATAGCCGTCTGCGTTTGTTTTCCCCAGGCGGCGAGCAAGCCGTTGCCCACCTCATGATGCGCGTCCTGATGACGCGCGGCGAGATAGCTCAGGCGCTTGCGGTCGACGATGTCGAACCAGTACTCGCGGCAGGGGTTGAGGGCGTAGACGCGGATGTCCATCCAGCGCGACAACTGACGCAGGATGTCGAGGTAGAGCGGTGGCAGCGTGTGCAGGCAGAAGACGCTGGCGGCGGCGGGTAGCCCGGCTGGCATCGGCGAGCCACGGTCGCCTTGTTCGATTCTCTGGAAAAAGGCCGTTGCCGGGTGTTGCCGGTGCAGACCCAGTTCGCTGGTGATGCGCTGCCAGAGCGCCGCCTGCCAGAGCTCGTCGGCGGCGCTCTCGGCGTCGAGCCCCGGAATTCCCGCCGGCCGGCCGTCCGACCAGGCGGCCAGCCACCTTGAACGGTAGGTGCTGTAGTGCTCGATCAGGATCGCGCAGCGCTGTGCCAGTTCGAGGCGCATCACCGGGTCGGCGTCGCGCAGGTAGCGCGACAGGCGCGTGTGAGCGTCGGTGAAGCGACGCTCGCCAAGCACCTCGAAAACCCGCCAGATCAGCCGCTGCGGAGCGAAGGGGGACTCCTCATCGACTTCGACCAGTTGGCCGATTTGCCGCCACAGCCACTCGGCGAGGTAGGAGAAGTCGATGTTGGCGCAGATTCCGTGGCGGTCGGCGCAGGCCAGCTCGATGCGGCGGCGCAGCGCCGTACTCGGAACGATCACCTGCTGCGCGGCGAGCGGCGAGACGCTTTCTTCCGCCAGATGAGCGAGCAGTTGTTCGAGCAGGACTTCGAAGCGGTTGGACAGGGTCAGCCGAAGCATGGTGCCGGCACGCGGGTTGGCGAAAACAAGCGATTATCGCATCGGCCGGCGCCGATTCCGCCATGCCGGGCGACGGCGAAAAGAAGTGGGCCGACGCCGCTGCGCCCACTTCGTCCAATGTGTCGAAAAATTTTACAGTCGGCGCAGGGAAAGGTCGGCCGGAGACGGCAAATTGTTGATCGATATGGTCAAGTTTTTTCAGGCGCAAATCGTGCTTGTTTTTTGGCTGGGCGACTTTGCGCCAATCCAGCCGTATCCGATTCGAACGGAGAAAACCATGACCAGGAAATCCATGTGCGCTTCCATGGCTGCTGCGGGAGCCGTCGCAATGACGGTTCTCGGTGCTGTCGGGCCGGCGTCGGCCGCGCCGATCACCCTGTATGCCACACTTACCGGAGCGGCGGAATCCCCGCCCAACGCGTCGCCGGGGAGCGGCGAGGCGGTGGTGACTTTCGACGACGAAGCCGATACGCTACGGGTGCGGGTGAGCTTCCGCGGCCTGCTGGCTCCCGTGACGGCGTCGCACATTCACTGCTGCACGGCGGTGGCGGGCGAGGGTACGGCAGGGGTGGCGACGCAGACACCGACTTTCACGGGCTTTCCGAGCGGTGTATTGGCGGGCGAGTATGATCGCACCTTCGATCTCGGTTCGCTGCTCTCGTATCGGCCGGGTTTCGTGACGGCGAACGGCGGCTCCGCCGCCAGTGCCGAAGCGGCGCTGGGCCTCGGATTGGTGAGCGGTGGAGCGTATTTGAACATCCATACCTCGCTCTTCCCGGGCGGCGAGATCCGGGGTTTCCTGGTTCCCGAGCCCGCCTCCTTCGCGCTGTTCGGCGCCGGGCTCGCCGGGCTCGCCGCGTTGCGCAGGCGCCGCGCCGCTTGAGCTAGCCGCGGCACGGAGGTCTTGTGCCGGCCAGCCGCCTGGACGGCGGGCGTCGCGCGGCGCCCGTCGGCTAGCCGTAGCGACCCTCGATGTAGTCCGCGGTTTCCCGATGTGCCGGCGTGACGAACATTTCGTCGGTGCGCGCGTGTTCGACGACTTTGCCCATCAGCATGAAGACGCATTCCTCGCTGGCCCGCCTCGCCTGGGCCATGTTGTGCGTGACGATGAGGATCGTGTACTGGCCGCGCAGTTCCCAGAGCAGTTCCTCGACCGCTTCCGTACCCTTGGGGTCGAGCGCCGAACACGGTTCATCCATCAGAAGCATTTTCGGTTTGACCGGCAGCAGGCGGGCGATGCAGAGCTTTTGCTGTTCTTCCAGAGAGAGTTCGGTCGCCTTGCGCGTCAGCCGATCCTTCACCTGATCCCACAGCAGCACCTGGCGCAGCGACTGTTCGACGATCTCGTCGGGAGTGCCCTGGTGTACGTCGCCGCCGCCCTTGGCATGCAAGCGGTGGCTGAAGAGGATGTTGTCGCGGATCGAAATGGGCAGCGGGTTTGGGCGCTGAAAGACCATGCCGACCTGTTTGCGTACCTGCACCAGTTCGACCTGCGGATCGTAGATGTTCTCGCCCATGACGTGGATGCTGCCCTCGATGCGGACGTAGCCGAGGCGTTCGTTGATCCGGTTGACGCTGCGCAGGAAGGTGCTCTTGCCGCATCCCGAAGGCCCGATCATCGAAGTGATCAGGCCTTGCCGGATGCGTAGATCGACGTCGTAGAGCGCCTGAAACGTTCCGTACCACAGGTTCAGTCGCTGGCTGTCGATTGCGTACTCGGGTGTCGCTTGGAGAAGCGCCGCCGTCTGGTGGGTATTCATCGTGGTTCGTGTCCTTGATAGACCATTCTGTGAAACGGCCGGCGGCCGGCCGCGCGGGCGCTTGTCTAACCGAATCGTCCCTCGACGTAGTCGCGTGTGCGCGGGTCTTTCACCTCGCCGGTGAACAGGTCTTCGGTGATGCCGACTTCGACGCATTCGCCGTTGAGAAAGAAGGCCGTTCGATCGGCCAGACGGCGCGCTTGCTGCACCAGGTTGGTGACCAGAAGAATGGTCACTTCCTGGCGCAGTTCCTTGAGAACGTCCTCGATGCGCATCGTGGTGACCGGATCGACGGCGATCGAGAACTCGTCGAGCATCAGGAGATCCGGCTCTTGCGAAAGCGCTCTGGCGATCGTCAGGCGTTGTTGCTGACCGCCGGACAGCAGGCTGCCGAGGGCGTTCAGGCGATCCTTGACCTCGTCCCAGAGGGCCGCGCGCGTCAGGCAGCGCTGCACGATGACGTCCAGGTCGGCCTTGTTGTTGATCCCACGCAGGCGAGGCGAGAGGGCCACGTTGTCGTATACCGTCATCGGCAGACCGACCGGCAGCGGAAAGACGACACCAATGCGGCTGCGCAGGGCATAGACGTTGCTCAGCCGACTCGTATCGCGACCGTTGAAACGGATCTCCCCGTCCACCTTCATCCCCGGCGTGAAGACATTCATCCGGTTGATGGCCTTGAGCAGCGAGGTCTTGCCGGCGTTGGCCGGGCCGATGATGCCGAAGATCTCATGCTCGCGAACGGCCAGGCTGACTCCTCGCAGCGCCGTCGTGTTGCCATAGCGGATGCTCAGGTTCTTGATCTCGAGCTTGCTCGGAAAATTGTCGATGGGTGCCACGGTGTCGCTGGCCACCGCCGCTGCGCCGGGATTCACCATTTCTTTCTCCCTCTCAGCCACATGCGGAAAGCGATCGAGAGACTGTTCATGGTCAGCACCAGGCCAATCAGCACCAACGCGACGCCGAAGGGGACTTCGTCGGCGATTCCCGGCACCTGCGTCGCCGCGACGAACAAGTGTAGCGACAGCGCCATCGTCTGATCGAAAACGCTTTGCGGCAAGAACGGCGTAAAGAAGACGGCGCCGGTGAACATGATCGGAGCCGTTTCGCCGGCCGTTCGCGAAACCTCGAGAATGACCCCGGTGAGGATGCCGGTGATCGAGTTCGGCAGGACCACGCGGCGGATCGTCTGCCAGCGCGTCGCGCCCATGTTCCAGCAAGCCTCGCGGAAGGCCAGCGGCACCGCCTGCAGCGACTCGCGCGTGGCGACGATGACCACCGGCATGGTCATCACCGCCAGCGTCAGGCTGGCGGCAAGAATGCTGGTACCGAACTTGAAGAAGAGGACGAAGGCGCCGAGCCCGAACAGCGCATGGACGATCGACGGAACGCCGGCGAGATTGATGATGGCCAGATTGATCGTCCGCGTAAACCAGTTGTCACCGGCGTACTCGCTGAGGTAGATGGCGGCGAAGATGCCGATCGGCACCGACAGGAGCAGCGCGACGGTCACCAGCCAGATGGTCCCGAGCAGCGCCGGAAAGACGCCGCCGGTGCGCATGCCGTCTGTCGGCGCCGTCAGCAGGAACTCCCAGGACATCGCGGCGCCGCCCTTCACCACCAGGGTGCCGAGGATGAGCAGCACCGGCGTGATCAGAAGCAGGGTCATCAGCCCGAAGAGCAGGCGGTAGCGTCGTTGCACACGAGCGTTGTGCTGGTTCAGGTTGCTGGCCTGAAACATCGTTGGATTGGCGGTGGCCATGGCTTACC
>NZ_JAPUVI010000109.1 GCF_029255285.1 Accumulibacter sp.
CGCTCGGCCTGAGCCTGGTGCGCATGCTCGCCGACCAGCTCGACGGACAGCTCGACGTCTCTTCGCCCGGCGGCGCCTGTTTTACCCTGACTTTCACGCCCGACGCCCAGGAGGTGACTTTCATCGGCCCCGACCAGGACAGCCAGGCGCAACCCGCCGCCGCCGACCCGTCGCCCGACCCGCGATGCAAAGAGAACCGAGATCACCTGGTGCCGTAATCTCGCCTCCGCAGCAAGCTGTCCGCCGGCACCGGCGGCGGGCGGCGCGGGCCGATCCGCCTCGATGTCAACGCGCGGCGGTACGGCGACCATCGCCTCCGCCTGTCGATCAGCGACACCAAGCCGCGGTCCGCCACCACTTTACGGGCTCGAGCGCGCCGAGGCGCTCGCTGACCGGGCAGATCGACGGCCAGCTCGTCATCAGTGAGGAACGGGGGCGCCTGCATCGCCATCGGTTTCGTCCCGCCACCGGCCACCTCACCTGGCCAGTCACGGCGACGGAAGGCAGGCCTCGGCTTACTACGCCGCTTCCTCGATCCAGGCCGCTACGGCGGCCAGCAACTCGTCGTACAGCGTGCGCACCAGCGTCAAGCGCGCTGCCGCCTCGCTGCGGCGACCCTGCCCCTGCAAGCCGACGACCGCGACGCTTTCGGCGTGCAGCCGGCCGTGCACCGAAAGCATGGCCTGAAACGCCGGCGCCTCGGCACGACGGGTCTGGCTGGCCGCCACCAGCCATTGCCCGAAGCGGAAATCGCTCGCCTGCAGTCGCGGCGCGTCGGGCAGCGCATCGCGGCAATACGCGTCGAGCGCCCGGAGCAGCGCTCCGTACTCGACGGCCGGATAAAGCAGGGGCAGATCGCCGCCGAGCGGCGGGCAGTTCGCCCACTGGGCTGGCGGTCGCCAGTTGCGCAGCCAGCCGGAAAGTTCGTTCGCCGGTATCGGGCGAGCGATGGCATAGCCCTGTGCCCGCTCGCAACCGAAGCGCAGAAGCATGGCTCCGTGCTCGACACTCTCCACACCTTCGGCGATCACTTCGAGGCGAAAGGCGCGCGCCATTCCGAGCATCCCTTCGACCGTCGCCAAATTGGCCGGGTCGAGAAGCAGGTCGCCGACGACGCTGCAGTCGATCTTCAAAGCGACGGTAGACAACCGCCTCAGGTCAGCCAGTGAGCCGTGACCGGTGCCGAAATCGTCGACCGCGAAGCCGACTCCCAATGCAGCACAGTCGGCGATCACCGCGGCACTATGCGCGACGTTGCCCAGTGCGCCGGCCTCCGGCACCTCGATAGCGATACGTCGGCCCGCCGCACCGGAACAGGCCGCCAGGCGGTCGGCCAGCCGCGCCACGAAATCGGCCTGCAGCAGGACCGCCGCCGACACGTTGACGCTGACCCGCAGATCAAGTCCTTGCGCCTGCCAGGTTTCGATCTGCGACAGCACCGTGGCGAACACCCAGTCGCTCAGCTCGACGGCCAGCGGGCAGCCCTCGGTCGCTGGCAGAAAGGCCGCCGGCATCAGCAGGCCACGCGCCGGGTGCTGCCAGCGGAGCAGTGCCTCGACGCCGAGCACTTCGCCGGTTCGCATGTTGACTTGCGGCTGGTAATGGAGGACGAGTTCGCCGCCGGCCAAGGCCTGGCGCAAACGCTCGAGGCCTTCATCGTGGCGCAAGGCGCGATCCTTCTCGGCGTCGAACAGGTGGTAACGATCGCGTCCCGTCAGTTTCGCCTGGCACATCGCCTGGCTAGCCTGCTGCAGCAACTGATCGGCGCTCGCCGGGTCGTTCTGCGGGTAGCCGGTAAAGCCGACGCTGGCCGTCAGACACAGCGTGTTGCCATCGATCTGCAGCGGCTGGGCAAGCGTCGCGCGCAGGCGCTCGATCAGCGGCACGGCGCTCGACACCGTCGGCAGGTCGCCCAGCACGGCGATCAACTCGTCGCCCCCCAGGCGAGCGATGGTGTCTTCGTCGCGCAACTCCTCCCTGAGCCGCGTCGCCAGGCTGGCCAGTACGCGATCGCCGACATGGTGCCCGTGAGCGTCGTTCACTGCCTTGAAACCGTCGATGTCGATCGAGGCCACGACCAGGCGAAGGTCGCGCCGTCTGGCGTGTGCCATCGCCCGTTGCAGGCGGTCGGTGAGCAGCAGGCGGTTGGGCAAGGCGGTGACCGCGTCGTAGTAGGCGGCTCGCTCGAGTTGGTCGTGATACTCCTTCTGCCGGGTGATGTCGGAGAACAGCCCAACGTACTGGCGATTGTCGCCGTGGCGCTCGCCGATTGCACTGACGGTGAGCGCCACGGCGTACATCTCGCCGTTCTTGCGCCGGTTCCACAACTCGCCCTGCCAATGTCCCTTCTCGCTCAACTCGCGCCACATCGCGGAAAAGACTCCCGCTTCCTGACGATCCGATCGCAGCAGGCTGGCCGGCCGGCCCAGCACTTCTTCCCGGCTGTAGCCGCTGATCTCGGTGAAGGTCGGATTGACGTCGAGAATGATCGCCGCCGCATCGGTGATCATGATCCCCTCGCGCGCGCTCTCGAAGACGCCGGCTATCTGTTGCAGCCTGAGTTCGGTCTTCTTCCGAATGGTCACGTCCTGGGCCAGCACGATGAAGCTCGGCGCCCGGCCGGCGGCTTCGGCGACGCGCGAGACGCTCAGCTCGAACCACGAATCGCCATCCGATCCCGGCAGACGATACTGCCGACCCAACGAAAGACCCTGTTCCGACGCTTCGCGCACGGCGGCGAGACAAACTGCGGCAGCATCCGCCGGCAGCACATCGGAAACCTTGAGCCCCAGATAGCGTTCCCGTGACACGCCCGACAGATCACCGCGCGGCACGCGATAGTCGACGAAGCGCCCCGCGGCGTCGAGCTCGAAGAACAGGTGCGGCAGGGCATCGAGCACGGCGTGGTTGCGCGCCCCGGCCGCGGCCAGGTCGACCACGTTGCGCGAGGCCCGCCACAGATACAGCATTCGGTGGCCGAGCAGCGTCCAGTTCAAGGGCTTGGGGATGAAATCGGTGGCGCCGCAGTCGTAGGCCCTTTCGATCGACGCGGTGTCGTCCCGACTGGTCAGCATGGCGATCGGCAAACTCTGTCCGAACTGATCACGCACGGCGCGGCACACCTCGAAGCCGTCGGCACCGGGCATCGCCACGTCGAGAATGGCCATGTCGAAACGCGTTTCCTGCAACATCCGCAAGGCATCGATTCCGTCACCGGCGCTGAACACCGTGAAGCCGGACTTCTCCAAAGCGGCCCGGGCCAGCAACTGTGTAGTCAGGTCGTCGTCCGCGACGAGGACGCGGATCTCCTGCTTGCTCATACGTGCTCCTTTACCCATTGTCGTAGTGCCGCCGCGGCCTGCGCGTGGGCGACGTCGATTTCGGCCAGCAAGGCGGGCGCGTCGGACAGCCTCGCCTCGCGGCCGCAGGCCTCGAGAAGCTGCAACAAGCCCTGCAGCCGCCGGGCGCCGACATTGCCGGCACTCGACTTGAACGCGTGCGCATCGAAGGCGAGCGCCGAAGCATCGCCGGCGGCCAGGGTCCGATGCAGCTGCGGTAGCTTCTCCGCCGAAGTGTCCAGAAAAATGCCGATAACCTGATTGACAAGCCGCAGCCCGCCACCATCGATGGCGCGAATCTGTCGCAGGACGTCGTCGGCCAGAACGGCCGTCTCATCGTCGCCGGCGGTGGCTGCCGGCATGACGGCGCCCGCCGGCGTCGTAGCCTTCGGCGGTGCCTCGGCCGCCGACGGCGTCTCGACGACGGCCGCGGTCGCTGACGGCGTCGAAGTGGTGGTGACCAGCGGCGGCGCGGGAACGGCGGCGCTCGCCGACTCGTCGGATGTCGCCGACGGCGGCAACCAGCGAGCGAGCATCGTGGCCAGCTGGCCGAAGCTCACCGGCTTGGACAGGTAGTCGTCCATGCCCGCATCGAGGCAGCGGTGCCGATCGCCAGCCATCGCATTGGCGGTCAGGGCGATGATCGGCAGGCGAACCGCACGGCCTTGCTGGCGCTGGCGGATGACGGCCGTCGCCTGGTAGCCGTCCAGCACCGGCATCTGGCAATCCATCAGAACCATATCGAAGTTGCCGTTCGCCACGCGATCGACGGCATCCTTTCCATTGACCGAAAGTTCGGCCTGCACGCCGAGCCGGGTCAGCATGATGAGCAGCAATTCCTGACTGTCGGGGTTGTCCTCGACCAGCAGGACGCGGCCACGCAGCCCAGGCGCGGCGACATTCGGAGCGACAGCGGGGAGCGCCGGCGTTTTTGTTGGACTGGACGGCGGCAAGTTCTCGTCCGGGGTCAGCGCGCCGCGCATCGCCATCAGCAGGTGGCGGGTGAGAAACGGTTTGTACAGTCGGCGTGTGACGCCGTTCTCGGCGAGTTGCGCGGCGTTCGCCGGACGCGACGACGGGGTCAGCAGAATGCTGCGCGTGTCGCTCAGCGCCGGCTGTCCCTTGATCCGCCGAGCGCAGCGCAAGCCGTCCATGTCCATCAACGACGCGTCGACCAGGAGCAGGGCATACGGATCGGCGGTCGCCACCGCCCGTTTCATGATGTCGAGAGCGTCATTCCCGCTCTCAGTGCAAGTCGTCCGCAGGCCCCATTTTTCAAGTTGGCGCTGCAGGATCTCGCGCGTCGCGCGGTGGTCACCCGCGATCAGGACGCGCTTGCCAGCCAGATCATCGACCACCAGGAGCGGCGGCCGCAGATCCCGGGCTTTCGGCAGGCTCAGTTCGACGCGGAAGCACGAGCCCTGGCCCGGCCGGCTCTCCAGATGGAGGCTGCCGTTCATCAGGTCAACCAGGCGCCGGCAGATGGCCAGGCCGAGCCCGGTGCCGCCGTAGCGTCGGGTGGTCGAACCATCGGCCTGGGCGAAATGCTCGAACACCTTGGTCTGCGCGGCGACCGGAATGCCGATGCCCGTGTCTTCGACGGCGAAGCAGAATCTGACCTGACTGTCGCTGCCACCCAGAACCTTGGCGCGCACGACGATCTCCCCGCGCTCGGTAAATTTGACCGCGTTGCCGATCAGGTTGGCGGCCACTTGCCGCAGGTGTTGCGGATCACCGTTCAAGGGCAGCGGGTAGTCGCAATCCGCCAGGTCGACGAGCAGCTCCAGGTTCTTGGCCGAGGCCGGTTGAGCGAACATCGCGGCGGTCGTCTCGATCAGTTCGCAGAAGTCGAAATCGGTGGCTTCCAGCTCGATCCGCCCGGCCTCGATGCGGCTGAAGTCGAGGATGTCGTTGATGATGGTCAGCAGGTGCTGACCGGAGCGCTGCACGGCTTCGGCGAAACGGCGCTGCTCGGCGTCGAGGCGGCTGGCCAGCAGCAACTCGGTCATGCCGAGCACGCCGTTCATCGGGGTCCGGATCTCGTGGCTCATGGTGGCCAGGAACTCGCTCTTGGCCTGGCTCGCCGCTTCGGCGGCCAGTCTCGCGCGGCGCTCGCCTTCGGTCATTTCGCCGAGCGAGAGTGCCATGGCGTTCATCGTCGTCGCCAGTTCGCCCAGTTCGTCGCCTCGCCGAATGTCCAGACGGGTGTCGAAACGACCGCCTCGGATCGCCCGCGCGGCCTCGACCATCTGCCGCAGCGGCGAGGAGAACGAACGCGCCAGGACGAAAGCCATCGCCGCCGCCGGCAAGAGGATGAACAGCGTCGCCCCGACGCTGGCGAGCAAAGCGTGCTTGGCAAGTTCGTCAAGCGCGACGAGCGAGAACTCCATGTGGGCATAGCCGACGCGCCTGCCGTCGGCCAGGATCACCGGCGCCAGCACGTGCATGTGGTCGCGATCGACGGCGGCGAATGCCCTCTCGGTGCTCTCCGCCGCGAGCAGCCAGTCGGCACGGAGGAAGGGTTGACCGCTGGCCCGGTTGTCTGCCGTGTGATCGGCGAAAATCCGCCCCCGCCTGTCGAGCGCCTGCGCCGCAATCAGGTCGGCGTCGCCCCGCTTGGCATCCAGTTGACGGGACATCGCGTCGATGTCGTGCTCGACCATCGCGTCGTCCAGGCTGCGCGCCAGGCTGAGGGTCAGCGCCTCGGCCTTGCTCTGGAACTGCTGTCGCGACTGCCGGGATTGTTCGACGAATCCGAAAACGCCCAGGCTGGCCGAGGCAACGACGACCACCGCCATCGAATAGCCGATCAGCTGTGCGCGGATCGACAAGCTCCTGCGCATCGTCCGCCCTACTGGGTGTCGCCAGCGCCGCCTGACGACGCCGAGCCGGCAAACAACTGGTCGAGCACCTCTGGGGCGATCGGCCGATAGAGTCGATAGCCCTGCAGGAACAAGTCGCCGAGGTCGAGCAGGAAGCGCTGCTGGCTCTCGGTTTCCACTCCCTCGGCGACGATGTCGAGTCCCAGCTCGCGAGCCAGCGAAAAGATGGCGCGCACGATCGCTTCGCCCTGGGAATCGCCGGGAATGCCGGCCAGAAAACTGCGATCGATCTTCAGGCGGTTCAGGCGCAGGCGCTTGAGATAGGCGAGACTGGAGTAGCCGGTGCCGAAGTCGTCGACGGTGACCTGGACGCCCATCGACACCAGGCCATCGATCATTTTTACCGAGTGATCGAAGTTGCTCATCAGCCAGCTCTCGGTGAGCTCCAGCTCCAGAGCTTCGGGCTCGAGCTGGGCGACAGCCAGCGCGTCTACGATCGAACTCAGGAAATCCGGGGCGCGGATCTGCCGCGCAGAGATGTTGACCGCCATGCGCAGCCGCGGCATCGACCCGGCGCGCCAGAGGCGCGCCTGGGCGCAGGCGGTCTTCAGCACCCAGGCACCGATCGGCAGGATGAGCCCGGACTTTTCGGCGAGCGGTATGAAATCGCCCGGCGGCAGCAGTCCCTGCTGCGGATGCTGCCAGCGCACGAGCGCCTCGACCGAGTCGATGCGTCCGCGGTGCACCACCGGCTGATAGTGCAGGCGCAACTCGCCGTGATCGACGGCGAGCCGCAACTGGCTTTCCAGGCGCGTCTGTTGCAGCAGCGCGGGAGCACTTTCGCGACCGGCGAAGCAGACCTGATTCTTGCCCATTTCCTTGGCCTGGTACATGGCGTTGTCGGCGCTGACCACGAGGTTGGCGACTTGCGTGCCATCGCGCGGGAAAACGGCGACGCCGATGCTGCCGGTGACGCGGCTCTCCTCGCCAGCGAACTCGACCGGTTTCGAGAGTTCCTCCAGAATGTTGGTGGCCACGCGCGCCAGGCTTTCGTCGCTGCTCGCCGACGGCGTGACGACGACGAACTCGTCACCTCCCCAGCGGGCGACGATGTCGCTATCGCGTACACAGGCGCGCAGGCGTTTGGCGGTGACGACCAACATGTGGTCGCCGCCCTTGTGGCCGAGTGTGTCGTTGATCGCCTTGAAGCCGTCGAGGTCGATGAACAGCAGTCCCAGCGAATCGTCGCGCCGCCGGGCCAGGGCCAGCGCGTGACCGGCCATGTCGATCAGGTGCGCACGGTTGGCCAGGCCGGTCAGCAGATCCTGGCGCGCCATCTGGGCCAGCCGCTGTTCGGCACTCTTGCGGGCACCGATGTCCTGCGTCTGGACGATGCAGTAGAGCGGCGAGCCGTCGGGTTCGCGCACCAGCGAAACGCTGAGCAGCGTCCACACCGGAGCGCCATCGCGACGCAGAAAGCGTTTTTCCATCTGAAACGCCGGAATTTCGTCGTTCACCAGCGCGCGCAGGGCACCGAGTTCGGCATCGAGGTCCTCCGGCTGACTCAAGCGCCAGAGGTTGATCCCCGCCAGTTCCGATTCGCCATAACCGAGAAGCTGGGCGACCGAGCGGTTGTTCTGAAGCACCCGTCCGTCCATCGCGACCAAAGCGATGCCCACCGCGGCATGATCGAAGGCGCTGTGGAAGCGCTCCTCGCTTTCGCGCAGCGCGCGCTCGGCCTCGCGCCGCCGGCTGATGTCGCGGAAGACGAGCACCGCGCCGAGCAACTGGTTCTCGTCGTCGACGATAGGCGCCGCGCCTTCATCGACCGGCACTTCACCACCGGTACGCGCGACCAGCAGCGAAGTATCGCGACTCTGCACCAGTTCCCTGGCCACCAGCGCGGCAACGAGCGGGTTGTCGACCGGCTGCCGGCTGGTTTCGTCCACCGTGCACACGACTTCGGACACCGGCCGGCCGCAGGCATGCTCGTGCGGCCATCCGGTCAGACGTTCGGCGACCGGATTGAGAAAACGCACCACCCCCTCCGGGTCGGTGGCCACGACACCGTCGCTGATGCAGTGCAAGGTCTTGGCAAACCACTGTTCGCTGCGCCGCAACTGGGTTTCCATCTGCGCCTTGACGAGCGCCACTTCGATCGTCGCGCGCACCTCGTCAGGCCGAAACGGCTTGATCAGATAACCGTAGGCACCGGCCGCGCGGGCCCGCCGCACCGTGGACTCGTCGCTGTTCGCACTGAGAAACACCACTGGCACACGACGCGTCTCCTGCAGCATTTCGGCCGTTGCGATGCCATCGAACGGCCCCTTGATCATGATGTCCATCATCACCAGGTCCGGTTCGCTGGCTTCCGCCCGCTCGAGCGCCTGGGCACCGCTGACCGCTGTCGCCACCACATCGTAACCGAAAGCCTCCAGGTGATAGCGCAAGTCCATCGCGATCACCGCTTCGTCTTCCACAATCATGATCCGCTTAGCCGTCATGGCTGATCACTCCTAGCTTGGCTTGCTTCACGAAAACGCAGGCGATAGCGCGTACCGCCGGCACCTTCCAGGCTCATTTGACCTTCCAGTTGATCGGTCAGCGAGACGACCAGGCGCAAACCCAGTGACGAACTCCGCCGGAAGTCGAAGTCCTCGGCAATTCCGATCCCGTTGTCGGACACTTCGAGCGTCAGCATGCCATCCGCATCGGCCGAGAAGCGGGTCACGACGGTGCCGCCGGCACCGGCCGGGAAGGCATGCTTGAGCGCGTTGGTCACCAGTTCGTTGACCAGCAGACCGCAGGGCACCGCGGTGTCGATCGAAACCCGGGTGTCGTCGGCCTCGACACGCAGCGTGATGCCGCGCCGACTGGCCATCACCGCCTGATCGAGGCTGTCCATCAGACTGCGCAGGTAGCTGCCGAGCGCGATGCGCGCCAGGTCGCCGGAACGATACAACTGCTCATGCACCAGCGCCATGGCCTTGACCCGTGCGACGCTGTCGGCCAGCACTTCGCTCAAGCGAGGATCATCGATGCCACGGCCTTGGAGGCTGAGCAGACTGGCGACCACCTGCAGGTTGTTCTTGACGCGATGATAAATCTCTTTGAGCAGTACCTCGCGATCATGCAGCGCGCTTTGCACGCGTTCTTCGGCGTGCTTCTCGGCGGTCACGTCACGCAGCAGAGACATGACGCCGACGACTTCGCCGGCGGCATCGGTGAGCGGGGTATTGAACCATTCGCAGAAAATGGTTTTGCCACCCTTGGTCAGGTTCTCGTTGGTGATGTGCGCGCCACCACGGTTGTCCCGCAACTGTGCCAACACCGGTTCGACAACCGGCATCGCTCGCGGCGGCACGATGAGGTCGACCTGGCGACCGAGCGCTTCGTCACGCGTATAGCCGAAGATACCGGCCGCCGCCGGATTCCATTCGACGATACGGAAGTCGGCGTCCCACTCGATCACTCCCAGCATCGATTGCTGCAGGTGCAGGGAAAGTTTGCGCTCGGTGGCACGAAGATGCTGCCATACGACGCGGCTCTCGGTAATGTCGCGGCCGAAGGCGATGCTGCAGGATTCGGCACCGAACGTCGCGGTAGCGCCGGCAAGAGTCCAGGCAATGCAGCGCTGACGTCCATCTCGGCAAACCATGGTGCTTTCGCATTCGTTGCCGCCAAGCTCCGCATCCGGCCTTGCCCCCCCTGCAGGAAGCAGCGCCGGCAGCCCTTGGACAGCGGCGCGCAAGTGCTCGTAGGGCTGCCCGATGACGTCCTTTCCCGTCAGGCCGCTAAGCCGCCGCGCCTCGCCGTTGAACACCTGCACGCGACCGGCGCGATCGACGCCGACGACGACCACTCCGGCACTGTCGCTGATGGCCCGCCAGAACAGTCGGCTGCGCTGCTGGTGCCGCGCACGGCCGTGATTGAGCCAGATCAGCAAGAGGCTGAAAAGTGCCAGCGTGGCGAAAGCCAGCCCGGCGTGCCACATTTCGCTGCGCCATCCGGCCAGAACCTCGCTACGCAGTGCGGTGACTTCCAGGACCAGGCGTGGCGTGTAGTCGACGCCGTCGCCGGACAGTGTCTTGGCCGCGCTGATCCATTCCTGCCCATCGCTGACGGTGAAGCCGTGGTCATTGGAATAGCGGCCGCCACCAGCGAGATGACGCGACAACGGCGTGTCGGACTGGAGAAGGGTACGGCCGGCGTACCTTTCGGACCCAGGCAGCCGCAGCACGACGTCGCCACTCTCGTGAAACAGTCCCACCGTCATGGTTGGCGTTGCGAGCAGCGAACCCAAAGCGGAAGCGAAATGATCGACCGTCAGAGCCAGCGTCAGCGTCACCGCGGGCAGTTCGGTACGCGGCGCGAAATGCCGGCTGAGCATGATGACCGACCGGCCTGATGTCTCGGCCATCGGTCGCGAGACATAGAGTACGCCTTCGCGGGTCGTCGAGCTCAGGTGCTCGTCGAACGCCGCCGGACTCGCCAGCCCGGCGAGGTAACCCGAATCCAGAAGGACGCGACCGTCGCTGGTGTGCATCGCATAGCCGCGCGCCTGTTCGAGCAACGGAAGATCGTCGCGCAACAGGCGGTCGACGGCGCGGATGCCCTGTCCGCGATCCCCATAAACTTGGTAAGCAGCGAGCAGCAAGCGCCCGGTTTGCCGCAGCGACGCGCCGACGCTCTGGTCCACGGCATCGAGCCCGATGCGCGACCGGGCGAGCACGCTTCCGATCTCGTCCGTGTGGCGCTGCCAGGCGAACCAGCCAAAGGCTCCCGCCAGCCCGACGACGACCAGCAGGGAAGCGAGCAGGCTGCACCAAAGTACCCTGTCCCTTCGGAGACGACCGACCACACCCGGCAGCCAGCGGGTATCGCCGCGCCCGGCGAGCGGGCGCTTCCCCTCGCAGCGGTCGACCGCGCTCTCCGCGAGGGTGTTGTCTGACGGCTGCATCGATCGGGCTCCAGGGTGCCGCAGGCGGCTCGGATCGTCAGGCCGCGACCCTGACCGGCAACCTCGCCAGGCCCGCGTGATGTTGCGCAATCATAGCGCAAGGTCATCACTGGCGCCACTTCGCGACCCTCGCCGGTAGGCGGCACGGGCTTGCCAGGCGGCGTGTCGGACGACCGTGCCATAGCGGTGGAAGCTCGGCACCGCAGAACGCAGGCGGACGTGATTTCGACACCGCGAGCGGATGCGCTCACCGACTGGCCGATCTCGGCCAGCGCCTGTGCGACTGCTCGGCGAGCTTGTGCGTCGGTAGCGACGGCGAAGCCCCGTCCGTGTCGCCGGCTCGCGCCGCCCGGATGGCCGCGTCCAAGGCCAGCAGCAGAGAGGTGTCTGGCCAGCGACAAAGGCGCTCAGCCTACTCCAGTCGACTGGGCACCAACAGGTCCAGGGGTTACCACGAGCGGTTGGCACCGCAAGCGACCCGAGCGGGTGACGGTTCGCGACACTATGGACGTCATCCGGCGGCATGGGCATCAGCCACCAGAGGAATACGTGATCGGGCTGCGTCAGCGGCCTTCTGAGGCGGGTTTCAGGCTTTCAACAGATCCTCGCGCTCGCCGAGCCAGCGCTGGAGGTGACGCCTGACCCGTGCGGGATCGTCGCGCAGCCACTGGACGGCCGTCGTCTGCGCCAGTCCGACCAGATCGGCGTCGGCATCGAGATCGGCGTAGCGCAACAGGGGTACACCCGACTGGCGGCACCCGATGAACTCGCCAGGACCACGCAGGCACAGGTCGTGTTTGGCGATCTCGAAACCGTCGTCGTTTTCGAAGATGATCTTCAGCCGCGCCCGAGCGGTACGCGACAGCGGTTGCTGGTAGAGCAGTACGCAAAGCGAGTCGTGCGCGCCGCGTCCGACCCGCCCGCGCAACTGGTGGAGCTGCGAAAGCCCGAAGCGTTCCGCATGTTCGATGACCATCAGGCTGGCGTTGGCGACGTCGACACCGACTTCGATGACCGTCGTGGCGACCAGCAGATCGATCTCGCCAGCCACGAAGGCGGCCATCACGGCCGCTTTTTGGTCGCTCCTCAGGCGACCGTGCAGCAGGCCGATGCGCAGCCCAGCCAGTTCGTCGGTCAGCGCGGCCCAGGTATCGAGCGCCGCCTGCAGTTCGAGCTTGGCGGACTCCTCGATCAACGGGCAGACCCAGTAAACCTGCCGGCCACAGGCGACGACGGCGCGCACCGCGGCGGTGACTTCGGCGCGGCGTGTCTGCGAGAACAGGCGCGTACGCACCGGCGAACGGCCCGGCGGGAGTTCGTCGATCACCGAGACATCAAGGTCGGCGTAGTAGCTCATCGCCAGCGTGCGCGGAATCGGCGTCGCCGACATCATCAACTGGTGTGGATTGGCGCCCTTGTGCCGCAAGGCGAGCCGCTGTACGACGCCGAAGCGATGCTGCTCATCGATGATGACCAGTCCGAGGCGGGCGAAATCGACGCTTTCCTGGATCAGGGCATGCGTCCCGACGATCAGTTGCGCCGTCGTCGCGGCTTGTTGCTGCTTCGCCTGCCGGTTCTTTTTCGTCAGACCGCCGGCCAGCCAGACGACTTCGACGCCCAACGGCGCGAACCAGGCGTGCAGCTTCAGGTAATGCTGCTCGGCAAGGATTTCGGTGGGCGCCATGAAGGCCGCTTGATAACCGGCCTCGATCGCCTGGCAGGCGGCCAGTGCCGCGACTATCGTCTTGCCACTGCCGACATCGCCCTGCAAGAGGCGCTGCATCGGGTGCGGCTGCGCCAGATCGGCGGCGATCTCGGCGGCGACCCGCCGCTGCGCGCCGGTCAGGGCAAACGGCAGCGCCGCTTCGAGACGACCGGCGAGGCGGCCGCCGCCGGCGAGGGCCGGCGCTCCACGGCTTCGGCCAGCCAGCCAGGCGCGGCGCAGCGAGAGTTGTTGCGCCAGCAGTTCGTCAAACTTGATTCGTCGCCAGGCGGGATGGCGGCGCGCCTGCAACTCGGCCTGTTCGACCGCTGGCGGTGGCGAGTGCAGCAGCGTCAGCGCCGCCGCGAGGGTCGGCAGAGAATGGCGGCGACACCAAGCGTCGTCGAACAGATCGGCGAGGTCGACGGTGTCCAAGGCGCGACCGATCAAGCGGCGCAGCGTGCCCTGCGACACCCCACCCGTCGTCGGATAGACGGGCGTCAGCGAGCGCGGCAGCGGTTCATCGTCGGCCAGCACCCGGTAGCGCGGATGAATCATCTCCGGGCCGAGAAAGCCGTCGCGAATCTCGCCGAAGACGCGCAGCCGGCGGCCTTGGTCGCGCGCCGCCTCGAGCCCGCTCTTCTGGCTACCGTAGAAACTCAGAAAGCGCAGCCAGAGGACGCCACCCGACGCCGCCGCATCGCCGAGCCGAGCCACGAGCTGACGGCGCGGCGCCTGCTGGACGGTAACTTCGAGGATCCGTGCCTCGATCTGTACTGGAATGCCACGCGGCGCGTCGACGATCGCGCTCAGCCGCGTCTCGTCCTCGTAGCGCAAGGGCAAATGCAAGACGAGATCGACGCACCGCTCGAGGCCCAGCTTGCGCAGTCGGTTGCGGATGGCTGGCGGGGCATCGATGGCATCCGCGGCCGGCATCAGCCGTCGATCACCATCACCGCATCGGCCTCGACCAGGGCATCGCGCGGCAGAGCGGCAACGCCGACCGCGGCACGCGCCGGGAAAGGCGGCGAGAAGTAGCGGCCCATCACTTCGTTGACCGTCTTGAAGTGCGTCAGGTCGGTGAGATAGACGTTGAGCTTGACGACATCGGCCAGCGAACCACCGGCCGCTTCGGCGACGGCCTTGAGGTTCTCGAATACGCGCACGATCTGCGCCGCTATCCCGTCCGCCAGCAGCATGTTAGACGGATCGAGGCCGATCTGGCCCGAAAGATAGATCGTATCGCCCACCCGGACGGCCTGCGAGTAAGTACCGATGGCGGCTGGCGCCTGAGGCGTCGAAATGATCGTTCTCGTCATGATCCTGTCCTCTACAATAGGTCGTGTTGAAAACGGGAGATACTAAATGACGAGCACGATCATCGCCAGCTTCGAGAAGCTGCTCGACGGCCCGCGTGACGGGGCGCTGCTGCGCTACGCGCTGGGCAACGAGTATCTGAAGGCCGGCAACGGCGAACAGGCTGCCGCCCACCTGCGCGCGGCGATCGAGCGCGACGCCACTTTGTCTGCCGCCTGGAAGCTCCTCGGCAAAGCGCTCGACCAAAGCGGTCAGCACGCCGAAGCGCTAGCCGCCTATGAGCGTGGAATCGCCGTCGCGGAAGCGAAAGGCGACCGCCAGGCGGCCAAGGAAATGGCCGTCTTTGCCCGGCGGCTGCGCCGGCAGATGGCAGACACCGACGGCTGACCGGTCGTCGACCGCGACGGGAAAGTCCGGCAGCTTCCTCACAGACCTTCTTTGCGATTGCGCGCCAGCGCCACGACGAGGTCCGCTTCGGCCCGAGCAATGCCGCAATGGTGAGCGATGGTCGTCGCGTCGTGTCCCTGGACCGCCATCTGCATCGCGTCGTTGTAGAGCGGCGAAGACGCCTGCACGGCGCTCTCCGACTGCGCCAACTGCCGCCGCAGGTCTTCGCGAGCGGCGAGCACCTCGGCTCGCATCTCGTCGACCTCGCAACGCAGTTGGTAGACTTCGCGCTGCAACGCGTCGATCAGTTCCTTGCCGGGAATCTCGGCCGGCGGCTCGTTCCAGGGAAATTCGGGTTCGTCGGCGGCAACCGGCGGCGGCGCGGCAACGGGCATCACCGGAGCGGGGGGCACGACGCTTGGCGCCGGTTCCTGCACGGCAGCATAGGCCGCGACGGCCGTCTGCCCAACCAGCGGCTGAACCGCGGCCGCCCGTAGCTGGCGCTGCAGGCGCCGCAGGCGTAAGAAGATGACGACGATAAAAAGGACGAGCAGCGCGATAAGCGCCGCAATCAAACCTTCGCCCCAGCCCACACTGCCCAGCAGCTCGAGATCCATAGCGCGCCTCTGTCACGGTGTCCGGCAGACATTATGCCAGACACTTGGCAGCGGCCGAACCGCATCTTGCGAGGTTGCCAGGAGAGACTTCCGGCCAGAGGAATTCTCTGCCGCTCCCGCTTATGCCGGGGAAAGCGAAGCCGGCCAGCGCACATCGGGGCACCAAGGCGCGGCCGACCGGTGGCAGGCTCCGCGGTCGATGGCAGGAGGATACGGGCCCGTCAGCGGCCCATCAGCCGGCGTGCTGATGGGGCTCGAAGAAGCCATGTAGATTCAATTGCCACAGCCTGAAGAAGTTGTGCACCGTCATCAGGTTCATTTTCGACAGCCGGTTCTGGTGCGACCACAACCAGGAAACGGGCGTCTCGCTGGCTGTCGTCGCCCGCCGGATGCGGCGATTACCCTCGATCTCCGCGAGGTCGACCAGAAAGTCGATCGCCAAGCCATAGAACTCCGAACCGTGGCGGCCACCGGTCATCGCTTCGGCCTCGCCGGCCGCGCGATGCCACAAGTCGAGCGCCACCTGGTCGCTGATACCGGCCTTGCGGGCAATCCACGGAAGAAGTTTCGGTACTTTCATGCTGTAACTCCTCGGATACTGCGGGAAAATCATGATCCAGCACGCGCGATGCCCCGCGCTGCCGCTCGCCGCGGCGAGAATACGGCTCGCTGCTCGAGATGGCCTGGGGCATGGCCAGTTTTGGATCGAATCACCCGAACCATGCTGGCAGTCCGGGCAAAGTGAAGAGTAGACGGGCGCCCGCCGCCGCGCAATCCGGAAAACTACCCGCCACTCGGTACTAGTACGGAGTGGCGCCACCCCAAAACGGAACGAATCCCCGCCCAGGAAATGGGCGGGAATTCCCACCAGTTCGAGCGGTGAATTACCGAATCGATTCGAACAATCCGGCCGCGCCCATGCCGGTGCCGACGCACATCGTCACCATGCCGTAACGCTGTCGCGTGCGCTGCAGGCCATGCACCAGAGTCGCGGTCCGGATCGCCCCGGTCGCGCCGAGCGGGTGGCCAAGCGCAATCGCTCCGCCGAGCGGGTTGACCTTGGCCGGGTCGAGCTCGAGCGTGCGCATGACGGCCAGCGACTGCGCGGCAAACGCTTCGTTGAGTTCGATCCAATCCACCTCGTCTTGCCGGATTCCGGCGCGCTCGAGGACACGCGGAATGGCTTCCAGCGGTCCGATGCCCATCACTTCGGGCGCCACTCCGGCGACCGAGTAGGCGACGAAGCGTGCCAGCGGCTTGAGATCGAACTGTTGGGCGATTCTCTCCGAGACGAGCAGCACGGCGGCGGCGCCGTCGGACATCTGCGAACTGTTGCCCGCCGTCACCGAGCCGCGGGCGGCGAATGCCGGGCGTAGTCTGGCGAGCCCCTCGACGCGGCTGTCGGAGCGTGGCCCTTCGTCCTTTTCGGCCAGGAACTCCTGGACGCTCACTTCGCCGGTGCGCAGGTTCGGCACGCGCGCTTTGACCGGGTACGGCGAGATTTCGGCGGCGAAGTGGCCGGCGGCGATGGCCGCGCAAGCCTTCTGGTTCGAGGCGACGGCGAAGGCGTCCTGGTCTTCGCGCGATATCTTCCATTGCGCGGCGACCTTCTCGGCGGTGATTCCCATCCCGTAGGCAATCGAGTAGTTCTCCTCATGCTCGAAGATCGCCGGGTTCAGCGCAATCTTGTTGCCCATGATCTGGTTCATCAAGGACATCGTTTCTGTCCCCGCCGCGATCATCACGTCGGCTTCGCCGAGCCGGATGCGGTCGGCGGCAATCGCCACCGCCTGCAGGCCGGAAGCACAAAAGCGATTGACCGTAAATCCGGGGACCGTATTCGGCAGACCGGCCAGCAGCAGGCCGATGCGGGCGACGTTCATTCCCTGCTCGGCCTCGGGCATCGCGCAGCCAACGATGACATCGCCAACCAGCGCCGGGTCGAGCCGCGGCGCCTGCGCCATGACCGACCGGATGGCGTGCGCCAGCATGTCGTCCGGCCGAACGTGGCCCAGCATTCCCTTGCGCCGCCCGACCGGCAGGCGCGTCGCGGCAACGATATAGGCATCCTGAATCTGTTTGCTCATGATTTCTTCTCCTTGCTCGCTCTAGTTGCGCAACGGCTTGCCGGTGTCCAGCATGTGCTGGATACGCTGCTGGGTTTTCGGGTTCTTCAGCAGCTCGACGAAAAGCTTGCGCTCGACGGTCAGCAACCACTGCTCGTCGACCAGCGAGCCGGTTTCGATGTCGCCGCCGCATAGTGCTGTTGCCGCGGCCTTCGCCACGGCATAATCGTGCGCCGAAATCATGCCGCCCTCTTTCATGTTGGCGAGCATCAGTTCGCAGTTGGCGATGCCCGTACGACCGGCGACCTTGACACCACGCGGCGACAGGCGCGGGTAGTAGCCCGCCTCGGCCCGCCCACGCGCCTCGCGCAGCGCCACGTAGAGCAGTTCCTTGGCGTTGAGGACGATCTTGTCCGACTCGAGAGCGAAGCCGAGTTCCCTGGCCTGCACGCCGCTTTTCGACACCTTGGCCATGGCGATGGTCATGAAAACCGGCTGGATGAATTCGAAAGGATCGTTGCCAGCCGTCTTCGCCGCCGACTGCGCGGCGCGGATGGCAAACTCCTTGCAGCCGCCGCCAGCGGGAATCAGACCGACTCCTGCTTCGACCAGGCCGATATAGCTCTCGAGCGCGATGACCCGGCTCGTGGCATGCATCAGAAACTCGCAGCCCCCACCAAGCGCCATCCCCTGCACCGCCGCAATCACCGGCAGCTTGGCATACTTCAGACACATCGAAGCCTTCTGAAAGTCGGCAACGTAGCCTTCGAGCAGCTCGAATTCGCCGTCGGCGATCGCCTGCGTCACTTCCTTGAGGTTGGCACCGTAGGCAAAGGGAGCCTCGTGCCACAGCACGAGCCCCTGATAGTCGGCCTCGGCACGAGCGATGGCTTCCGGTAGACCGACGATCACGTCGCGACCAAGCGTATGGTTGCGCGTCGTGACGCTGAGGATGGCAATGCCCTGGTCGATCTGCGGCAGGGTCCACAGGCGAAGACCCGCGTTTTCCCATACCGTCGTGCCGACCATGAGCGGTCCCTCGCCAAGGACGCGCTCTGGAAAGATCTGGCGCTTATAGACCGGCAGCGTCGAGCGTGGCCGGTAGCTGTCGGCGCTCGCCGAATACGAACCCTGTGCGGTGTGCACACCGAGCTGCGCCACCGGACCGAAGACCCAGGCGGGGAGCGGCACCTGGCTCATCGTCCGACCGGCGTCGATATCGGCCTGTACGGCCTCGGCAATCGTTTGCCAGCCGGCGGCCTGCCAGCTTTCGAATGGGCCCTGCGCCCAGCCGAAGCCCCAACGCATGGCGCAATCGAGGTCACGGGCGTTGTCGGCGATGTCGGCAAGATGGAAAGCGACGTAGTGGAAAATGTCGCGGAAAATCGCCCAGAGGAACTGCGCCTGCGGATGCCCGCTATTCCGCAACTGAGCAAACTTCTCGGCCGGAGAACGATTCTCGAGGATCGCCAGCACGGTCGGATCGATCGCGCCGGCGCTGTCGCGATAGTCCTGCAAGGTCAGGTCGAGCACCTTGATCGCCCGACCGTCCTTGCGGAAAATGCCGGCACGCGTCTTCTGGCCCAGCGCGCCTCGGCCGATCAACGCCGCCAGCCAGGCCGGCACGCGGTAGTAGGCGTGCCATGGGTCGTCCGGAAGGGTATCCTGCATGGTCTTGACGACATGCGCCAGGGTGTCGAGACCGACCACGTCGGCGGTGCGATAGGTGGCGCTTTTCGGACGCCCGATGATCGGCCCGGTGAGCGAATCGACGACGTCGAAGCCCAGCCCGAGGCGCTGCGTGTGGTGCATGACCGCCAGTATGGAGAAGACGCCGACGCGGTTGGCAACGAAGTTCGGCGTGTCGAGGGCACGCACGACGCTCTTGCCAAGACGCGAAACAAGCCACGATTCGAGATCGTCGAGCAGCGACGGATCGGTGCTCCGGGCGGCGATGAGCTCGACCAGAGGCATGTAGCGCGGCGGGTTGAAGAAATGTACGCCGCAGAAGCGTGGCCGCAGCGTTTCCGGAACCCCTTGCGACAGGCGCTCGATCGACAAGCCCGAGGTGTTGGAAGCGACGATCGCCGACGGCGAGACGAACGGACCGATCAGACGATACAAATCGTCTTTCCATTCCATCTTCTCGGCGATCGCTTCGATGATCAGGTCGCAATCCCGCAGTTGGTCGAGGTGTTGTGAGTAGTTGGCGGCGTCGATGTAGGTCACGCGGTCCTGGCTCGCCAATGGCGACGGCTCGAGCTTGCGAAGCGCGTCAATGGCTTGCCCGACGATCCGGTTGGGATCGCCGTCCTTGGCCGGCAAATCGAAAAGCACCACCGGCACTTCGGCATTCGCGAGGTGTGCGGCGATCTGCGCACCCATCACGCCTGCTCCGAGCACGGCGGCCCTGCGTACGATGAAGTTGCTCAAGCTGTTCTCCTGTTATGGTCTGGGTTGCGTTCGCCAGGAACATCCCGTAGCCGTTCTGCACAAACGACTCAAACGAACGTTTGAATTATACGGGCTCCGTTTGGCCCGTCAAGGCGAAAACGTCCCGGAACGCTTGACGCGGGCAGCGGCTATCCAGGTCGTGAGCAAAAAAAAGCCCCGGAAAACCGGGGCTCGACTTGGAGAAACCGCTCTGCGCGATCAGAAGGCCAGCGAATACTGCGCTCCCATAATCCAGACGCTTGCGTCGTAATCGCCGATAACGGTCCCGCGATTGGTCAGCGGATTCGCCGTGGTCTCGTTCTTGTAGATGCTCGGATCCTTGACATACAGATAGGCCAAGCCCAGTTCGAGCGTCTGCTCCTTAGCCGGCTTCCATTGCGCCCCGATAGTGAACCAGGTCCGGTCATTATCCGGCAGCGAGGTCAAGCGACTGGTTGCGTTCTTGACCGGCGTTTGATCGTAGGCCAGACCGAATTGCAGCTTTAGCGCCTCCGAAAGCGTGTAGTTGGCGCCCAAGGCGACACGGTAGGTATTCTGAAAATTCGCATCCAGGGTCTGCGCCAGGGCACCGCTTTGCGGTCCCGACGTGCGATAGATGTCGACGTTCTTGATCGAACTCCAACCCGTCCACGACACATCGCCCAGCAGTTCCCAGCGATCGCTCAGCTTCTGGCTGACACTGAGAATAAAGGTATCCGGCACCTCGAGGTCGGCCTTGACCTTGCTTGCGCCACCGGCAGTGCTCAGAGCACTGGCGGTAAGGTTGCCAGCTGGCGAGCCATCGCTATTCAGCTTGACTTTTCCATCGGTGTGATACTGGATGGTAGAGCGATACGACAAACCTACCTTGGTAGCCGGCGACAGCGTGAAGAGGGCACCGATATTCCAGCCCCAGGCATCGTCGTCGATGCTCATGTGCGATCTCACCCGAGGTAAGGCGCCAAACCTCGCCGAGCTGCTGATCGCCACCTGGCGATAATACTCGGCGCTGATCTTCTGCCAGTTCAGTCCGGCTCCCAGCGAAACCACTTCATTGACCCGGAAGGCAATCGACGGATTGATGTTCAGCGTCTTGATGTCGAACTCGTTCGACTGCGCACTGCCGCGCCACGGATCGTCATACTTGGTGGTTAGGCCAAAGGGGGCGCCAATACCCAGACCGACATAAAGGTCCTTGCTCAGCGCCCATGACAGATAGGCATTGGGAATAAAGCCCCAGCCGCCGGCGTCACCGCCATTGCCAGCGCCCAGCGGCCCAGCGGGGCCGAACTCGCCGACCTGCGAACCCTGGTCATTGAACTTGAAACTGGTCTTTACTGCCGTCAGACCACCCGACACCGCGCGGCCCTGCAATTGCGTCATTCCCGCCGGGTTCCAATAGACGGTGCTGGCATCGTTGGATTTAGCGGCCGAACCGGCATACGCGTTGCCCAGACCGCTGCCCTGCTCGAGCAACTGAAAACCCGAGGCGCTCGCCCCGCCGGAAAAAACGGCTAGCAGCAGCGCCGGTACCAATTTCATCGAAATCTGTGGCGACATTTTGAATTCCCCCTCGAATAGGATCCAGTTGTGGCTTTTCCACCACTCGTCAAAAGCGTTTTGCCAGCCTATCCTAAAACGGCTCGAGGGAAATATCTTCAGTCGCACCAGTATTGGTCGCCGTCATAACTCGCCATGTTGGATTATCACAACACTTGCCCGACTTTTGGCAAGCGAGTCAGCCAGTGCGGGTCTTCAGGTAATGCAATGGTCCGCCGGTGAAGGGTGCAAAACCGGTGCCGAAAATGACGCCGGCGTCGGCCAAGTCAGCGTCCGCTACGACTCCCTCGGCCACCAGGCGTTGCGTACGCTCCAGCAAAGGCATGACGAGACGGTCCGCCAGACCGTTCGGCACCGTACCCGCCGCACCCTTGACCGGCCTGCCTTGGCGATACTCGTAGAACCCCTGGCCGCTCTTCCTGCCCAGGCGACCGGCGCTGAAGCGGTCACGCAAACAGGCGGGCGGCGTCGCGCCGGCACCAGCAAGGCTCTTGCCAGCCGCCATCGCGACGTCGAGCCCGACCATATCGACCAGTTCGATCGGCCCCATCGGCATGCCGAAATCGAGCATCGCGGCATCCACCGTCTCGGGCGCCAGCCCCTCGTCGACCGCACGCATCGCTTCGAGCATGTAAGGGCCGAGAACCGAGTTGACGAGGAAACCCGGGGCACTGGCGACGGGTAGGGGGAGGCGGTCGATTTGCCTGACGAAGGCGGCACCGCGCCCGAGCATCTCCGGATCAGCGTCGGCGGCGGCAACGACTTCGACCAGCGGCATCTTCGCCACCGGGTTGAAAAAATGAATGCCGATCAGACGCCCGGGTCGGCTCATCCCCACTCGCAGATCCTCGATCCGGAGGCTCGAGGTATTGGTCGCCAGCACGGCGTCCGGCCTGATCACAGCGTCGAGATGCTGGAGCAGCTCGCGTTTGGCCTCGAGGTTCTCGAAAATAGCTTCGATCACCACATCGGCCTGACGTGCGCCGTGCCCTTCAGGATCGGGAATCAGTCTATCCATGGCGTTACGCAGTTCGCGCGGCTCGCGCATGCGCTGGCGCCAGACGGCGTAGGTCCGCTGTAGCGCCGGCGCGATACGTTCCATGCCCTGGTCCTGCAGTGTGACAGTCAGCCCGCGCAGCGCGCACCAGGCGGCAATGTCGCCGCCCATCACGCCGGCGCCGACGACATGCACGCGTTGCGCCTGAAAACGCGAGGCCTTGCCGAAGCCCTTGAGGCGCTCCCGCAGGAAGTACACGCGCATCAGATTACGTGCCGTCGGTGATCGAAAAAGCTGACCGATCAGTTCCGGTGCGTCCAGCGCGTTACCGTGGTGCCGCACCCATAGTTCGATGATGGCATAAGGTGCCGGATAGTGCTCCGCACGCGCTCGCCTGGCCAGTTGCTTGCGCGCACTGGCCGCGACCAAACCCTTGAACGGTCCGTTGAGCAGGCGCTGCAGCAGCGGCGGGCGACGACGCGGCCGATCGGCGAGAACCAGCGACGCGGCAGCGTTGTCCATTACCCGCGCCGGTACACAGTCGTCCGCCAGGCCGAGGCGTTTGGCCTTCTGGGCATCGATCGTGCGGCCAGTGAGCATCATGTCGAGAGCAGCCTGCGGACCGATGCGCTCGGGCAGGCGCAAAATTCCACCCCAACCTGGGACGATACCCAGCATGACTTCCGGCAGGCCCATCCGGGTCGCAGCTTCGTCAACCGCCAGCAGATAGCGGCAGGCCAGCGCCAGTTCGAGACCACCACCCAGGCAGTGACCACGAACGAGCGCCAGCGTCGGATAGGAGACACCCGCCAGACGGTTGAAAAGCCGCCAGCCGCGCGCCACCAGGTCGACCCCTTTCTCCGGCGTGTCAATCTGCGTGAACTCCTCAATATCGGCGCCGGCGATGAAACCGGCTGATTTTCCGGAGCGGAAAATCAGCCCTTTCGGCGGACAGCGGTCGAACTGATCGAGCATCGCCGAGAGCTCGCTCATGACGGCCGTCGATAATGTATTGGCCGACTCGCCGAGCCTGTCCAGCGTCGCCCAGACGACGCCTTCGGCGCTGATTTCGAGCCGCCAGTGCTGGTAGCTGCTGGAATGGATGTTCATGATCTTTCTTTTCCCGCACGTTGGATGACCGTCAGGCGCCGATGTCAACGAGCATCGCGCCACCCTGTCCGCCACCGACGCAGATCGCCGCGATGCCACGCCTGGCCTCGGCAGCGCGCAAGGCATTAAGCAGGTGCAGCACGATGCGCGCTCCCGAGGCACCGACCGGGTGACCGAGCGCAATGGCGCCACCATCGACATTGAGACGCTCCTGAGACAGCGATCCGGCGGCACCCGAGAGGCCCAGTTCCGCCTGGCAGTAGTCGTCAGACTCCCAGGCGGCAAGGCAACCAAGAACCTGCGCCGCGAAGGCTTCGTTGATTTCCCACAGATCGATGTCGGCCAGTCCGAGTCGATTCCGCTGCAGGATCGGTGTCACGGCGTGTACCGGACCCAGCCCCATCTGTGCCGGGTCGAGGCCCGCCCATTGACTGTCGGTGATCCTGCCGAGCGGGGTCAAGCGCCACTGGTCGACCGCTGCCTGCGAAGCAAGGATCAGCCAAGCGGCGCCATCGGTGATCTGCGAGCTGTTTCCCGGCGTGACGCGGCCGTGCTTGCGGTCAAAAAACGGCTTGAGCCTGGCCAGCGCGGCCAGATTCGAATCCGGGCGCACGCCGTCATCGGCGCCGTAAACCGTACCCTTGGCATCGACCAGCGGCACGATCTCGCCGAACTGTCCATCGACCCGAGCGGCGGCGGCTCTGTGGTGGCTGCGCACACTGTACTGGTCCATCTGCTCGCGCGTTATGCCGAAGCGCCAGGCGAGGTTCTCCGCGGTTTGTCCCATCAGCAGTCCAATGACCGGGTCGGTCAGTCCTTTGAGCAGGCCGATCACCGGCGATAACAACTGAGCAGGCCGCAGGCGGGTGAAGCCGGCCATCTTCTGGCCGATCGTTCGCGCCTGCATCATCTCGGCAAACCAACGCACCATCGTCTCGGAGTACAGCAGCGGCGCATGCGACAAGGCATCTACCCCGCCCGCCAGAACCAGTTGCGACCGCCCGTTCTGGATGTTGGCGATCGCCGAGTCGAGCGCCTGCATGCCGCTGGCACAGTTGCGCATCACCGTCCAGGCCGGCACCTGGTGACCACAGCCGAGCCGCAAAGCCACCACCCGACCGATATTCACTTCGTCGGGCGAGGGACTGACACAACCGAGAATGACCTCGTCGAGGTCGGTCGGCGCAAAGGACTGACGGATCAACAGCGCACGCCCGGCCTGGACAGCCAGATCACCCGCTGTAAACGGGCCAGGCGCGTTGCGCCCCTTGAGGAATGGCGTTCGGGCGCCGTCCACGACATATACGGGTTCGAATCCCACTTTTTCTCCTTCTTCCGCAGATCCTGATCCGCACCCGACTGCGCAGCGGCAGAGCGCCGCCGCGCGTGGAACGCCGCCTAGGCCGCCGCTTTGTGGATCGGTGGCTGCTGTCGGCTACGACCGAGATCGTGCGGAAAATCGTCCACTCTGATGACGATGTCCCGCAGCTCATTGCGCCGCTTGAGTACGGCGTACTCGGCCGGGGTCAGGATCCCAGCGGCAAAGGCGGCATGCGCCACATCGCGCACGTTGGCCTCGGGATTGTTTGTCAGCGCACCGCTTTTCTCGGCGGCGCGGATCTTGGCTTCTATGGGTTCGGCGTCTATGGTTGCCGTGAGAGCCAGTTCGAGCGCGCCCACGGCTTCGCCCTCCGTCTTCGGCAGATACGTTTCCGCGGTCAGGCGATCGCGGGAGGCAGAGGGTTCAATCAGCAACTTGGCAACCCGATGGCCAATGCGGTCGGACGGTACGTCGTAGGGGTGACCGAGAGGAAATACGACGCGGTACAGCCAGCGGCCAATCCAGCGCACCGGGAAGTTGGCGATTGCGCCATCGAAGGCCATTTGCGCCTTGTACATCGCGTCCCACATCGCCCAATGCATCAGCGGAGCGTCCGCCGCCTGGCGCCCTTCCGACTCGAAGCGCTTGAGCGTCGCCGAGCAAAGGTAAAGCATCGAAAGGATATCCCCCAGGCGTGCCGATAGCTTCTCGCGGCGCTTCAACTCGCCGCCGAGGACGAGCATCGAGATGTCGGCGAGGAAGGCGAAGGCCGAGGAGAATCGCGTCAGTTGCTGGTAGTAACGCCGGGTTTCGGCAGCCACGTCGGTCGGTGCCGAAACAAAATTCGAACCTGTCAACCCCTTCCAGAAAGCGCCAAATCCGTGCCTGATCGTATAAGCGAGGTGACCGAACAGGGCGGCGTCGAAATCCCGCAGGCCCTGGACACCGTCTGGATCGAAGGCGGCCTTCATCTCCTTTAGCACGTAGGGATGGCAGCGGATCGCCCCCTGACCGAAGAGAATCATGCTGCGCGTCAGGATATTCGCACCCTCGACAGTGATCCCGATCGGCAGTTGCTGATAAGCCCGGCCGATGAAGTTCGACGGCCCAAGGCAGATTCCCTTGCCGCCAACGATGTCCATGCCGTCGTTGACCACTTGGCGAGCGCGCTCGGTAACGTGGTACTTGGCGATCGCCGACACGACCGACGGTTTCTCGCCGAGATCGATGGCGCCGGCCGTCATCTTGCGCACGGCGTCCATCATGTAGGTGTAGGCCCCGATCCGAGTCAGTGGTTCCTCTACACCTTCGAAGCGGCCGATGGCCGTCTTGAACTGACTGCGAACCCTAGCGTAAGCGCCAACGGTACGCGCCGTCAGCTGCGCCATGCCGGTATTCGAAGATGGGAGCGAAATCGAGCGCCCGGCGGCCAAACACTCCATCAGCATGCGCCAGCCCTGGCCGACCATTGCGGGGCCACCGATGATGTAGTCCAAAGGCATAAATACATCCTTGCCGCGCGTCGGCCCGTTCATGAACATCGCGTTCAGCGGGAAGTGACGGCGACCGATCTCGGCGCCCGGCGTATCGCGCGGTACCAGCGCGCAGGTGATGCCGATATGCTTCTTGCTGCCCAACAGGCCATCCGGGTCGAAGAGATGAAACGCCAGGCCGAGAATGGTGCACACCGGACCCAGCGTGATATAGCGCTTGTCCCAGGTAACGCGCATGCCGATCACCTCCCTGCCCTGCCAGACGCCCTTGCAGACGATGCCGACGTCCGGGATCGACGCCGCGTCCGAACCGGCCCACGGGCTGGTCAGCGCGAAGGCCGGAATCTCGAGCCCCTTGGCCAGGCGAGGCAGAAAGTGACTCTTCTGCGCTTCCGTGCCGTAGTGCAAAAGGAGTTCGGCCGGACCGAGCGAGTTTGGAACCATCACCGACACCGACAAGGCGGAGCAGCGGGTCGACAGCTTGGTAACGATTTGCGAGTGGGCGTAGGCGGAGAATTCCAGGCCACCGTATTTCTTCGGGATAATCATGCCGAGGAAGCCCTTGTCCTTGATGTACTGCCACGCTGCCGGAGGGAGATCGTAGAGCTCGCTGGTCACCTGCCAGTCGTCGACCAGAGCACAGGCCTGCTCGGTCTCATTGTCCATGAAGGACTGTTCTTCGGCAGTCAGCTTCGGCACCGGATAAGCGAGAAGTTTGTTCCAGTCCGGGTTACCACGAAAAAGCTCGCCGTCCCACCATACGGTCCCGGCTTCCAGCGCTTCACGCTCGGTGTCCGACATTGGCGGCAGTATTCGCTTGTAAGTCTTGAATACCGACCGGCTGATCAGCGCCCGCCGCAGAGGGCGGACGCTGAGCAGCACGACGACGCTGAAGAGGGTGAGCCCGATGAGTATCGAGATGATCGTTGTGACCATTTGCTGTTCTCCTGTCATTGGTTTTGGGATTCGAGTTCCGACGCGTTCGATCGGGATTTCGTGCTTTCAGGCCGTCTTGGGCGACGACTCTTGTTGGTTGCCCGAGGGATCGAGCAACTGCGGCAAAGGCGCCCGCAGCCCTCCGAGCAGAAACGGCATCAGCCGCTGTGCCAGGCGCCTGGCCAGTGCCGTATCGCCCGGACCCTGAGCACCGTTTTCGCCGGCCAAATCGCTCAATCCGCAACCGGTAACCACCTGCAGCACGTCGGTACCGGCTATGGCATAGGACATCGCGCCAAGCATGAAATGCAAGCGCCAGACAATCTCCGCTTGTGGGACGTCGGGCAGAGCGCGAAACAGGGCACGCTTGTAACGGTCGATCACCTCAGCATATTCGCCGGCAAAGAAGTGGCGAATGAACTCGGCCGGGTCGGTCAAGGTTCGACCGAGCAGGCGTAAGAAGGTCATGCCGCCGAGCGACTCGTCCTCACCCATGCGTAGCAAAGTGCCAAAGAATGCCTCGAGGATCTGCGATGGTTTGAGCGGTGTGCCGCCGGCTTGCGCTTCTAGGCGGTCGAGCACTTCCAGGCGCTCGCGGTTGAGCCACGACAGGCGACGACGGAAGACCTCGCGCAACAACGCTTCCTTCGACCCGAAATGGTAATTCACCGCCGCCAGATTGACCTCGGCGGCACCGGTAATCATCCGCATCGACGTCGCCTCGTAGCCATGTTCCATGAACAGGCGTTCGGCGACGTCAAGGATGCGGTCGCGCGTATCGTGATTGGTTCTCTGATCGGGCATGAAATGGGTGTCGCTGGAAGGTCGGCGAGCAAAAAGCGAACATGACAGCTACCTCTAAACGTCTGTCACTATTTCAAACGTTCGTTTTAATGTTAGGGCCATGGTGGACGAAATGCAAGTTTTTTTGGTGCTTTTTCGATCAGCCTTGAGCGCCAACTCGCCCGCAACAGGGCATACTCGAAACATCAATGACTCGATCGACCGGAACTCGCTCATGCGCCGCTCCGTTACAAGTTCAGCCGCTGCCGATCGGGCGCCTATTGGCGATTCCCGTCTTTGGTCGACTCTTAACAAGCTCGTCCCCTATCTGTGGCAGCACAAATGGCGCGTCCTCCTGGCACTGGCGTGTCTGTTTTCTGCCAAGCTGGCCAATGTCGGCGTGCCTCTGATATTTAAGGAAATGATTGATGATCTGAGCAACACGCGGCAGGCAATGATGCTGCCGGCGATGCTGTTGTTGCTCTACGGCACTCTACGCTTTTCGACGTCGCTGTTCGCCGAGTTACGCGAGATTCTTTTCGCCCGCGTCACACAGCGCGCCGTTCGCCGCATCGCCCTCGAGGCCTTTCGACACTTGCACGAGCTTTCCCTGCGTTTCCATCTGCAGCGACAGACTGGTGGCGTCTCGCGCGATGTCGAACGCGGCAGCCGATCGATCGCCAGCCTGATCAACTACACCCTGTATTCGATCCTGCCGACGCTGGTCGAGATCGCGCTCGTTCTGGCCATACTGTTTGCCCGTTACGACAGTTCCTTCGTCCTCATCACCCTTGCCTCGCTATCGGCCTATATCGTGTTCACCATTAAGGTCAGCAACTGGCGCATAGGCATTCGGCGCACGGCCAACGAAGCGGATTCGGCGGCCAATACGGGCGCCGTCGATAGCTTACTCAACTACGAAACAGTCAAGTACTTCAACAACGAGGAGTACGAGGCGCAACGCTACGATCGGCAGATGCAACAGTGGGAAGAGGCCGCGACGAGAAGCCAGGTATCCCTGTCCTGGCTTAATCTAGGGCAGCAACTGATCATCGCACTTGGCGTCACAGCGATGATGTGGCGTGCAGCGAGCGGTGTCGTCGCGGGAACTATGACGATAGGCGATCTGGTGCTGGTCAATGCCTTCTTGATTCAGCTCTACGCGCCGCTGAATTTTCTCGGCGTCGTCTATCGGGAAATCCGGCAGTCGCTGGCCGACATCGAGCGGATGTTCGATCTTCTTGCGGTAAACCGGGAAATCGCTGATGCGCCCGACGCCTCCACCTTGGCTCGCGGACCAATGGAAATCCGTTTTGCCAAGGTCGACTTCGCCTATGACGCAAACCGCCAGATCCTCGACGAAGTCGACTTTTCCGTACCCGCCGGGCGCACCGTCGCGGTCGTCGGCGAGTCTGGCTCGGGGAAATCCACTCTGGCGCGCCTGCTTTACCGCTTCTACGACGTCAGCGCCGGCCGCATCCTGATCAATGGCGCCGATCTGCGGCGGTTCACGCAAACCAGCCTGCGCGCCGCAATCGGCATCGTCCCACAGGATACGGTGCTGTTCAACGACACGATTTACTACAACATCCAGTATGGCCGACCGCAGGCGAGTCATGACGAAGTACTGGCAGCGGCCGAAGCCGCACAACTTGCCGGATTCATCGAAATGCTGCCCGATGGCTATCAGACACGCGTCGGCGAACGCGGCCTGAAGCTCTCCGGTGGCGAAAAGCAACGGGTGGCGATCGCTCGCGCGCTGCTCAAAAATCCGCCGGTACTGATCTTCGACGAGGCCACATCGGCGCTCGATTCCAAGACCGAAAAGGCCATCCAGTCAAGTCTCGATAACGCGGCGCGCGGGCGAACTACGTTAGTCATCGCTCACCGCCTATCGACGATAATGAACGCCGATCAAATCCTGGTCATGAACGCCGGACGCATCGTCGAACGCGGCACACACGCTGAATTGCTCGAGGTGTCTGGTCTCTATGCGCAGATGTGGGCGCTGCAACAACTCGAAGAAACGGAGCCCGCTGAGCGTGCGAGAAGTGATTCCTTCGTCAACCCGCCAAGGGCGTCATAGTGCAAGAAAAAAGCCAGGCATGGCCTGGCTTTCTCCACGTCACAACCGTACCAGGAGGTTCACGCGACGCCTGTAGCCGCCTCGTCGGTAACTTCCACCTGGTCCAGCAACTCGACGAAGGCCATCGGCGCGTTGTCACCGTCGCGGAAACCGCACTTCAGAATACGTAGATACCCTCCGTTACGCGTTGCGTAGCGCGGCCCGAGTTCGTCGAAAACCTTGACCACCATGTCGCGATCGCGCAAGCGGTCAAACGCCAAGCGGCGGTTGGCGAGACTAGGCTTCTTGCCGAGCGTAATGATCGGTTCGACGACACGCCGCAATTCCTTGGCCTTGGGCAGCGTAGTTCTGATCGTCTCTTCGCGGAGCAGCGAAACAGTCATGTTGCGCAACATCGCCAAGCGGTGGGCGCTGCTACGATTTAGTTTGCGGAGACCCAAACGGTGACGCATATCGATTCCTTCCTGTTCTTTTCGGGCAGCTTATTTTTCCAAACCGGCCGGCGGCCAGTTCTCTAGCTTCATGCCCAGTGTCAAGCCGCGCGCGGCGAGGACTTCCTTGATTTCATTGAGCGACTTCCGACCAAGATTGGGCGTCTTGAGCAACTCGTTTTCGGTACGCTGGATCAGATCTCCGATATAGTAAATGTTTTCGGCCTTCAGGCAGTTGGCCGATCGAACAGTCAACTCGAGATCGTCGACCGGACGCAGAAGCAAAGGATCGACCTGCACCGTCTTCTGGTACTCGATGGGCATGGCGGTCCCTGCAAGATCGGCAAACACCGACAGCTGTTCCATCAGTATCCGAGCCGCTGTGCGAATCGCCTCTTCGGGCTCAATGGCACCATTGGTTTCAATGTCCATGATCAGCTTGTCAAGATCGGTCCGCTGTTCGACGCGGGCACTCTCGACGGCGTAGCTGACACGCCGGACCGGGCTGAACGAAGCGTCGAGAACCAACTTACCGATGTTCTTGCCGCCGTCGCCCAGTTCGCGCAAGTTGCCCGCCACGTAGCCACGTGACTTCTCGACCTTCAATTCCATGGCCAACTTGCCACCGGCGGAAAGATGCGCTATCACATGCTCTGGGTTGATGATCTCGACATCGTGAGCGACCTCGATGTCGGCCGCGCGCACGATACCCTTCCCCTCCTTGCGCAAATGCAGCATAACTTCTTCGCGATTGTGCAGTTTGAAAACAACACCCTTAAGATTGAGGAGAATATCGACCACATCTTCCTGCACACCGTCGATCGTCGAATACTCATGCAGCACGCCCTCGATGCTGACCTCGGTCGGGGCGTAGCCGGGCATCGAGGAGAGCAGGATCCGCCGCAGTGCGTTGCCCAGAGTGTGCCCATAGCCGCGCTCGAACGGCTCCATCACCACTCGTGCATGCACCGGCGACAAGCTCTGCACATCGATGATGCGCGGTTTAAAAAGTCCACTGCTTTGCATGTACTGTCCTTTGCCTGATTCCGTCAAGCCTCACCACGACTACTTCGAGTAGAGTTCGATGACCAGACTCTCGTTGATCGTCGGCGGCAGCTCGCTACGCTCGGGGTGCGCCTTGTAGGTGCCTTTGGCGGCTTTCGCATCGACCTCGACCCATTCGGGAAAGCCACGTGCCTCCGCCGCCGCGAGCGCTGCCTTGACACGCAGATGCGCCTTGGCCTTTTCGCACACTTCTACGACATCACCTGGCCGTACCTGATAGGACGGAATATTGACTCGGCGACCGTTTACCAGCACCCCATTGTGCCGAACGACTTGGCGGGATTCCGAACGCGACGCCGCAAAGCCCATGCGATAAGCTACACTATCGAGACGTGATTCCAGCAACTGCAGGAGCACTTCGCCTGTAACCCCCTTGCGGCGGTCCGCTTCCTTATACACCTTACGGAACTGCCCCTCGAGCACGCCATAGATACGGCGAATCTTCTGCTTCTCCCGCAAGTGCACGCCGTAGTCGGACAAGCGCTGTCCAGACTTCTGACCGTGCTGACCGGGGGCGTACGAGCGACGCTCGATAGCACACTTGTCGGTAAAGCACTTTTCTCCCTTGAGAAACAATTTCTCGCCTTCGCGGCGACACTGACGGCACTTCGGGTCGAGGTTGCGAGCCACTTCTTTCTTCTCCTTAAATCCGACGCTTCTTGGGCGGTCGGCAACCATTATGGGGGATCGGGGTGACGTCGGTAATCGCCGTGATTTTCATACCCAGCGCGTTAAGCGCACGCACCGACGATTCACGCCCCGGACCCGGGCCCTTGATCCGCACTTCGAGATTTTTCACTCCGCACTCGACCGCCACTCTACCAGCCGCTTCCGCTGCCACCTGGGCCGCAAAAGGCGTGCTCTTTCGTGAACCCTTGAAGCCGGCGCCACCCGACGTTGCCCACGACAAGGCGTTACCCTGGCGGTCGGTGATGGTAATGATCGTGTTATTGAACGAAGCATGGATGTGGGCAACGCCCTCGGCCACGTTCTTTCTGATCTTGACTTTCTTGCGAACCTTTGCAGCGGTCTTGGCCATAGTCTGGTTCTAGCTCCTAATCATTTCTTGCCGGCGATCGGTTTGCGCGGCCCTTTGCGAGTACGCGCGTTGGTTCGCGTGCGTTGGCCACGCGACGGAAGTCCCTTGCGATGACGCAGACCGCGATAACAACCGAGGTCCATCAAACGCTTGATGTTCATCGTCACTTCGCGGCGCAGATCACCTTCGACGGAATACTTCGCGATTTGATCGCGCAAGCGCTCGAGTTCGGCTTCGGTCAAATCTTTCATCTTGGTCGACCGTGTCACTCCAGCGGCATCACAAATCTTCTGCGCGCGCGGGCGCCCTATACCGTAGATCGCCGTCAAGGCAATCTCGGTGTGCTGATGGTTCGGTAGGTTTACGCCTGCGATGCGGGCCATCGTTTCACCCCAATTAATCGAGAACTGCTGTTATTGCCTTCAACCGACCGACGATCCACGCGAGCGGATCGCGGCGGTCAACCCTGACGCTGTTTGTGACGCTGATCCGTACAGATCACGCGCACGATGCCGTGGCGCCGGACGATCTTGCACTTCCGGCAGATGCGCTTCACAGATGCCAGCACTTTCATGATCCACTCCTGATTGCCCGGCAATAGCGGCAACCCGCGCTTCGCCGGATTGTTGCGTAGAGAATTTTCACTTGGCGCGGAAGACGATCCGCGCACGACTCAGATCATAAGGCGTCAGCTGCACGGTCACTTTGTCGCCCGGCAGGATGCGTATGTAATGCATACGCATCTTGCCGGAAATGAAACCCAGGACCACATGCCCGTTTTCCAACTTCACCCTGAACGTCGCGTTGGGCAGGTTTTCAATCACTTCCCCCTGCATTTCAATCAAGTCTTCTTTTGCCATCCTATTTCGCCGGTAGGCCGGAGCCCTTGAAGTTCGCTTTTTTGAGCAGGCTCTCGTATTGGTGTGACATGGCATACGCCTGGACTTGCGTCATGAAATCCATCGTCACCACGACGATGATGAGCAGCGATGTCCCCCCGAAATAGAATGGCACGTTCCATTTCAATATCAAGAACTCGGGCAGAAGACAGACGATCGTGATATAGCCAGCACCCACGAGCGTCAGGCGCATCAATATTTTGTCAATGTAACGGGCAGTCTGCTCGCCAGGGCGTATGCCCGGAACGAAGGCGCCGCTGCGCTTCAGGTTGTCCGCGGTTTCCCGGGAATTGAAAACCAGCGCAGTATAAAAAAAACAGAAAAAAATGATCGCCGCAGCGTACAACATGACATAGATCGGTTGCCCGGGCGACAGCGCTCCGGCAATGTCTTTCAGCCAGCGAACCGACTCACCTGACCCGAACCAGCCGGCGATGGTCGCCGGAAACAATATTATCGACGAAGCGAAAATCGGTGGGATCACTCCCGCCATGTTCAACTTCAGCGGAAGATGCGAACTTTGCCCGCCGTAGATCTTGTTGCCGACCTGCCGCTTCGCATAGTTGACCAGAATCTTGCGCTGCCCGCGCTCGACAAAAACCACAAAGGCGGTAACCACGACGACCAGAACGCTGATGACAATTGCCGTCAGCGGATGCATGGCGCCAGTGCGTACCAGTTCGAGCAGCCCGCCGATGGCATTGGGCAGCCCAGCCGCGATACCCGCGAAGATGATGATCGAGATGCCGTTACCAAGTCCCCGCTCGGTCACCTGTTCTCCCAACCACATCAGGAACATCGTTCCGGTAAGCAGGGTCGTTACCGTGACGAAGCGGAACATCATTCCCGGCTCGAGCACCAAGCCCGGTTGCGATTCGACCGCGACGGCAATACCGATCCCCTGAAACAGCGCCAGGAAGACCGTCCCATAACGGGTATACTGGGTGATTTTCCGTCGGCCGGCTTCGCCTTCCTTCTTCAACGCCTCAAGCTGAGGACTGGCGTGTGTCATCAACTGCATGATGATCGACGCCGATATGTACGGCATGATGCCGAGCGCGAAGATCGTAAAGCGTGACAGCGCACCGCCGGAGAACATGTTGAACATGCCGAGGATGCCACCCTGCTGCTTATTGAACAGTTCGCTTAGAACCAGTGCGTCGATTCCGGGAACTGGGATGTGAGAGCCGATCCGGTAAACAACCAGAGCACCCAGCAGGAACCACAGTCGGCGCTTCAGGTCGCCGAACTTCCCCCCCTTGCCAACCGTAGCAGGACTAGTTACCAAGAAAAATCACCCCTACCAACCCGTTATTCCGCAACGCTACCGCCGGCGGCTTCGATCGCCGAGCGCGCACCTGCCGTCGCCCCGACACCTTTGAGGACGACTTTCCGCTTGATCTCGCCCGAAAGAATGACCTTTGCCGACAGCGCGTGCTGCGTGATCAGACTCGCCTGCTTCAACGTCGACAAATCGATCTCATCCACTGGCAAGGCGTCGATTTCCGATAGTCTGACTTCTACATTCAACATGTTGGTCAGCGACTTGAATCCGCGCTTCGGCAAACGACGCTGCAAAGGCATTTGACCGCCTTCGAACCCGACCTTGTGAAAGCCACCGGCGCGCGACTTCTGTCCTTTGTGACCACGCCCGCACGTCTTGCCAAAACCCGAACCGATACCGCGGCCGACGCGCTTCCTGGCAGGTCTGGAACCGTCGGCCGGCTCAACCGTATTGAGTTTCATCTCAGCCCTCACACTTCAGGAGATAGGCAACTTTGTTGATCATCCCGCGCACTGCTGGAGTGTCCTCAAGCGTCGAACTGCTGTTCAGGCGACGCAGGCCCAAGCCACGCACGGTCGCGCGGTGCGACTCCTTGGTGCCGATCAGGCTTCTGACCAGCGTCACTTTCACTTTTTTTTCAGCCATCTCTTACCCCAGAATTTCTTCGACGGTCTTGCCACGCTTAGCGGCGACTTCGGCCGGCGTTGTCATGGCTCGCAAACCGTTGATGGTTGCCCGCACGATGTTGTAAGGATTCGTCGAACCATGCGCCTTGGCGACCACGTTGGCCATTCCCATGACGTCGAAAACCGCACGCATGGCGCCGCCCGCGATGATCCCGGTTCCTTCCGGAGCGGGTTGCATCATGACTCGGGAAGCACCATGATGCCCAACGACCGTGTGCTGCAAGCTGCCATTCTTGAGGCTCACCTTAATGAGGTTTCGGCGCGCCTCTTCCATGGCCTTCTGAACGGCAACGGGCACTTCGCGTGACTTACCCTTGCCCATCCCTACCCGGCCGTCGCCGTCGCCGACGACCGTGAGCGCCGCGAAACCGAGAATCCGGCCACCCTTGACGACTTTGGTCACGCGATTGATGGAAATCATCTTTTCGCGCATGCCGTCATCGGGCTTTTCGGCCTGTTGGGGTTTTCTACTTTGCGGTTTAGCCATTGATTACTCCAATTCCTTTCGGTCTGATCAGAATTTCAGACCGGCTTCACGAGCGGCATCGGCCAAAGCCTTGATCCGTCCGTGGTACTGAAAGCCGGCGCGATCGAAAGCCACCTGCTCTATCCCGGCCTTTTTCGCGCGTTCGGCGATCAACTGGCCAATCGTTTTTGCCGCCTCTTTATTGCCGCCATTGGTCAAGGTTTTGCGTAGCTCGGGTTCGAGTGACGACGCGGAGGCCAGCACCTTGGACCCACACGGCGAAATCACCTGGGCATAGATGTGACAGTTGCTGCGATGCACCGAAAGGCGTACAGCCTTGAGTTGGGCAATCTTGGCCCGGGTCTTGCGGGCTCTGCGCAAACGCGCCTGTTTCTTATCAATCATCTAGGCACCCTTACTTTTTCTTCTTCGTTTCCTTGATCACGACCACTTCGTCGCTGTAGCGCACACCCTTGCCCTTGTAAGGCTCAGGCTTGCGATAAGCGCGAACTTCAGCCGCGACCTGGCCAACGAGTTGGCGGTCGACGCCTTTGATCACGATCTCGGTCTGGGTCGGTGTTTCTGCTGCTATGCCCTTGGGCAACTTGTAAGCCACCGGGTGTGAAAAACCGAGCGTAAGATTCAATATTTCCCCCTGTGCCTGAGCGCGATAGCCAACCCCAACCAAGCTGAGCCGGCGCTCGAAACCCTTGCTGACGCCGGTTACCATATTGCTTACTACCGCACGCACTGTCCCGGACAGCGCGTCGGCATTGGCGGCTCCAGCCACCGGCCGGCACAGCAGGCTGCCAGCCTCCTGCTCGACGCTGACCGCGGAATTGCTCGCAAACTCTAGCGCACCTAGCGGACCTTTGACGGAAATGCGTTCCGGTGTGATGTCGACCGAAACACCGGGAGGAACGACGATTGGGTTCTTAGCAACGCGGGACATGTCTACCCTCTATGCGACGATGCACAGCACTTCGCCGCCAACATGGCTGGCGCGCGCCTTGCGGTCGGTCATCACGCCCTTGGGGGTTGACACAATGGCCACCCCCAGCCCGTTCATGACCTGTGGAATATCATCGGCACCCCGATAGATACGAAGGCCCGGCCTGGAGACGCGATCGATCCGCTCAATCACCGGACGGCCTGCGTAATACTTCAAGCCAATCCGCAAGAGCGGCTTGCCACCGTTCTCGGTGACCGCGAAGTCTTCCACATAACCTTCGTCCCTGAGGACCTGGGCAATAGCAATTTTTACCTTCGAAGACGGCATGGCGACGAAGGCCTTGTTTGCCATCTGGGCATTTCGGATGCGTGTCAGCATGTCGCTGATCGGATCGCTCATACTCATCTCGTTCTCTCCTGCCTACCAGCTAGCCTTGATCATTCCGGGGACTTCGCCCTGCAGCGCGAATTGGCGCAGCTTGCCGCGACCCAGACCGAACTTCCGATAGACACCACGCGGACGACCTGTCATCTGACAACGATTGCGCAGCCTCACGGGGCTCGAATTTTTCGGCAAAGACTGAATTTTGAGGCGCGCTTCGAAACGCTCGTCAAGACTGCGACTTTCGTCGCCGATGATCGCCACCAGCTCGGCACGCTTCTTGGCATACTTTTCAACAATTTTGCGCCGCTTTTCACCGCGGTTGATCACAGCGAGTTTCGCCATTTCGTCTCAGTTCCTGAAGGGAAATTTAAACGCGCCAAGCAAGGCACGCGCCTCTTCGTCGGTCTTGGCAGTAGTAGTGACACTGATGTTCATTCCGCGGAGGGAATCAATCTTGTCGTACTCAATTTCCGGGAAGATGATTTGCTCCTTGAGCCCCATGTTGTAGTTCCCACGACCGTCGAAGCCTTTGCCCGAAATGCCGCGAAAGTCGCGCACTCGCGGCAGCGCCACGGTAACCAGCCGATCGATGAATTCGAACATGCGCGGGCCGCGCAGCGTCACCATGCAGCCAATCGGGTAACCAGTACGAATCTTGAAACCGGCGATCGATTTGCGCGCCTTGGTGATGACTGGTTTTTGGCCAGCGATCTTGATCAGGTCGCCGACGGCGTTATCGAGCACCTTCTTGTCCGCCACCGCTTCGCCGACACCCATATTCAGCGTCACCTTGGTGATGCGGGGGACCTCCATCCTCGACCTGTACCCGAACTTCTCGGTCAGTTCGGCGACGATGGTCGTCTTGTAGTAATCCAGCAAGCGCGCCATGATTTCTCCTTAGGCTCCCAACACTTCGCCGTTCGACTTGAAAAAACGCACCTTGGTGCCGTCTTCGAGCGTCCTGAAGCCAACGCGGTCCGCCTTCTTGGTCGACGGGTTGTAAAGCGAAACATTCGAAACGTGCAGCGGCATTTCTTTCTCGATGATCCCGCCTACCACGCCCTTGACTGGATTTGGCTTGACATGTTTCTTGACGCGATTGACGCCCTCGACCAACACGTGCTCCGCGTCCGTACGGCGGAGGACCGAACCGCGCTTGCCCTTGTCTTTACCGGCGATGACCACCACATCATCGCCCTTGCGAATCTTTTCCATGACCTTTCCTTACAGTACTTCCGGCGCCAGAGACACGATCTTCATGAACCGGTCACCCCGCAATTCACGCGTCACCGGACCGAAAATGCGCGTCCCAATGGGTTCCATCTTGTTGTTCAGGAGGACCGCAGCGTTGTGGTCGAATTTCACCAGCGAGCCGTCGACTCGGCGCACACCCTTTGCCGTGCGCACGACCACCGCACTATATACGTCGCCTTTCTTGACGCGCCCACGCGGCGCAGCATCCTTGATGCTGACCTTGATGATGTCGCCAACACCGGCATAGCGGCGCTTGGAGCCGCCCAACACTTTGATGCACATTACCGACCGCGCACCGGTGTTGTCGGCGACGTCGAGAATCGTCTGCACTTGAATCATGTGTCACTCCAACTTGGCCCGCGCCGGCGGTCAGTCTTGGAACCCGTACGGGGAGGTACGCCCAAAGGTTCAGGACCATGTCGGGCGGGGAAAAACGGTCGATTATAGCGTTTTTCTTCGGAAAAACAAGCCCTAAATCGCGACAGCGCGCTCGATCAGGCGGCTGACGACCCAGGCCTTCGTTTTAGCCAGAGGACGCGACTCCTGGATCTCCACTAGATCACCGGCCTTCGCCTGATTGTCGTCGTTATGCGCATGGTACTTGCTGGAACGTACGATGATTTTGCCATACATCGCGTGTTTGACGCGCCGCTCGACCAATACCGTCACGGTCTTGTCCATCTTGTCGCTGACGACGCGCCCAACCAAGGTACGCTTGCTGGTAGGGGTCTCGCTCATTGTTGAACCGCCTTTTCACGAAGAAGCGTGCGCACGCGCGCGATTTGACGACGCACTTTGCCAATCTGACTGTTGTTCGACAACTGCTGTGTGGCAAGTTGCATCCGCAAGCCGAACTGAGCCTTCAGCAGGTCCAGCAATTCCTTGTTCAACTCGTCGACCGTTTTTGCTCTGAGTTCACTGACTTTCATGACTAACCCACCATTCGGGTAACGAAAACTGTCTGGATCGGCAGTTTGGCCGCCGCGAGCGCAAATGCTTCGCGGGCTAGACTTTCGTTCACGCCATCCATTTCGTACAGCACTTTGCCAGGCTTGATTTCGGCAACCCAGTATTCCGGATTACCTTTGCCACTCCCCATGCGCACCTCGGCCGGTTTTTTTGAAATCGGCTTGTCCGGAAATACGCGAATCCAGATTCGGCCTCCCCGCTTGATGTGACGCGTCATAGCCCGCCGTGCCGCCTCGATCTGACGAGCCGTCAGCCGCCCGCGATCAATCGCCTTCAGCCCGAATTCGCCAAAGCTTACCTTGGCCCCACGTGTCGCGAGCCCGGTGTTGCGGCCTTTCTGCTCTTTGCGGTATTTTCGTTTAACTGGCTGCAGCATCTGTCGTTCCTGCCTTTCTTACTCGTTTCACCGGCGCCTTAACATCGCCGGCAGGCCCCTCGGTCTTCGCGGCATCAGGACGAGCCGGTCTGTCGGCAGCCTCGACAGGGCGGCCGCTACGACGCGGCCGGCGCTCATCCGTGGCACCCTCGGGAGACGGCGCGACCGCCTCCTGGCGATTCAGAACTTCCCCCTTGAAAACCCACACCTTGACTCCGATGAGGCCGTACGTCGTCAGCGCTTCTGAGGTTGCATAGTCGATGTCGCCGCGCAGAGTGTGCAATGGAACGCGACCCTCCCGATACCATTCGCGACGAGCAATTTCGGCCCCGTTTAGACGGCCCGAACTCATGATCTTGATCCCCTGGGCACCGAGCCGCATCGCGTTCTGCATCGCCCGCTTCATGGCACGGCGGAACATGATGCGCTTCTCGAGTTGCTGCGTGATCGAGTCGGCAATCAGTTGCGCATCAAGTTCGGGTTTGCGAATTTCCTCGATGCTCACATGCACCGGAACACCCATGATCTTCTGCAAGGCGATCCGCAGGTGATCAATCTCCTCGCCCTTCTTACCAATCACTACCCCAGGACGCGCCGAAAAAATCGTGACCCGCGCATTCTTAGCCGGACGCTCGATGAGTATCCGTCCGACTGACGCATGCTTGAGCTTCTTCTTCAGGTACTCGCGAACCTTGATGTCTTCATTGAGCATGCCGGCATAGTTTTTTTTGTTGGCGTACCAGCGCGACGACCAATCACGCGTCACCGCCAGACGAAAGCCAGCAGGATGAATCTTTTGTCCCATTCTTATTCCTCAGTTGCCGACGGTCAGAAAAACGTGACAGGTCGGCTTGACGATCCGGTTGCCGCGACCCTTGGCACGCGCCGTAAAGCGTTTCAGGACCGTACCCTTCTCAACGCAAATCGTAGTCACCTTCAACTCGTCGATGTCTGCGCCGTCGTTGTGTTCGGCATTGGCGATCGCCGATTCGAGTACCTTCTTGATGATCGCGGCACCTTTCTGCGGGCTGAACGTCAGAATGTTGAGCGCTTTGTCGACCGACAGGCCACGGATCTGATCGGCCACTAGGCGACCCTTCTGGCTCGATAGCCGAACGCCGCGCAAAACCGCACGAGTTTCCATATTCATTCCCTTACCTCTTCGCCTTTTTGCCGGCCGTATGCCCCTTGAAGGTACGCGTCAGCGAGAACTCGCCGAGTTTGTGGCCAACCATGTTCTCGGTCACGTAGACCGGAACGTGCTGCTTGCCGTTGTGAACGGCGATCGTCAATCCGACGAAATCCGGCAACACGGTTGACCGACGCGACCAAGTCTTGATCGGGCGCTTGTCGCCCGTCGCACGCACAACACCCACCTTCTTCAGCAGATGGGCGTCGGCAAACGGGCCCTTTTTAACGGAACGTCCCATGAGTTTTTCTATCCCTTAGCGTTTGTTGCTGCGGCGCTGCACGATCATCGAAGTGGTGCGCTTATTGCGGCGAGTACGATAGCCTTTGGTCTTGGTACCCCACGGGCTCACCGGGTGCATTCCCGACGCTGTCTTGCCTTCGCCACCACCATGCGGGTGATCGATCGGGTTCATCGCCACACCGCGAACGGTCGGCCTGACACCACGCCAGCGATTTCCACCAGCTTTGCCGATCGAGCGCAGGCTGTGCTCTTCGTTACCGACCTCGCCGATCGTGGCGCGGCACTCGACGTGCACCCGCCGGATTTCGCCCGAGCGCAGCCGAAGTTGCGCATGTACGCCCTCGCGCGCCAGCAATTGCGCCGAAGTCCCCGCCGAACGAGCAAGTTGCGCTCCCTTTCCGGGCACCATCTCGACACAATGGATAGTGGTGCCGACCGGGATGTTACGAATCGGCAGGGCATTGCCAACCTTTATAGGCGCCTCGGAACCACTGCTCACCTGCTGGCCGACGACCAGTCCTTTGGGAGCGACGATGTAGCGACGCTCACCATCGGCGTAACAAAGCAGGGCGATCGTCGCCGTCCGGTTGGGGTCGTATTCGAGACGCTCGACCTCGGCTGGAACTCCGTCCTTGTTGCGCTTGAAATCGATCAGGCGATAGTGCTGCTTGTGCCCACCGCCCTGATGCCGGGTGGTGATATGACCGTTGTTGTTGCGGCCAGCGCGCTTGGCCTGGGGCTCGACCAGAGCAGCGAGTGGCGCGCCCTTGTGCAGCCCAGGAGTGACCACCTTGATCACCGCACGACGACCCGGCGAGGTAGGTTTGACCTTGACGAGTGCCATCAGACGACTCCCCCATCGACGAAGTTGATCTCCTGACCGGGCTTGAGGCAGACGTAAGCCTTTTTCCAGTTCTTGCGCCGGCCCATCATACGGCCAAACTTCTTTTGTTTGCCCTTGACATTGGCGATCTGAACCGACTCCACCGAAACTTTGAAGAGAAGTTCGACGGCCCCCTTGACTTCGGGCTTGGTCGCATCGGACACGACGCGGAATATCACCTGTTCATGCTTGTCAGCAACAAAAGTGGCTTTCTCAGAGATCTGCGGGGCGAGCAGCACTTGCATCAGACGTTCTTGGTTCATCCCAGCATCTCCTCAAACTTGGCCAGCGCACCCTTCGTCATGAGAACCTTAGGAAAGCGCACCAGGGACACGGGATCCGCCTGATTGACTTCCAGTACCAGAACGTTGGGCAGGTTGCGCGCCGCGAGAAAAACGTTTTCGTCGAACTGATCGGTAATGACGAGCACCGACTCATAGCCCATGCCGCGAATCATGGCGGCAAAAAGCTTGGTTTTCGGCGCCGCGATCGACAGGCCGTCGACCACGGCCAGACGACCTTGGCGGACGAGTTGCGAAAGTATCGATGCCATTCCCGCACGGTACATTTTGCGGTTCAGCTTCTGACTGAAATTCTCGTCCGACGAATTGGGGAACACGCGCCCACCGCCGCGCCAGATCGGCGACGACGACATGCCCGCCCGAGCACGCCCGGTGCCCTTCTGGCGCCAGGGCTTTTTGGTCGTGTGCCGAACGTCGTGGCGATCTTTCTGGGCGCGATTGGCGCTGCGCGCGTTGGCCTGATAGGCGACCAGGACTTGGTGCACCAGGGCCTCGTTGTAGTCGCGACCGAAGAGGGCGTCAGAGGCTTCAAGACGACTGTCTTCCTGCCCTTGTTCATTGATTAGCTTAAGTTCCATTTATGCCCCCGCCTTGACTGCAGGACGCACAATCACATCCGACCCCTTGGCGCCGGGCACGGCCCCCTTGAGCAACAGCAACTGGCGATCCACGTCGACGCGAACGATTTCGAGATTTTGCTGCGTGCGCTTGACGGCACCCAGATTCCCCGGCATTTTCTTGCCCGGGAAAACGCGACCCGGATCTTGCGCCATACCGGTCGAACCAAGCGCACGATGCGACACCGAGTTGCCATGGGCAGCGCCCTGCGAAAGGAAGTGGTGCCGTTTGATACCACCCGCGAAACCCTTGCCTATCGTTTGGCCCGTGACGTCCACTTTTTGGCCGGCGGCGAAAATAGAGATGCCGACCTGATCACCTGGTTTCAGAGTGGCGAGTTCCTCAGTGGAAATAGGGAACTCCTTGAGCACGCGACCCGCTTCCACGCCCGCCTTGGCAAGATGTCCGGCCAAGGGCTTGTTGACGCGCGACGGGCGGCGTTTGCCGAAAGCAACCTGAACGACGGAGTAGCCGTCTTTTTCCGGTGTTTTGATCTGGGCAACGCGGTTGTTCGACACGTCGAGAACCGTCACCGGGACACTTGCGCCGTCGTCGGTAAAGATACGCGTCATGCCAACCTTGCGCCCAACAAGGCCTAGACTCATGCTTATTCTCCTCTGACCGGCTGCGATTGGCCGGCGAGCGCTGCTAACAAAAACGGGCAGTGTCGACTCACACCTGCCCGGCGAAAGGCGGCGATTATAGCCGCAACAGGGCCCTTACTGCAACTTAATTTCGACGTCAACGCCGGCCGGAAGGTCAAGTTTCATCAGCGCGTCCACCGTCTTGTCGGTCGGGTCGATGATGTCCATCAAACGGAGGTGGGTGCGCATTTCAAACTGGTCGCGCGACGTCTTGTCGACGTGCGGGGAACGAAGCACGTCGAAACGCTGGATGCGGGTTGGCAGAGGGACCGGGCCGCGCACCACTGCGCCGGTACGTTTGGCAGTGTCAACAATCTCCTGGGCGGACTGATCGATCAAGCGATAGTCGAAAGCTTTCAGGCGGATGCGGATTTTCTGGCTTTGCATGTCATTTTCCAAAGAGCGATCGGCAGGGCAACGCGCCCCACCGGAAATATGCCTGATTACTCGATGATTTTAGCGACGACGCCGGCGCCGACGGTGCGACCGCCTTCGCGGATGGCAAAGCGCAAGCCTTCCTCCATGGCGATCGGCGAAATCAGCTTGACGGTCATCTGGACGTTATCGCCCGGCATCACCATCTCGACGCCTTCCGGCATGGCGATCGCGCCGGTCACGTCGGTCGTCCGGAAGTAAAACTGCGGACGATAGTTGTTGAAGAACGGCGTGTGACGCCCGCCTTCTTCCTTCGACAGCACATACACCTCGCCGGTGAAGTGCGTGTGCGGCTTGATCGATCCGGGTTTGGCCAGCACCTGTCCGCGCTCGACGTCTTCGCGCTTGATGCCGCGCAGGAGTACACCGACGTTGTCGCCCGCCTGGCCCTGGTCGAGCAGCTTGCGGAACATTTCCACTCCGGTGCAAGTCGTCTTGAGCGTCGGCCGTATGCCGACAATCTCGACTTCCTCGCCCACCTTGATGACGCCGCGCTCCACCCGCCCCGTGACGACCGTGCCGCGTCCGGAAATCGAGAAAACGTCCTCCAGCGGCAGCAGGAAAGGCTTGTCCACCGCCCGCTCCGGGGTCGGAATGTAGGCGTCCAGCGCATCGGCCAGCGCCATCACCGATCCTTCTCCCAACTCTCCCGGGTCTCCTTCGAGCGCCTTCAGCGCCGATCCCTGGATGATCGGTACGTCATCACCCGGAAAGTCGTACTTCGACAGCAGTTCGCGCACTTCCATGTCGACCAGCTCGAGCAACTCGGCGTCGTCAACCATGTCGCATTTGTTCAGATAAACGACAATGTACGGCACGCCAACCTGGCGGGCCAGCAGAATGTGCTCGCGCGTCTGCGGCATCGGACCGTCGGCCGCCGATACCACCAGAATCGCCCCGTCCATCTGCGCCGCACCCGTAATCATGTTCTTGATGTAGTCGGCGTGACCCGGGCAGTCCACGTGCGCGTAGTGGCGCTTCGACGTCTCGTACTCCACGTGCGCCGTGTTGATCGTGATGCCCCGCGCCTTCTCTTCCGGCGCCGCGTCGATCTGGTCGTAGGCCTTCGCCACCCCACCATACTTCTTCGCCAGTATGGTCGTGATCGCCGCCGTCAGCGTCGTCTTGCCGTGATCCACGTGCCCAATCGTGCCCACATTGACGTGCGGCTTCGTGCGTTCAAATTTTCCCTTTGCCATTGACGTATCCTCAGAGCATTGTCATTTTTTGTTGATCACCGCCTCGGCGACGTTCTTGGGCGCTTCGGCGTAGTGCTTGAATTCCATGGAGTAGGTCGCGCGGCCCTGTGATAGCGAGCGCAGGGTCGTCGAGTAGCCGAACATCTCGGCCAACGGAACCTCCGCCTTGATCGCCTTGACGTTGCCGGGCAGGTCCTCCATTCCTTGTACCATGCCACGGCGACTAGACAGGTCGCCCATCACGTTGCCCATGTAATCCTCCGGCGTCTCGACCTCGACCGCCATCATCGGTTCGAGCAGCGTCGGTGAAGCGCGCCGCATACCTTCCTTGAAGGCCATCGCGGCTGCCATCCGGAAAGCGTTTTCATTCGAGTCAACATCATGGTAAGAGCCTTCGAACAGCGTGAACTTGATGTCTACTACCGGGAAGCCTGCCAGGACACCACTGGTCACCGCATCCTGCAAGCCCTTGTCGACGGCCGGGATGTATTCGCGCGGTACGGTACCACCTTTGATCGCATCGATGAACTCGTAACCCTTGCCCGTCTCGTTCGGCTCGATCTTCAGCCAAACATGGCCATACTGGCCGCGACCGCCCGATTGTTTGACAAACTTGCCTTCCTGCTCAACCGATTTCTTGATGCATTCGCGGTAGGCAACCTGCGGCGCACCGACATTGGCGTCGACCCCGAATTCACGCTTCAGCCGGTCGACGATGATTTCGAGATGCAACTCGCCCATGCCTGAAATGATCGTTTGTCCCGATTCCTCGTCGGTCCGCACCCGGAAGGACGGGTCTTCTTGCGCCAGACGGCCGAGGGCGATACCCATTTTTTCCTGGTCCTGCTTGGTCTTCGGCTCCACCGCTACATGGATCACCGGCTCGGGAAAGACCATTCGTTCGAGCGTGATCACCGCGGACGGATCGCACAGCGTCTCACCCGTGGTGACCTCCTTGAGGCCGACGCAAGCAGCGATGTCTCCCGCCAAGACTTCCTTGATCTCCTCACGATTGTTGGCGTGCATCTGCAGGACGCGCCCGATGCGCTCCCGACGGCCCTTGGTCGG
>NZ_JAPUVI010000110.1 GCF_029255285.1 Accumulibacter sp.
CAGCGGCACCCGGCGATCCTTGTTGCCTTTGGCGTCGCGGATATGCACGCGGGCGCGGGCGCCGTCGATGTCGGCGACGGTCAGCCGCAATCCTTCGCCCAGGCGAAGCCCGAGACTGTAGAGAGGGTCATCAGCACTCAAGCACCAACTCACGCAACTCACGAACTCACGCACGCTCACGGGGTCACGCGCGCTCACGGGGTCACGCGCGCTCACGGGTCAGCTCACGGGGTCACACACTCACGACACTCACGGGGTCAGGTCTTTCTTTTTTTCTTCCTCGCGGCAGCTCACGGGCAGCTCACGCAGCTCACGCGCAGCTCACGGGGTCAGGTCTTTCTTTTTTTCTTCCTCGCAGCTCACGGGGTCCTCACGGGGTCAGGGTCCTCACGCGTCCTCACGGGGTCAGGTCTTGCTTTTTTTCTTCCTGGCGCACGGTCCTCACGGGGTCAGGTCTTTTTTTTTCTTCCTGGCGCGCGCATTCGCCGAGGCGCACGATCTTGCTTACGCGGGAGTAGTGCAAACCGAAGTAATCGCCGATTTCCTTCAGGGTGTACCCGCCGCTCGCGTACGCCCCGGCGATGGCGCTGTTCCGATCGTCGCATTGCCGTACGAAGTCAGCGAGAGGCTTTGGGACGGGCCGAGCCCGGGCCTGCGGAACCTCGCGCAGATCGCTGCCGGCAGGAAGGCGGCTGCGCACTGAATCGACAAACACGTCAGACCCCAGGAACAGTTGCTGTTTGAGTTGTCCCCACGGCGTCGTCGCTTGGCGGTGTCCTTCGGCAACGAAGCGACTGTACGCCGCAACCGCTTCCGGCATGGTCTCGCCGAATGCTGACAGGACCCACCGCGTCGCCAACCAGTCCGGCGTGCATTCATCGCCAATCGTCGCGCGATAGCTGCTCCACTGCCAGTCTCCAGGAGTGCGGACCATCGCTGCACGAACCGGGTTGAGAACGACGTAGCGGGCGAGTTCCAGCAGGTAAGCGTCCTTTTCGACCACTATTGCTTTGTAGCGACCTTGAAAGACGTGCCCGACGCGATGATGGGACTTGTTGAAAGCCTGCGTGTAGACACCGTTGAGCTGCCTCATGCCCTTGGAGAGATTCGCATCCGGCGTTTCTACGAGCAGGTGATAATGATTGCTCATCAAGCAGTACGCATGGATCGTCCAGTTGAAACGACCCACCACGCCGCTCAGCACCGCCAGAAACAAGCGCCGGTCCGCATCAGAGAGGTAGATGTCCTCTCTCCCGTCACCTCGCGCCGTAACGTGGTACAGGCCGCCAATAAACTCGATGCGAAGTGGTCTTGCCATGTGACTGATTCTAAGGTGCAACGGAGAAAAATGAAAGACCTGACCCCACAACCTTATGACCCCACAACCTTGACCCCACAACCCATGACCCCACAACCCATGACCCCACAACCACATGACCCCACAACCACAACCCCACAACCACAACCCCACAACCACAACCCCACAACCACAACCCCACAACCACATGACCCCACAACCACACAACTGCACAAAAGACCTGACCCCACAACTGCACATGACCCCACAACTGCACACAACTGCACTTTGGCAGAATTCATGCAACATATACTACACCGTCGCCGAATGGACGGCTTAGGCGAAATGAAGCCGCTACCCGTGGCCTTGCGGTCGACGAAATTTGATGTGGGGATACTCTGTGGGGGAAACGGGAGCGAGGACTGACAAGGGAGTCAGGAACCGACGCGCGAAGGCGGCAGACCGTCAGGCGCCGCGGCGAAAGAACTCATCGAGCGACGGCGGAAAGGAACCCGGCACCCGGCTGATCAAGCCAGCCCGCCGCGCTTCCGTTCAAGGTGCGCCCGAGAAGAGTTTTCTCCGCGCCGGTACGCCTCGGGTATCCCTCGGCGATCGCGCGTGTCTATACTTTAGTGTAGGCAACTTGTCCGGGAGAACGAACATGATGAGTTACGCGGCAGAACCTATTCGGCCGGCGGCGGTGGCCGGCAGTTTCTATCCGGGATCGTCGGCGGTTCTGGCGCGCGATTTGCGTGCTTTGCTGAGTCGCGACACCGGGATCCCGGCCCGGCAGCCGAAGGCCATCATCGCCCCGCATGCGGGCTATGTCTACTCGGGACCGATCGCCGCCCGCGTCTATGCCCCGCTCAGCGCCTGGCGGGCCGGCATCCGGCGCGTCGTGCTGCTCGGTCCGACGCATCGCGTCGCGGTCGATGGACTGGCCGTTCCGTCCTCGACGGCCTTCGCCACGCCGCTCGGGACGGTGCCGGTGGACCGGTCGGCCATCGCTCTGATCGAGCAACTGCCGCAAGTTCTGGTGAGCGACGCGGCGCACGCTTTCGAGCACTCGCTGGAGGTGCAACTGCCGTTTCTGCAGAGCGTCCTCGACGAGTTCATGCTCGTTCCGCTGGCCGTCGGCCGCGCCTCGGCGACGCAGGTCGCCGAAGTGCTCGAATGCCTGTGGGGCGGCGACGAAACGCTGCTCGTGATCAGTTCCGACCTCTCGCACTATCTGCCCTACGGGCTGGCGCGCGAAACCGACACGGCGACCGCGCGCCAGATCGTGGCACTTGGTCCGCCGGTCGACCATCAGCAGGCCTGCGGTGCGACGCCGGTCAACGGCCTGCTGCTGGCCGCCCGTCGCCACGGGCTGCGGGCCCGGCTGGTCGACCTGCGTAACTCGGGAGACACCGCCGGCGACAAGTCGCGCGTCGTCGGTTACGGGGCTTTCGCCTTCAGCGCGGAGCCCGAACATGCTGGCTGACGCTCTCGGCAGGGCCCTGCTGAGCACCGCGCGCAACGCCATCGACCAGCGCTTCGGGCGGCCGGGGCAGGGCGTCGAACCGCTCCCGGAACTGAACGAGGCGGGTGCCAGCTTCGTGACGCTGACCCGGGAAGGCCAGTTGCGCGGTTGCATCGGCAGTCTGGAAGCCTACCGTCCGCTGGCCATCGACGTGGCCGAAAACGCCATCGCCGCCGCCTTTCGCGATCCCCGCTTCGCGCCGCTGACGGTGTCCGAGTGGCCGCGCATCCGGGTCGAGGTTTCGCTGCTGACGCCGGCCGAGGACTTCCCGGTGGCCAGCGAGTCGGACGCTTTGAGCCGTCTGCGGCCCGGCGTGGACGGCGTGATCCTGAGCTATGGCAGGCGGCGCGCGACTTTCCTGCCGCAGGTCTGGGAATCGCTCCCCGAGCCGCGGCGCTTTCTGGCGCAGCTCAAGCTCAAGGCCGGGCTGGCGGCCGATTTCTGGCACGAGGATGTGGTCCTGGCGCGTTACGGAGTACGCAAATGGAAAGAGACGTGAAAGACTCGCCGAAAGTGCCGGAATCGGCTCATCCGGCCCGCTGGTGGCACACGATCGACGACCGACGGATCCAGTGCGACCTCTGTCCGCGCGATTGCCGGCTGCACGAAGGTCAGCGTGGCGCCTGTTTCGTGCGGCAGAACATCGGCGGTCAGATGGTGCTCACGACTTACGGCCGTTCTTCGGGCTTTTGCATCGATCCGATAGAGAAGAAGCCGCTCAACCACTTCCTCCCCGGTTCGTCGATCCTCTCCTTTGGCACCGCCGGCTGCAACCTGGCGTGCAAGTTCTGCCAGAACTGGGACATCTCGAAGTCGAAAGACATGGACCGTCTGCTCGACGCCGCCAGCCCGGAGGGCATCGCCGCCGCGGCGCTGGCCTATGGCGCCGCATCGGTGGCCTTCACCTACAACGACCCGGTGATCTTCGCCGAGTACGCGATCGACACGGCGCTTGCCTGTCACGCGCGCGGCGTCCGGACGGTCGCCGTAACGGCCGCCTACATCCATGCGTTGCCGGCGCGCGAGTTCTACGCCGTGATGGACGCCGCGAACGTCGATCTGAAGGCTTTCAGCGATGATTTCTACTTCAAGCTTTGCGGCGGCCACCTGCAACCGGTACTCGACGTTCTGGCCTACATCCATCATGCCACCAAGTGCTGGCTCGAGATCACCACTCTGCTGATTCCCGGGCAGAACGACTCGAGCAGCGAGATCACGGCGCTCGCGCAATGGGTGGCGCGCGAACTGGGGCCGGATGTGCCGCTGCACTTCACCGCTTTCCACCCTGACTGGAAAATGGACGATCTGCCGCCGACGCCTCGCGCCACCCTGACGCGGGCGCGGCGTATCGCGCTCGACGCCGGTTTGCACTATGTCTACACCGGAAACGTCCATGACAGCGAGGGCGGCACGACCTTCTGCCCGAGTTGCCAGGCGGCGCTGATCGAGCGTGACTGGTACGTCATCCGCCGTTACGATCTGCCCGCCGATGGCCGCTGCCCGCATTGCGCGACGCAGATCGCCGGCCACTTTGCGCGCTTCGGCAAGCCGTTCGGACCGCGCCGCGTACCGGTGCGGCTGGTGCGCCCTTGAACGGGCAGCGCGCCATCGAGCGCGCCAACGCGCTGCTGCCTGGCCGGCTGACGCTGCCTGCCGACGCCTTGGCGTTGGTCCTCCTGGCGCACGCCGGCGCCACTCCCGAAGCTGGCGGCGACGCGCTGGCGAGCGAGTTGGGCAAGGCCGGCTTGGGTTCGCTGAAGGTCGACCTGCTGCGCGACTCGGAGGAGCGTTTCGCCGACCTGCACCACAACGTCACGCTGCTCGCCCGGCGCCTGCTCGACGATCTCAAATCGATCACCTGGCGGATGTTCCTCGGCGAACTGCCGACCCTGCCGATCGGCCTCTGCGCCGCCGGCGACTGTTCGCCGGTCGCGCTGCGCGTCGCCGCGCTGCGCGACAAGGACGTCTTTGCCGTGGTTTGCCGGTCCGGCCTGATCGATCTCGCGGGGACGCTCTACCTGCGTTCGCTGACCGCGCCGCTGCTCGTTTTCGTCGCTGACGACGACGAGCGGGTGGTGGCCAGCAATCGGCGGGCCTTGCGCGAGTTGTCGTGCCGCAAGGAACTGATGTTGCTGCCGTCAGGTGGCGAAGTGTCCGACCCGGTGACCGTCGGCCAGTGTTTGGCGCGGGAGACGACACGGTGGTTCGTGCGCAACCTGCCCATCCGTACGGCTTGAACGACGCGCGGCCGGCGGGCGAACCGGCGGACGTTTGCCCGGCGCCGATCGTCGCTTACAATCGCCAGCGCGGCGCGCCGAAGCGCTCGTGCCGCCGCGCGGCGCGACAGGCGGTTTGACGATCGTAGCGCCATGACGGCCGGCTGCGCGACAGACCATCACCCGAGGATGTTTGGCATGCGTCAAAAGATTTCGCTCATCGTGCAGCCGGGCGACAGTTTCTTTCCCATCGTGCGTGCGATCGACCGCGCCGAACGCACGATTAACCTGACCGCTTTCCGGATGGACGATCCGATCGTCCAGCGCGCCTTGATCGAGGCTCAGCAACGCGGTGTCCGGATTCGCGTGCTCATTTCGAGCAGCGCGCGGGGCTGGGAGGAGAGAAACCGCAAACTCCTCAAGGACGCCAGGGAAGCCGGCATCGCGACGCGGGAGCCGGCGGGTGACAGCAAGCGGGCCCGATATCACTATAAGGTGATGACCGTGGACGACGAAGCGGCGCTGGTTTTCACCTTCAACCCGACGCGCGAAAACCTGCACTACACGCGTGATTTCGGCATCGAGATCTATAGCCCGGCGATCACCGCCGAGATCAACCGGCTGTTCGACGCCGACTGGGACGACCTGCCCTTCGTTCCGAACGACTCCTCGCCGCTGCTCATCAGCCCGTTCAACAGCCGGCAGAAGTTCGAGCGCTGGCTGGCCGCCGCGGAACACTCGATCCAGATCGCCGACGCCAAACTGGAGGATCCGGCCATCGTCAAACTCCTCGTGCACAAGGCGCGCAGCGGCGTCCGGGTGCGCGTCCTGGGCGACGAGGCGCACGGCGGCCGGCTGCCGCCCGAGATCGCCTTCGGGGTCGTGCCGCGCTACAAGCTGCACGCCAAGTGCACCATCGTCGATGGGTCGGCCGCGCTGGTCGGCAGCATGAACCTGCGCGCCGAAAGCCTCGACCGGCGTCGCGAGTTGGGCATCCTGGTCGATGACGGCGACGTGTTGCACCGCTTGCAGGCCGTTTTCGAGAGCGACTGGGAGCGCAAGGCGGCGGCCTTCGACCACAGCACGACGCAGGTGATGCGCGCCGGGTGGATGACGCCGCGCGAGCCGCCGGAGAGTCCGGCGGCGGGTCTCGTTCTCCTCTCGCGCACCAATGCCCTGCGGCGGCATCCGGTGCGCGAGGGCGTGACGACCATCGGGCGGGCACAGGAGAACGACGTGGTGATCCGCGACGCTCTGGTCAGCCGCTACCACGCGCGCATCACCTGCGACGCGCTGAGTTGCCGGATCACCGACCTGGCGAGCGGCAACGGCACCTTCCTGAATGGCGGGCGAATCACCGAAACGACCTGCCTGCGTCCCGGCGACGTCATCCGTATCGCCGATAGCGAAGAGTTCCGCCTTCTGGAACTGTAGGAGCGTTGCCGGCCAGCGGCGCATCGACGCCCGTCTTGCGCGCTCCGGCGGACCTACCCGAAAACGGCAAAATGGTTTATATTGCGCTGCAACAGACGCGCCTGCGGCGCCCGGACTGGCGGTCACATCCCGCGCCGGCCGGCACGATCGTCGCTGCAGCGTAGGAGACGTGGCGCGCCGCCCGTCTGCCAGGCCCGGCGCGCTGCCGCGGCCGCGGCAAGTCCGGAACGTAGAATATCTCACCGCGCCGCCACGGCGGCCAGAAATCAGGACCCTTTCATGAAACAAGATCCTCCCTCCCTGTTGAGCAGAATTTCCCTGGCCTTCAGCAGCTTTTTCGCGATCATCGCCGACGGCCATTTCGCGGCTCGTGTCCAGGCCTTGCGTGCCGACGAACAGCGCAGCGAACCGTCGACCGCGGCGCCGGCGCCTGCGCCGGCGCTCCGGCCGGCCGCACCGCCGCTGCGCGAAGCCGCGCCTGACGGCGCGCTCCAACTGCTCGGCCTGTTGCAGCGCGAAGCGCGCTTCGTCGACTTCATCGAGGAAGACGTCGCCGCCTACGCCGACGCCGATGTCGGCGCCGCGGCGCGCGTCGTCCATGAAGGCTGCCGTAAGGTACTGCGCGAGAACTTTACGATCAGTCCGGTACGCGACGAGGCCGAAGGCAGCCGTATCACGCTGCCGGAGGGCTTCGACGCCGCGGCGATTCGCGTCACCGGCAACGTCGTCGGCCGTCCGCCCTTCGCGGGCAGCCTCGCGCATCGTGGCTGGCGGGTCGTCGAAACGCGCCTGCCCAAGCTCTCCGGCAGCCACGAACTGCGCATCGTCGCTCCGGCCGAGGTGGAGCTATGAGCGAAGCACGCTTTTCGATCGGTATCGACCTGGGGACGACGCATTGTGCCCTCTCTTACGTGGACATCGGCGGCAGCGACGGCGAACAGGTCAGTCAGCAGGTACTGGCCATTCCCCAACTGACGGCGCCCGGTTCGGTCGAGGCGCGCGGGCTGCTGCCCTCGTTCATCTATCTGCCGCATGCGAGTGAACTTGCTGCCGGCGACCTCGATCTGCCGTGGACCGCCGAGCAGGAATACGCGGTTGGCGAAATGGCGCGCAGCCGCGGCGCGGCGACACCGATCCGCCTGGTGTCGAGCGCCAAGAGCTGGCTCTGCCATGCCGGCGTCGACCGACGCGCCGCGATCCTGCCGAACGATGCGCCACCGGAAGTGGCCCGTCTGTCGCCGCTCGAAGCGTCCTTGCGCTACCTCGCCCATCTGCGTGCGGCGTGGGACGAGGCGCAGCCGGCGGCTCCTTTTGCCGACCAGGAGATCGTCGTCACCATTCCTGCGTCTTTCGATCCCGCAGCGCGCGAACTGACGGCCGAGGCGGCCAAGGCGGCCGGATGTGGACGCATGATCCTGCTCGAGGAGCCGCAGGCGGCGCTCTATAGCTGGATCCAGAAAAGCGCCGGCGGCTGGCGAAAGCAGGTGCGGCCGGGGGACATCATCCTGGTGGTCGATGTCGGTGGCGGAACCAGCGACTTTTCGCTGATCGCCGTCCTCGAACGCGACGGCAAGCTCGAACTGCACCGCGTCGCGGTCGGTGAGCACATTCTGCTCGGCGGCGACAACATGGACCTGGCGCTGGCCTACGCCGTCGCCGCCAAACTGTCGGCCCAGGGCCACAAGCTCGACGCGTGGCAACTGCGTGCGCTGACGCATGCCTGCCGGTCGGCCAAGGAAACGCTGCTCGGGGATCCGGCGATCGCCGCCGTACCGCTGGTTATTGCCAGCCGTGGCGCGAAGCTGATCGGTGGCTCGATACGCAGCGAGTTGACGCGCGAAGAACTCACTGCCACGCTGCTCGAAGGCTTCTTCCCGCGCGCGGCGATCGCCGATCGCCCGCAGGGGCGTGGCCGCGCCGGATTGACCCAGCTCGGGCTGCCCTATGCGCAGGACGCCGCGGTCACTCGCCACCTGGCGGCTTTCCTCGCTCGGCAGCGTGCGGCGACGGCCGATCTCGACGGTTTCGTCGGCCAACTGCCTGACGATGCCAGTTTTCTTCATCCGACCGCGGTGCTCTTCAATGGCGGCGTCTTCAAGTCCGACCTGCTGGCCGAGCGCACGCTGACGACGATCAATTCCTGGCTGGTCGGCGAGAACGCGCCACTCGCCCGTCTGCTCGAAGGTGCCGACCTCGACCTCGCCGTCGCCCGCGGCGCCGCCTACTACGGATACGTTCGCCGCGGCCAGGGGGTGCGCATCCGCGGCGGAACCGCGCGCTCCTACTACGTTGCCGTCGAGTCGGTGATGCCCGCCGTGCCTGGTCTGCAACCGCCGGTGCAGGCGCTTTGTCTGGCTCCTTTCGGCATGGAGGAGGGGACCGAGGCCGCCTTGTCGACGCAGGAATTCGGTCTCGTCGTCGGCGAACAGGTGCGCTTCCGCTTCTTCGGCTCGTCGGTCCGCCGTCAGGACGAGGTGGGAACGCTGCTCGAGGACTGGGAACCGGACGAACTGCAGGAACTCGACGAAATTCAGACTACCCTGCCCAGCGAAGGCCGCGCCGCCGGCGAGGTGGTGCGCGTCAAGCTGCATGCGCGGGTGACCGAAGCCGGGACTCTCGAACTCGAGGCGCTGCCGCACGGTGGCGACGAGTGCTGGAAGGTCGAATTCGACGTGCGCGGCGGCGCCGGCGACTGACGCCGTGCCCAAGCCCTACATCGTCGGCATCGATCTCGGCACCAGCAATACCGTCGTCGCTTACGCGGCGCCGGGCAAGACGCAGGTCGAACTGTTCTCCATCGAGCAACTGGTCGGCCTCGGCCAGGTCGCCGCGCGGCCGCTACTGCCTTCGGTGCGCTACCATCCGGCGGCCGGCGAAATCAGTCCGGGCGACCTGCAGCTTCCCTGGGAGATGGCCGGTGGCGGCGAGGCGGTGATTACTGGCCGTTTGGCGCTCGATCTCGGGGCCCAGGTTCCGGGCCGTCTGGTGGCCAGCGCCAAGAGCTGGCTGTCGCACGCCGCGGTGGACCGGCTGGCGCCGATCCTGCCCTGGGGTGGCGACGAGGAAGTCCTCAGGGTCTCGCCGGTAGCCGCCAGCGCGAGCTATCTGGCGCACGTCCGGGCCGCTTGGCGGCACCGCTTCCCGAGCGCGCCGCTCGAAGAGCAGCAGGTGGTCCTGACCGTTCCGGCGTCCTTCGACGAAGGCGCCCGCGCGCTGACGCTGGCCGCTGCGCGGCAGGCCGGACTGGCCAATCTGCGCCTGCTCGAGGAACCCCAGGCGGCCTTCTACGACTGGCTGTTCCGGCATCGACACCGGCTCGCCGAGGAGCTTGCCGAGACGCGACTGCTGCTCGTCTGCGACGTTGGCGGCGGCACCACCGACCTGACGCTGATTCAAGTAGCGATGCGGGACGGCGAACCGCAACTGACGCGCATCGGCGTCGGTGACCATCTGATGCTCGGTGGCGACAACATGGATCTTGCTCTCGCCCATCTCGTCGAAGCGCGCCTGCCGGCCAGCTCCGGACGACTGTCGGCGGCGCGTTTTTCTCAACTCACGGCACGTTGCCGCGTCTCCAAGGAGCAACTCCTGGTCAGCGGTGCGCCCGAGACGGTAGCCTTGACCTTGCTCGGCGGCGGTGCGCGGCTGATCGGCGGCGCGCGCAGCCTGGACCTCGCACGCGACGAGGTTCGGCAACTCCTCGTCGATGGCTTCTTCCCCGGCGTCCCGGTCGACGCCGCGCTACAGCAACGGCGCGCCGCGATCGTCGAATTCGGATTGCCCTATCCGGCCGATCCGGCGATCACGCGCCACCTCGCCGCCTTTCTTCAGCGCCACGCGTCGGCGGCGCGCCAGGCTCTGGCCGACGACGGCGCCGGCGGGTCGAGCGTGCCGATCCCCGACACCTTGCTGCTCAACGGCGGTGTATTCCGCTCCGCGGCGCTCGCCGAGCGTCTGCGCGAGACGCTCGGCGCCTGGCGCGGCAGCGCGCTGCGCGTCCTGCACAACGACGACCCGGACATCGCCGTGGCACGCGGCGCCGTCGCTTATGCGCTGGTCCGCCAGGGACACGGCCGGCGCATCGGCGGCGGGTCGGCGCGCAGCTATTTCCTTGTCCTCGACGAGGCCGGGCAGCGGCGGCGAGGCATCTGCCTGCTGCCGCGCGGCAGCGAGGAAGGACACGAAGTCCGCCTGCCGGAACGCAGCTTCGGCTTGCGCCTCGGCCAGCCGGTGCGCTTCCACCTCGCCTCGTCGGTCGCCGATACGTCCTACCGGCCGGGCGAGATCAGCGAACTGGGCGACGAGGACTTCATTCGCCTGCCGCCGATCGCCACCGTCGTCCAGCCGCTGGCCGGTAGCAGCCAACGCGAAGTACGCGTGCAACTGATTGCCGCGATGACCGAAGTCGGGACGCTGGAACTCCATTGCGTCAGCCTCGACGACGCCGCGCGCCGCTGGCTGCTCGAATTCCAGTTGCGCGGCGAGGCCGGCGAAAGCTTCGTTTCGCCGGCCGCCTTGCCGCCGCGTTTCGCCAGCGCCGTGCAGTGCATCGAGCAGGTGTTCGGGGCGCCGTCGCAAGCCCTCGACAGCAAGGAGGTGCGGCGTCTGCGCGGCCAGCTCGAGCATCTGCTCGGCAAGCGCGAGGACTGGGAAACGCCGCTGCTGCGCGCTCTTTTCGACGCCTTGCTGCAGCGCGCCCGACGGCGCCGTCGATCACCCGAGCACGAGCGGCTGTGGCTCAACCTGGCCGGCTATTGCCTGCGTCCCGGCCTCGGCTATGCGCTCGACGACTGGCGGATCGAACAACTGTGCCCGCTGCTCTCGCAGGGGATCGAATACAGCGGCGAAAGCCAGAACTGGTCGGAATGGTGGACGCTGTGGCGCCGCGCCGCCGGCGGTCTGCCGGCAGCGGTACAGGAACAGCTTTTTGGCGAGTTGTTGCCGGCACTGCGCAGCGAGGCGACGAGGAGCCGCCACCGGCGGCCGGCGCTTGCCGGTAGCCAGGATGACATGCTGCGCTTGGTGGCGTCGCTCGAACGACTACCGATCGAGCGCAAGATAGAATTCGGCGATGGCTTGCTGGACCGCCTGCGCAAGGCGGCGGAGAAGCCGCTGGGCTGGTGGGCGCTCGGCCGCATCGGCGCCCGTCAGTCGCTTTATGGTAGTGCGCATCAGGTCGTCCCGCCGGAGGTCGCCGGACGTTGGCTGGAAGCCCTGCTGGCCACCGACTGGAAGAAGGTCGAGCCGGCCGCCTTCGCCGCCACCCAACTGGCGCGCCTGACCGGCGACCGTTCGCGCGATCTGCCGGTGGCGCTGCGCCAACAGGTCGTCGCGCGGCTGACGGCGATCAATGCCAGCGACTCCTGGGTCAAGCAACTGGAGAGCGTGGTCGAACTCGACCGGGCGGACGAACGCCTGGCTTTCGGCGAGTCCTTGCCGGCTGGCCTGCGACTGGTCGGCGTGGGAGAGCCAACACGGAACAAGTGCGACGAAGTTTCCTGAGCCGCACGGCAAGTCGCCATAAATTCGCTGCATTGGCTTTTCGCGGGGCTTTTCCGGATAATCCGCGATTGCCCTGACAAGGGGCGGCGGCGTCACCAAAGGCAACGCATACCCGACAGTCGAGTCCGGAATTTTCGAGGAGTAAGCAATGCGCCCGCAACGAGGAACAGATCGTCGTCAGAGCCAGTCGGCACTACCGGCCGGACTGCCTGAACGCCGCTGCGGACCGGAGCGCCGCCGACTCCAGCTTACCGAGGAATCGATCGCCCTGCTCGAACAGCGTCTTGCCGCACTGACTCCGGACGATGACGACGACCCGGCTGAAGACGGCTGGGACAAGCTGATCATTCCTGTCGATTAGGCGGCGAGGGCTTTCTCGGCGAAGCTTCGAGAAGCGGCAACGGCAGGTCGCCGCGCCGTTCGAAAGGCAAAGTGCCCGCACCGGCCACGCCGAGGCGGCCGGCGATGCGGTAGTCGACCCGGTCGCGACCTCCTTTCTGTAGCTCGCGCAGTTGCTTCAGCGCATTGCCCAGCGTGCTGGTGGCCGTCACGTCGAGGACGGCTTCGCCCCAACGCGGAACCGTAACCGCCTTGTCCGACGAGCCTTTGAGGAAGGGTTGACCGTTGAGGTCGACAGCGAAGTCCAGGCCTTCGATCGGCAAGTCGGCTTCGTTCGGGTTGCGGATGCGCAACTGCAAGACGAAGCGCTGTTCCAGGAGGCCGAGCTGCAGCAGTTGCAGTCCGGCGACGCCGACTTCGGGTGGCCGGGAGAATCCGGCGAGATTCGCACAAGCCGCCAGGCAGGCGAGCACGACGATGGCAAGGGTTCTTTTCACTCGCCGCGTCCGGTTTCGACCAGTGCCCCGGCGGCGCTTGGCAAGTCGCGCCGGGCCCATCCGCTTCCAACCTCGAGGACACGCAGCAGGGCGGCCGTGTCCGCGTGTCCCCACCCGCTGGCCAGCAGCGCGTTGAGCTGCTGGCACACCGGCCCGCTGACCGGCAAGGGTACGCCGAGACGGTAGGCTTCGGCCAGCACGACGCCGTAGTCCTTGTGATGCAGGCGTGCCTCGACGCCGGCCGCGAAATCTCTGTCGACCATCCGGCGACCCATCACCTCGAGCACCCGGCTGTCGGCCGAGCCGCCGGCCAGCGCCCGGCGCACTTTGGCGGGATCGGCGCCGGCCGCGCGCGCCAGGTGCAGTGCCTCGGCCAGCGCCTGAATGGCGCCGACCATGACCATCTGGTTGCACGCCTTGGCGACCTGTCCGGCACCGCTATCGCCGACATGGACGATCGTCCGGCCGAGAATTTCGAGCAGCGGCCGCGCGCGTTCGAGTACCGCCGCCTTGCCGCCGACCATGATCGCCAGCGTCGCCGCGACGGCGCCCTGTTCGCCACCGGAAACCGGTGCGTCGAGCATCTCGACGCCCTGAACGGCGAGCCGCCGGGCCAGCGCGCGCGCCGTTTCGGGGGCGATGGTGCTCATGTCCACGAGGATAGAACCGGCCGCCAGGCCGGCGCCGAGACCGTCGGGCCCGAGCACGACGCTTTCGACGTCGGCACTGCCGGTGACCATGGTGAACACGACGTCGGCACGGCGGGCGACATCGGCCGCCGTCGCGCAGCGCTCCGCGCCGGCGGCGAGCAGCGGCTCGGCGGCCGCTGCACGACGCGCCCAGACCGCCAGTCGATGCCCGGCGTGCCGCAGGTGCAAGGCCATCGGCCGGCCCATCGCACCGAGGCCGACGAAGCCGAGACGCATCAGGACTCGGCGCCGGACAGGCGCTCGAGCAACTTGAGAATGGCGATCGAATCCTCTTCGCCGAGCCCCGAACCGACCATGGCGTTGTACATCTGCGCCGTCGCCGCCGACACCGGCAGGCACAGTCCGAGTTCGTGCGCGCTTTGCATGACGATGTTCATGTCCTTCTGGTGCATCCAGGACTTGAAGCCGGGTTTGAAGTTGCGGTCCAGCATACGCTGACCGTGATTCTCGAGGATCCTGGAATAGGCGAAGCCACCGAGCAGCGCCTCGCGCACGCGCGCCGGATCGACGCCGCTGCGGGCGGCGAAGTTGAGCGCTTCGGCGACGGTCAGCACGCCGACGCCGGTGACGATCTGGTTGGCCGCTTTCGCCACCTGTCCGGCACCGGCGTCGCCGACGTGAACGACGTTCTTGCCCAGGCAGGCGAAAGCCGGCCGGGCCGTCCCGAAGGCAGCGGCGCTGCCGCCGACCATGATCGACAACGTTCCGGCGATCGCGCCGACCTCGCCCCCGGAGACCGGTGCGTCGAGAAAGTCGACCCCTTGCTCGGCCAGCCGGGCGCCAATGTCACGCGCCGCCGCTGGCCGGATGGTGCTCATGTCGATAGCCACCAAGCCGGGCTGGGCGGCGCTGGCGACGCCCAGCTCGCCGAGCATCACCTGCTCGACGTCGGGCGCGTCGGCGACCATCGAAATGACCACGTCGGCGCCTTCGGCGACGCCGGCCGGACTGCCGGCGCCGACCGCGCCGGCGTCGAGCAGCGGCTGCATCGACACCGCCCGCCGCGCCCAGACGGTCAGCGAGTGGCCGCCGGCAAGCAGATTGAGCGCCATCGGGCGCCCCATGATACCCAGACCGATGAATCCGATTTTCATTGACGCTCCCTTTCCGGCCAGCCCATGAGCCGAGCCTGCAACAACGCGGCTGCCGCGGCCCTTCAGCCGACGACGGTGACGACGATCCGGCGCCGCTGCGGATGCGTCCGATGCTCCCAAAGATAGATTCCTTGCCAGGTGCCAAGGCACAGTTCGCCGCCGCCGACTGGCACCACCACCGAGGCTCCGGCGACGATGTTGCGCCCGTGCGCCGCCATGTCGTCGTCCCCCTCGCTGTCGTGCCGATAGGCGGCGTCGCCGTCGGGCGCCCAGCGCGCGGCCAGCGTCTCGAGGTCGCGGCGCACCGACGGATCGGCATTCTCGGTCAGCACCACCGAGCAACTGGTGTGCTGGACGAAGACGTTGGCCAGGCCGGTCGCGATGCCGGCCGCGCGGACGATCTGCGCCACTTCGCGGGTGATCTCGAGCGTCCCGCGGCCACGACTGTGAACGTCGAAAAGCTGCTGGTAAGCCATGTTTTTTCCTCTTCCGGCGCTAGAACGCCGATCCCGGCAGCTTCAGAAATTCGATCTCGGCCGGCGTCGACACACGACCCAGGATGGCGTTGCGGTGCGGATAACGGCCGAAGCGCTCGATGATCGCCCGATGCCGCAACGCGAAGTCGAGATTGCCTTCCATCCCCGGCGTGGCGAACAGCGCGACGGCCAGCGCCTGGATGGCGGCCGACTCGCTGTGCATGTAGGGCATGTAGAGAAAAGCCCGACGGTCGGCGGGGAGTGATCGGTCGGCACCGGCGGCGACGGCCTCTTGGGCAAGGACCAAAGCCATGCCGTCGGCAGCGAAGGCGGTTGCCTGGCCCCGGTAGATGTGGCGCGAAAACTGGTCGAGGACGATGACCTCAGCCAGCCGGCCATCGGCCGCATGGCGCCAGGCGTATAGCTCGCCACGCAGCGCTGCGGCGTGAACGGCGGCAAAACGCGCGGCGATCCGCCGGTCGAGGTCGTCGTTTGCCGACCACCACTGGGCGGACGCCAACTCACCGAACCAGAAACCGAGAACGTCGCTCGGTGCCATCAGGCGACAGCCGCGGTGCGGCACACATCGATCAGCATCGGATTTTCTCCTCCCTCAAGGCTCGTGGTGGACTTTGGCGCGCAGCAGCTTGACGGCCCCCCGCCTGACTTTGCGGTCCACGCGCCGAGTCTGCGAAGCGCGGCTCGGCCGTGTCGGCCGGCGTGGCGGTGCCCGGAAAGCGGCGCGGGCGATCAGTTCGCGCAGACGGGTCAGCGCATCGATCCGGTTACGCTCAAGGCTGCGGTGTGCCTGCGCCTTGATGACCACCACGCCATCGGCGCCGATCCGCTGGTCGCGCAGTTGCCGCAGGCCCTCTTTGACTTCGGCGGGCAGCGACGAAGCGGCGCTGTCGAAGCGCAGGTGAATCGCATTCGACACCTTGTTCACGTTCTGGCCACCGGCGCCCTGGGCGCGAATCGCGACGAACTCGATCTCCTCCTCGCGCAATTTGATCTGTTCCAGTCCACCACTCATCGTCAGCTCAGCGACTCCCGGTCGGTACGCCAAGGTCGAGCGCGCGCCACCCGGCGTGGCCCAGTTCGCGCAGTGTCTGCAGGTTGCGCTCGTAGATCGTCGCGGCTTCTGGGAAAGCCGCCGCCGCCCGCTCGACGCTCGCCTCGCGCAGCAGATGCAGCGTCGGGAAGGGCGACCGGTTGCTGCAGTTGGTCACATCGTCCGCCGCTGTGCCGGCAAACACATAGTCCGGGTGGAAGCTGGCGACCTGGACGATGCCCTCGAGCCGATGGAGACGCAGCACGACGTCGGTGAGATCGAGAAAGCGCGTGAAGTCGGCGAAGTCGTTGAGCACTCGGGGGTGGATCAGCAGCGTCGTCTCGATGTCTTCCGGGATGCTCGCCAGCAAAGTCTGAAGCTCGCGCTCGAGGTCGGCCAGCAGGGCCTCGTCGTCGTCTGCCGGGCTGACGACGTAGCGTATCCGACCCTTGGCATGCACGCTCCTGGCGAAAGGACAGAGCTCGAGGCCGATCACGGCACGTTCGAGCCAGCGACGCGTTGCGGCGACGACCTGATCGGGGCTGGGCAGGAAAGGTGTCAGGCCATCGGCGGGCTGGGGCGCAGTGCGTCGGGGAAGCATTCTTGGCAGTTTAGCGGCTCGCGTCGGCCAAGGCAAAGGTGCGAGTCGAAAATCAGGGAGCGAGTCACTTGTCGGGGTTTTTGGCAAGTGATGTGTCCGTTTCATGTTGCTCCAAACACTCGTCAGGGGGAAGACGCCTGCGGTCGATCTGGCAGCACGCCGGGCGAAGTGGCAACGGCAGCCCGGCGCCGGGTTGACTACAATGCTAGGGACGGTTTCCTAGCGAGCGTTTGCGTCACGCCGCTTGGTGAGTGCCAACTTTCTGCGCGGCTGGAGAAAGGGCCATGAATAGAGAATCTGACACTGAGGAAGCACGGTCGGCCAGTGCGCTGCGGTGCGAGGCGCCGGTCGCCGGGTGGCGGGCGCTTTTTCCTCCGGCCCAGTGGCTTGCGGCGTATCGGCCACAGTGGCTGGCGAATGACGCGGTGGCCGGTGTCACTCTCGCGGCCTACGGCATTCCGGTGTCGCTCGCTTACGCCTCGCTGGCCGGTCTGCCAGCGCAGTACGGCATCTACTGTTATCTGGTTGGCGGTTTCTTCTACGCGCTGTTCGGCTCGTCACGCCAGTTGGCGATCGGTCCCACTTCGGCGATCTCGATGCTCGTGGGCGTCACCTTGGCCGGCATGGCGCAGGGCGATCCCGAGCGCTGGGCCGATATCGCGTCACTGACGGCCGTGGTCATGGCCGCCATGTGTCTGTTGGCCTGGCTGTTGCGCTTGAGTTCGCTGGTCAACTTCATCAGCGAGACCATCCTGCTCGGCTTCAAGGCCGGTGCCGCGCTGACCATTGGCATGACCCAGCTTCCCAAGCTGTTCGGGGTTCCCGGCGGTGGCGAGCATTTCTTCGAACGGATCGTCATTCTCGCTGGCCAGATCCCGGATACCAACCTCGCCGTGCTCGCTTTCGGGCTGGCCGCGCTCGCTGTCCTGCTGCTCGGGGAAAGGTTCCTGCCCGGCCGCCCGGTGGCACTGTTCGTGGTGGTGGTGGCTATCATCGTGTTGTCGGTGACGCCACTCGCCGAACTCGGCTTCAAGGTCGTCGGCGCCTTGCCGCAGGGCTTGCCCGATTTTCGTCTGCCAAGCTTGCGGCTGCGCGACGTCGATGGAGTCATCCCATTGGCTTTCGCTTGCGTGTTGCTGGCCTACGTCGAAGGGGTTTCGGCAGCACGCAGCCTGGCGCAGGCGCGAGGCTATGAAATCGACGCGCGCCAGGAGTTGCTTGGATTGGGTGCGGCGAATCTGGGCGCGGCCTTCTTCCAGGCCTACCCGGTGGCCGGTGGTCTGTCGCAATCCTCGGTGAACGACAAGGCGGGTGCCAAGACACCGCTTGCGCTGGTCTTCGCCTCGCTGACGATCGGTGTCTGTCTGATGTACCTGACGGGAATGCTTTACAACCTGCCGAACGTCGTCCTTGCCGCCATCGTTCTGGTGGCCGTCAAGGGTTTGATCAATATCCGTGAACTGCGGCACGTCTGGCGGGTCAGTCGTTTCGAGTTCGGCGTCTCGATGGTGGCTTTTGCCGGCGTGCTGCTGCTCGGCATCCTGAAAGGCGTCATGGTCGCCGTGCTCGTCTCGATGCTGTTGCTGATACGCCGCGCGGCGCACCCGCATGTCGCCATTCTCGGTCGTATCCCGGGTAGCCGGACGTTTTCCGACAGGGAGCGCAACCCGGACAACGAGTCGGTCACCGGCGCGTTGCTTTTCCGTGTTGAGGCGTCGCTGCTCTACTTCAACGTCGAGCACGTGCGCGACTCGGTTTGGCAAGCCATCCGCTCGACCAGCGGGCCGCTTCAGTTGGCGGTCTGTGACTTGTCTGCGTCGCCCATGGTCGATCTGGCCGGCGCGCGAATGCTCGGCAAGCTGCACGATGAACTCGCGGCCGCCGGTATTCGCCTGCGCTTGGTGGCGGCACACGCTGCGGTGCGCGATATCCTGCGGGCCGAAGGGCTGGAGGAAAGCATCGGCTATTTCGGCCGCCGGATCACGGTCGCCGACGTGGTCGACGAGTTTCTGGACGGCGGCGCCGCAGGAGTAGGAGTGGTGGCCAGTGGGGCGGCCGCTACGACCTAGTCGAGCGCGCGGCCGCCAGGTACACCTTGCGCTACCGGTGACTCAGTAAACCTCGGGCACGTACTTGAGCGGCAACTTCGGTTCCCGATAGTCGCCCGGTTTCTGCCGTTTGGGCAGGGTGATCTTCGGTGGCTTGACGACTTCGTAGGGAATGCTGCTCAGGATGTGCTTGATGATGTTCAGGCGGACGCGCTTTTTGTCGTTGGAACGCGCGACGAACCACGGCGCCCACTCGGTATCGGTTTCTCGGAACATGTCGTCGCGCGCGCGCGAGTAGTCGTACCAGCGGCTGTAGGACTTGAGATCCATCGGCGAGAGTTTCCACTGCTTGCGAGGGTCGGTGATGCGCGCTTCGAGCCGGCGCGTCTGTTCGTCCATGTCGACTTCGAGCCAGTACTTGAGCAGGATGATGTTGTTGCTCTTGCCGACCAGAAGCTTTTCGAACAACGGCGCCATCCTCAGGAAACCCTCGACCTGCTCCTCGGTGGCGAAACCCATGACGCGTTCGACGCCAGCGCGGTTGTACCAGCTACGGTCGAAGATCACCACCTCGCCAGCCGCTGGCATGTGTGGCAGGTAGCGTTGGGCGTACATTTGGGTCTTCTCGCGCTCGGTCGGCGCCGGCAGCGCGACGACGCGGAATACGCGCGGGCTGACGCGGCCGGTGATGGCCTTGATCGTGCCGCCCTTGCCGGCACCGTCGCGGCCTTCAAAGACGATGACTACCTTGAGTCCCTGCTTGACCACCCATGTCTGGAGGTGGACCAGTTCGGCCTCGAGTTTTTCGAGTTCCTTGAGGTAGGCCCGGTTGGAGATCTTTTTCTCCACCGCGACGGCGGGCTCTGTCGCCTCAGTTGCTTCGCTCGTAGTCGACTCGGACGGCATGTCCGGATTGATCATCGTCTCCGCTGCGGCCTTTCGTGTTGCCTTGCTTTTCTTGCCCATCGTTGACTCCTTTCAAGATGTCTGCGGACCCTATCGCCGCGGCAGATGAGCGGTCGCCAGGCCAGCGAGCAAACTGCGGGCGCTCGGCGACGTGGTCGAAGCGTCACTGCGCAGAGCCCGCGCTGGCGACTTTTTCTGCTTCGCTCACCCAGCCGCCACCCATCGCCAGGTAGAGATTGATCATCGCCTGCAACTGCGCCTGTTGCGTCTGCGTGTACTGAAGCTGGACATTGAACAAGCTGCGCTCGGCGTCGAGGACTTCGATATAGCTCGTGTAGCCGTTCTCGTAGCGCAGCCGGGCGGTGCCGGCGTACTGCTGGAGCGCCGCAACCTGACGTTTCTGCGCCTTGAGTTGTTCGCGGGTCCGGTCCTGGTTGACGAGAGCGTCGTTGACTTCGCGGAAGGCTTCCTGGATCGCCTTCTGGTAGGCCAACAGCGCTTGCTGTTGCGACGCCTCGGCCGCCTGCACCTGTCCGGCAATCGCGCCGGCGGTGAAAATTGGCATGCTGATCGGTGCGCCGTACTGCCACACCTTCGACTGGCTGTCGAAAAGCTTGCTCAGGCTGGTGCTGGCGAAACCGAAAAGCCCGGTCAGCGAGATGCTCGGAAAGTACGCTGCCTTGGCCGCGCCGATCAGTGCATTGGCGGCAATCAGGCTCTGCTCGGCGCGCCGGATGTCGGGCCGGCGCTCGAGCAGGTCCGATGGCAGGCCGGCGGGAATGGCTGGCAGTGCCAACTGGTCGATATCCTTGCCGCGGACGATCGGGCCGGGGTTGCGGCCGAGCAGAACGCTAAGGCCATTTTCCTGCTGCACGATGGCCTTTTCCAGCGGCGGGATGCTGGCCAGCGCTTCTTCGTACTGGGATCGGTTCTGGCTCAGCTCGAGTAGCGAGATGACGCCGCCCTCGAAGCGCAGCTTGAAAATCTCGTAGGACTCGCCACGGCTCTTCGCCGTCGCCCTGGCAATCTCCAACTGGCGATCGAGATCGCGCAGGTTGACGTAGGCGCCGGCGACGCTGCCGACCAGAGACAGGATGACGGCCCGTCGTCCTTCCTCACTGGCCAACAGTTGCGCCCGCGCCGCCTCGGTCTGGCGGCGGAGGCGGCCCCAGAGGTCGATCTCCCAACTCGCATTCAAGACCGCCTGATAGCTGTTGTAGGTCGATGGCTCGGCGCCGCCCGGCAGCGTGCTCCGCTGCCGACTGACCTCGTAACCGACTCCGATCTGTGGGAACAGGCCGGCGCGGACGAAGCCGTAGTTGCCGGCGAATTCCTCGATGCGCGCCGCGGCGATCTTCAGATCCTTGTTTTCGCGCAGCGCGGTCGCCACCAGATCGTCCAGCACCGGGTCGCCAAATTGCTCCCACCAGGCCGTATTGGCGAGATCACGGGCGTCCTGTTCAGTGAGGCGCCAAGCCGCTGGCGTGTCTACCGACGGACGGACGTAGTCGGGTCCGACCATGCAGCCGCTGGCCAGCAAAGCCAGCAGTGCGACGAGCAGGGGCTTACGCATGGCTGGCGCCCTCCTTGTCAGCAGGATTTTCCGGCGTCGCGGGCAGTTTGCCATCGTTCCTGTCGACCTGATGCTTACCGCGCACACCGGTCTCTCCCTTGTGGCTGAGTTTCTCGACGACGTAGAAAGTCACCGGGATCATGAAGATGGCCAGACAGGTCGCCGCCAGCATGCCGCCGATCACCGCACTACCCATGACCTGGCGCGAAATGGCGCCGGCGCCGCTGGCAATCGCCAGCGGTACGCAGCCAAGGATGAAAGCGAACGAGGTCATCAAGATCGGTCGCAGGCGCAATTGGGCGCCCTTGAGCGTCGCTTCGACGAGCGACAACTCGCCTTTTTCGTACTCCATCTTGGCGAATTCGACGATCAGGATGGCGTTCTTGGCCGCCAGGCCAATCAGCATCACGAGGCCGATCTGCGCATAGACGTTGTTCTCCTCGCTCCGCAGGAGCAGGGCGGCGAAGGCGCCGGCAACGGCGATCGGAGTGCCCAGGAGAACGGAGAACGGCAGCGACCAGCTCTCGTACTGAGCCGCCAGGATGAGAAACACGCAGAGCAGCGAGAAGGCAAAGATGACCATCGGCGACACACCTTGTTGCGCCTTCTGCTCCTGGTAGGACATGCCCAGATAGTCGTAACCCATCTCGCTGGGCATCGTTTCCGCGAAGACCTCTTCGAGCGCGCGCATGACCTGCGCCGAACTGTAGCCGGGTGCCGCCGACGCATTGATCTGCGCGCTGCGGTAGAGGTTGTAGCGCATCGTGAACTCCGGACCCGAGATGTTGCGCACCGAAGTCAGGGCCGACAGCGGTACCGCTTCGCCTTTGTTGTTGCGCACGTAGAACTGTCCGACGTTCTCGATATTGGTCCGGTAGTCGCCTTCGGCTTGCACGTACACCTGCCATTGCCGTCCAAAGCGGTTGAAGTAGTTGATGAAGCCGCTGCCCAGGAAGCTCTGCAAGGTCTTGTACACGTCGTTCAGGTTGACGCCTTGCTTGAGAACCTTGTCCTGGTCGACGTCGATGAAAAGTTGCGGCACGGTCGGCCGGAAGGTGGTCGACAGGCCCGCGAGTTCAGGACGTTTGCGTGCGGCCTCGATGAACTTGGTCGTGTGTTCGGCCAGGAAGGCGATGTCTTTGCCGGCGCGATCCTCGAGAATGAAGGTGGCGCCGCCCGACACGCCGACCCCCGGAATCGCCGGCGGCGGGAACGAGAAGCCGATGGCACCGCTGATGCCGCCGAGCTTGTGCGTCAGTTCGGACTTGATTGCCGCGTACTGTTCCTCGGGCTTCTTGCGCTCGGCCCAATCTTCGAGCGTGATGAAGAAGAAGGCGCTGTAGGTGTTCTGGACCTGGCTCAGCATGTTGTAGCCGATGATCGTCGTGGTGTATTTGACGCCCGGCACCTTCATGATCAGTTCTTCAGCCTGGCGGGCAATTTCCGCCGTGCGCTGCAGCGAAGCGCCGTCGGGAAGTTGGATTCCGGCATAGACGTAGCCCTGATCCTCGTCGGGGAGGAAGCCGACGGGGACGATCTTGCCGAAGAGCCCGGCGGCCGCGGTGAGCGCGACGAGGAAGAAGAGGCTGAGTACGCTGCGCCGGATGGCGATGCGGCAGATGCCGACGTAGCCGCCGGTGATCCGGCCAAAAACGCCGTTGAACCAGTCGTAGAACTTCTGCAGCGGGCCGCTTCCCTTGACCTTCGGTCGCAGCAGCAGCGCGCACAGGGCCGGGCTCAGGGTGAGCGCGTTGAACGCCGAAATGATCACCGAGATGGCAATGGTCACCGCGAACTGCTGGTAGAGCTGACCTGTGATTCCAGGAATGAAGGCGGTGGGAACGAAAACCGCCGCCAGGATGACGGCGATGGCAATCACCGGTCCGGTGACTTCCTCCATCGCGCGCAGCGTGGCGTCCTTGGCCGACATGCCGTGTTCGATGTGGTGCTCGACCGCTTCGACGACGACGATCGCATCGTCGACCACGAGGCCGATCGCCAGTACCAAACCGAACAGCGACAGGGTATTGATCGAAAAGCCGAACATCGGAAAGAGCATGAAGGTGCCGACGAGCGACACGGGGACGGCCAGCAAGGGAATCAGCGTCGCGCGCCAGCCTTGCAGGAAGACGAAGACGACGATCATCACCAGCACCAGCGCTTCGATCAGCGTGTGCTGGATCTCCTTGATTCCCTCGGTGACCGAGAGCGTCGTGTCGAGAGCGACGACATAGTCGAGGTCGGGCGGGAAGCTCTCCTTGATTTTGGCCATCAGCGCTTTGGCACCGTTGGCGGCCTGCAGGGCGTTGGCGCCCGGCATCTGGTAGAGCGCCACCAGTGCCGCCGGTTTGCCGTTGAGCCTGCCTTGCATGTTGTAGGTCTGGGCGCCGAGCTCGATGCGGGCGACGTCGCTGACTCGAACGATCGAACCGTCCGCGTTGGCGCGCAGGACGACTTTGCCGAACTCCTCGGTACTCTGCAGTCGGCCCTGAGCACGCACCGCGTAGGTGAACTCCTGGCCCGGCGGCACCGGTTCGGCACCGATGGTGCCTGCCGGATTGACCGTGTTCTGGGCGTTGACGGCGTTGATGATCTCCGGAATGGTGATGTTCAGCTTGGCCAACTGGTCCGGTCTGACCCACAGACGCATCGCGTACTGGCCGGCGCCGAACACGGTGACGCTGGCGATCCCCTTGACGCGCGTCATCTGGTCGTTGATGTTGATGTACGCGTAGTTGGCGAGGAAGATGTTGTCGTAGGTACCATTCGGCGAATAGAGCGCGAACATGATGAGCGGCGAAGAGGTCGACTTCTGGACCGTCACCCCGTAGTTGCGCACGTCCGAGGGGAGTTGCGATTCGGCCTGTCCCTCACGCATCTGCGCGAGAAGCTGGTCGGTGTTGGCGTCGGTCGCGATGTCGAAGTTCACGGTCAGCGTCGACTGGCCATTGTTGGCGTTTATCGAGAACATGTAGTTCATGTTGTCGACGCCCGACATCTGCTGTTCGATCGGTGTCGCCACCGCTTGCTCGACGGTCAGCGCGTCGGCTCCGGTGTAAGTGCTGTTGACCTTGATCTCGGGGGGAACGATGTTCGGGAACTGCGCGATCGGCAGCCCCGACATGGCGATCAGGCCGATGATGGTCATCAGAATAGAGATGACCATGGCGACGATCGGCCGATTGATGAAGAACTTGGACATGGCCGCTTACCCCTTGCTCGCCGTGGTCGGCGAGGCCGGCTTGGCCGGGCTGGCAGCGGCCGGCGCTTCGGCGAAGGGCTTCGCCGTGACGGTCATCCCCGGGCGGACCTTCTGCGTTCCCTCGGCGATCACCTGCTCGCCGGGCTGCAGCCCCTTGCTGATGATCCACTCCGTGCCGACGCGCTCACCGACGCTCACCGGGCGGATGTCCACCTTGTTGTCCGCCCCCACGACCGCTACCAGGTACTTGCCCTGGACTTCCGTGACGGCGCGCTGCGGCACCAGCAGGGCACCCTTGTCGACCGACATCGTGGCCCGGATCTTGCCGTACTGGCCGGGTCGCAACAGATTGTCCGGATTGGCGAACAGCGCCGCCGCCTTGAACGTCCCCGTGCTCGAGTCAACCTGCCGGTTGAGCAGGAGGAACTTTCCGGGGTGAGGGTAGAACGATCCATCAACGAGGATCAGATCGAGCGGCACCTGTTTGCTGTTGGCGTTCTTTTCGCCGGTCACCTTGAGGTATTCACGTTCGCTGATGTTGAAATAGACCTTGATCGGGTCGACGGTCGACACGGTCGTCAGTTCGCTCGCCATGCCCGGGCTGAGGAGGTCGCCGATCTGTGCTTTGGCGATGCCGGCAATGCCGGTCACCGGCGAAGTGATCTTGGTGAAACCCAGATTCAGTTTTGCCGTCCGCAAGGACGCTTCGGCCGCTTCGAGCGCGGCCTTGGCCGAAAGGTCGGCACCGGTGGCGTCGTCGAGGTCTTTCTGACTGACTGCGTTCATTGCCGCCAGCGGCCTGATGCGGGCCAGATTGGCGCGCGTGGTTTCGTAGCGCGCGGCCTGTTGCGCACGCACTCCCTTCGCTTCGTCGACAGCGGCTTCGAAAGTTCGCGGGTCGATTTCGAACAGCGGCTGGCCCTTTTTCACCAGGTCGCCTTCACGGTAGTTCTGCTTGATCAGGTAGCCGGTGACCTGCGGGCGGATGACGGCGTTCACATTGCCGTCGAGCGAGCCGATCCATTCCATGTAGATTGGCACGTCACGCTGTGCTACTCCAACGACCTCGACGACGGCGGCGGCTGGCGGGCCGGCTTTGGGCTTTTCGCAGGCTGTGGTGATCACCAGCGCCGCCGCGGCGAGACCAGTGGCGATGTAACGGAGAGCGCGCGGTGCGGCGGCGAACGATGATGGGCTAGTCGTCATGACGGCTCCTGCTGAGGGATTTCTTGGAGAGGCTGGCCGCGCCGCGGGTTGTGTTACCTCCCACGGCGTCGAACAAATAGAACACATAGGCAAAGGGAACGAGGTCTTCTCAGGATATCGCCGCGCGACAAATCCTCGAGCGCGAGACATGGCGACACAAGATTTTCGGACAGTGGACCATTGTTCTTCACGTTGCAGCGACTATCAAGTCACTCAGTATGGCGCAAGCTTAATGGCAAATCCAGTCTTGCCATTGGTTCTTGGGGTGATGGGTGGCGCTGGCGTTACCCCGACGGAGTTCGACCGGCGCCAGTCCTCCGGGCGTGCGCGGGAACGCACGCCGGCCCCCAATTCGGGCGGCCAGCCTCCGGGCAAGCTGGCTAGCGCGGCTCACCGCCCAGTGCTGCCAGCAGATCGTCGAGCAGCTGCGCAACTTCGCCGGCCATCAGCGTGAAGTCGATGTCGAAGCGTTCGTCTTCGTTTTCCGACTGGCCATCGGCCTGTTCCTTGAGAAGGTCGAGAAAAGCCAGTCGCTTGATCTGCAGATTGTCATCGAGGAGAAACGAAATGCGATCGTTCCAGGTCATCGCCAGACGCGTAACGACCTTGCCGGCGGCAACGTGTTGGCGAATCTCATCGCCGTCGAGCGCGTGTTTGACGTAACGTACGGTGGCTTTCTCGGCCGAACGCAGTTCGAGATCCTGGTCGAGCGTGAAGCCGACCGGGGCTTCACCGTCGGCTAGCCAGACGGTCATCGCCGCGGAAGGCGATTGCGTCACCTTGAGCACCTTGGCCGGCAGGGCGTCGAGCGATTTGCGCAGGTGCTCGACGAACTCCTCGGCTTTGGCGGGCGAAGCCGAGTCGATGACCAGCCAGCCGTTGATCCGGTCGATCCAGGCGAAAGTCGTTCGCCGGCGGATGAAGGCGCGCGGCAGCAGTTCGATAGTCATCTCGTCCTGGATTTCGCGCCTCTCCTTGCGGCCGACACGGCGTCCCTCGGCTTCCTCGATGGCCTTTGCCTTGTCGCTGACGAAGCGCTTGACGATCGAGGCGGGCAGCAGTTTTTCCTCGACGCCAAGGGCGAGCAGCCACTTCTGGTTGACCGCATGGAGCAGTGGGCCACCGTCGCGTGGCGCCACCCAGCCGACGCTGCGCGCTTCGGTGGCCTGGCAGCCCGGCAGCGTCAAGCGGGCGAGGCATTCCTCAAGGTCGGGCGCGCCGATGGCCCAGTCTTTCGGCAGCCGGTAGAGATAGAGATTCCTGAACCACATGGACAGCCTCGAAAAAAGTCGGCAATTATAGGCTTGAAACCCGGCGTGCTGACGGCGATCCGGCGGATCGCTGGGGCAAATAGCGTTATCCTATGCTGCCCGCCGCTGCCGTCAGCGGCGACCGGGGAGCGCCAGGATTCGCCGTCAGTCGCCCGGGCAGCCGATAAACCAATGCACAAACCTCTCGCCATCGCCGCCCTGCTGCTCGCTCTGCCCGCCGCCGCGGCCATTCCGCAGTTGTTCGCGCCGGCCGATGTGCGCGAACTGCTGAGCGAGCACCTCGACCTCACCGATCTTCCCGACGCGACGGCGCAGGCGGCGTTCGAGCGGCGAATGCCGCGTGAAGTGGGTGATCTGCTTGCCACCGAGGGTTACTTTTCTCCCACCGTGGTCCTCCGCCGGGATGGCGAAGAATTGCGACTCGAGGTCGATCCGGGCCCGCGCTCGCGGATCGGTCATGTCCTTGTCGAGATCGACGGTCCGCTGGACGCGGAGCGTCGCGAGTCGCTGCAGCGAGGCTGGAAGCTGAAGACCGGTCAAGCCTTCCGGCAGGCCGCGTGGGACGACGCCAAGCAGTCGCTGCTGGCCGACATGCTGGCGGTCGACTTTGCGGGCGCCCGCTTGCGCGAGACGCGGGCCGAAGTCGATGTCGAGGCACAGCGCGTCGACTTGCGGGTGATGGCCGACAGCGGTCCGCGCTACCGTTTCGGCGAACTGCGAATCAGCGGCCTGCAGCGTTACTCGCCGCAACTGGTCGAGCGCTACAATCACCGGGTCAAGCCCGGCGAGGCCTATCGCGAAGAGCATCTGCTGGCCTTTCAGGCCAGCCTGCAGAGTACGCCCTACTTTTCCTCCGTCGTCGTGACGCTCGAGCGCGGCGACGACGATGGCGCGGCGTTGTCGACCGGCGACGGCTGGGTGACGGCCCCGGTGCGCGTGCAACTGCGCGAGCGCGCTCCTTACCAGGTGTCTCTCGGCGCTGGCTACAGTAGCAACACCGGCGCACGGGTCGAGGCGGCCTATCGCAGCAGCGACTTCCTGAGCCGCGCCTGGGAACTGCAGACTGGCCTCCGTCTCGAGCAGTTGCGCCAGACGGCCTATGCCGACGTGTTTTTCCCTATCGACCAGCGGCAACAGCGGGATGGTGTCGGTACGGCGGTCGAGAATTCCGACATCGAGAAACTCGGCATCAAGCGGGTCGCCGTCGGCGCCACTCGCGTTCAGCAGCGCGGCAGCGTCGAGCAACGGCTGAGCCTCAACTGGCAGCGCGAAGAGCAGTCGCCGCAGGGGGCGCCAGTGACGACCAATCGGGCGCTGACCGCGATGGTGGGCTGGACTTGGCGGCGGGCCAAGGATCCGCTCGACCCCGCCGAGGGGGTGTCGCTGCAGTTGCAGGTCGGCGGCGCCAGCAAACAACTGCTGTCCGATCAGAACTTCGTGCGCGGCTATTTGCGTTACAGCCAGGGGATTCCGCTCTCGGCGACCGATGCGCTGCTGTTTCGCGGCGAACTCGGGGCGACCCTGGCGCCGTCGTCGCAGGGCATCCCGCAGGACTTCCTGTTTCGGGCCGGCGGCAGCAACTCGGTGCGCGGCTATCCCTATCTCAGCCTGGGCGTCAAGGAGGGTGCGGCTACGGTCGGCGGACGCTATCTGGTGACGATGAGCGGCGAATACACGCACTGGATCAACTCGACCTGGGGAGCGGCGGCCTTCGTCGACGCCGGCAACGCGGTCGATGAGCCGTCGGCCATGAACCTGGCCGTCGGCTATGGCATCGGCGCGCGCTGGAAGAGCCCGGCCGGACCGCTCGGCATCGACCTCGCGTATGGTCAGCGCGACGGTACGCTGCGCTTCGACTTCTCCTTGGCGATACCGTTTTGAGCGGCGATCCGGAGCGAGACCCAGGTGCGGCCAGCGAGCTGCGGCAGACGACCGCGCCGCGGCCGGTGCGGCGTCGGCCTTGGCCGTGGCTGGTCGCGCTGGCGGTCCTCGTCTTGCCCTTGCTGGGCGCTGGCTGGCTGCTTGCGAGCGAGGCTGGTTTGCGCTTCGCCTGCGCGGCGCTTGGGCGGCTGACGGCCGGCCAGCTTCGTCTGGAAGGTCCGGCGGGGACGTTGGCGGGCTCGTTTTCGCTGCAACTCGTCCATTGGCGCGATGCGACGCTCGACCTTCAGTTGCGCGAACTGCACGTCGACTGGCAGCCGGCCGCGCTGCCGCAGGGGCGACTCGTCGTCGGTCGTGTGGCGGCGGCCAGCGCACGCCTTGCGACCGCGGCCAGCGGCGCTCCGCCGCGCCTTCCCGAGAGTCTGCGGATCGGTTGGCCACTCGAAATCGAGCAACTGACTCTCGGACGCTTCGAAGCGGGCGAGCATGACCAGCCGGACGGCCAGGCGGCAACGATCGCCGAATCGCTGGTCGGACGCCTGTCGAGCGACGGCCGGCAGCACCGTCTGCATGAGCTGCGGGCGCGCGTCGCCGGCTTGGCTGTGGCGGGCGAAATCACGCTGGCCGCTGAGCCGCCTTTCGCCCTGGCCGCCGAGGCGGCGATCACGGGCGAAGTCGCCGCACGACGGCTGGCTTTCGATCTCGTCGCCGACGGCCGGCTGGACGACTTCGTCGTCGCCGGCCGCGCACGGCCACTGGCCGCGGCAGAAAGCGATGCGTTTGCCGGCGAACTGAGGGCGCGCATCAGTCCGCTCGCGCCGCAGCCGATCGTCGAAGCGGTGGTGAAGATCTCCGGGATCGATCCGGCGGCCTGGGTGGCAGGTGCCCCCCAGGCGCAACTCGACCTGCTTGCCGACCTGCCGCCGCGGCAGGCGGCGGGGAGCGATCTGAGCGGGCGTTTGGCGGTCGTCAATCGGCGCCCGGGAGGCGTTGATCGGCAACGCCTGCCGGTCGAAACCTTGTCCGCCGCTGTGCGGCTCGGCGCCGGCCAATGGCGCCTGGACGACCTGGAGGTCGGCCTGTCCGGTGGCGGTCGCTTGCGCGGTAGCGCCGAGTGGCGCGCCGAGCAGCTGGCGCTGCGGGTTGCGGTGAGCGCGCTCGACGCCGCCGCGCTGCACGGTGCACTGCGGCGCACGCAACTGGCCGGCCCGCTGCGCGGCACCCTGGGCCTCAATCGACAACAGCTCGAAGTCGATCTGCGCGATCCACGCTTCACGCTGCGGGGCAAAGTCGCTCTCGATCCGGCGACCGTCGCCGTCGAGACGCTCGAGCTGGCGGCTGGCGACGCGCGGCTCGATATTAGCGCCGAGCTTGCGCGAGTCGAGACGGGCCGCTTCACGCTGCGCGGCCGCTTGAAGGATTTCGACCCGAGCCGCTTTGCCAGGCTGCCGGCCGCACGCCTCAACGCGGACTTCGACGCCCACGGCCAGAGCCAGCCGCCGCTCGCCCTGGCACTGCGCTGGCAACTGCATGACAGTCGTCTCGGCCAGGAATCGCTGGCCGGCCGCGGGGAGATCGATCTGGCCGGGAGGCGCTTGCGCAAGGTCGACGTCGAAATGACGGCGGCGGGCAACCAGCTTTCCGCAACCGGTGCTTTCGGCGCGCCGGGCGATTTGCTCAACGTCTCGATCGCCGCACCGAGGCTGGACCCGCTCGGGATCACCGGCGACCTTGGCGGTCGGCTCGTTCTCGGTGGCAGCGCCGCGCTGCCTGAGTTGTCGGCGGAGCTGCACTCGACACGGTTGTCACTGGCCAAGCTCGGACAGATCCGCGGGCTCGATCTCGAAGCCCGACTGGCCGACGGCAGCCACGGTTCGCTTTCCGGAAAGCTGCGTATCGCCGCGGTGGACGGTGCGGGCGGAGCAGCGCTTCTGCGCGACGTCGCGCTCGATGCCGACGGCGTGCGCAGCCGGCATCGCCTGCGCGGCCAGTTCGGTCTGCCGGGCCAGCGCGACCTTCGCTGTCTGCTCGAAGGGGGCTGGTCGTCACCCCCCGCCGCCCTGGCCTGGATGGGTCAGCTCAGCGAACTGACGCTTTCTTCCGTCACCGATCGGCAACGGCCGTTTCTGCAACTCGCGGCAGCGACGCCACTGCGCGCGGCGGCCGGCAGCTTCAGCGTCGGTCCGGCGCAGTTCACCGGAGTCAACTGGTCCCTGCAACTCGATCGCTTGGCTTATGCCGACGAGCGCTGGCGGAGTGCCGGCAGCTTGCGCGGCTTACCGGTGGCGGCCACCCTGAACGAGTTTCCGGAGATCTTCGGAACTCCTGTCGCACAGGCCAACGGCGATCCTCTGCGCCTAGACGGCGACTGGGAAATCGGCGGCGACGGTCGGGCCGAGCGGTCGACCGGTGCGCTGCCGGCGGGACGTAGCGCTTGGCCGGCTGGGCGCCTGCGCTTGTCGCGGGCGGGCGGCGATCTAGTCATCGGCGCTTGGCCACTGGGCCTCGAAGAAGGCAGCCTGAGCCTGCAGACGAACGCCGGGCGTGTCGAGGGACGGCTGCGACTGCGCGGCAAGCGGCTCGGCGAGCTGGACGCCGATCTTTCGGCCGGCGCTTCGCGCAGCGCCCCGATCGACCGACTGGCGCCCTGGCGCGGGCGGCTCAAGCTGAACGCGCCCGATCTTGCCTGGGCCGGACCGCTGGTCGGCGACGGTTGGCAACTCGGCGGTCGGCTGGCTGGCGATATTGCTCTCGACGGCACGCCGGCACAGCCTCGCCTGAGCGGCGAATGGCGCGGCGAACAACTTGCCGTCCGCCTGCTCGACCAGGGAATGCGCCTGGAACGTGGCAAGCTGCTGCTGCGACTAGGTAGCGAAGCGTCCGGCGATCTGCGCCTCGTGCTCGAACAACTGGTTTTCGACAGCGAGCTGCAGGCGATGCCGCGCGTCCTGCTCCTCGACCCGGCGCTCGATGCGGCTCGCCTCAGCGGCCGGCCGGGGCGGCTCGAAGCGAGCGGCGAGCTACGTACCGGGCAGGCGGCTGGCGTTCTGTCGCTCAAGGCCGACCGTGTGGGCGTCGCGCAGCGCGCCGACCAGTGGATGCTGGTTTCCGGCGAGGCGCAGTTGAAGCTCGGCGAGCAAACGCTGGACGTCAGCGGTAAGGTCAGACTCGACGCCGCCTACTGGGAATTGGCCAAAGCCGGGACACCACGGCTCTCGGAAGACGTCGTGATCAAACGACAGGGACGCGAGGCGAACCGGCCTTCGGTGCCGGCACGCCTGCTGTCGGTAAATCTGAACGCCGATCTGGGTCGCCACTTCCACTTCCGGGGAGCCGGCGTCGAGAGCCGTCTGGTCGGCGCGATCGACCTGCGCTCGCAGGGTAGCGGGCCGCCGCGGGCCATCGGCACGATCCGGACGCGCGACGGTCGTTTCGACGCCTATGGTCAGCAACTCGATATCGAGCGCGGCATCGTCAATTTCCAGGGGCTGATCGACAATCCGGGGCTCAACATCCGGGCCATGCGCCGCAATCTGCCGGTCGAGGCCGGCGTCGAGGTGGGCGGAACGGCCAAGCGGCCGGTCATTCGGCTGGTCTCCGACCCCGAGGTGCCGGATGCCGAGAAGCTGTCCTGGCTGGTTCTCGGCCAGGGTCCGGAGCAGCAGGGCGGCAAGGATGCCTCGGTGTTGATGGCGGCGGCCGAGACGATTCTCGGCGGTCAGGACGGCGGACCGCTGAAAGCCATCCAGCGCAGTCTGGGAATCGACGAGTTCGGGCTGCGCACGGGCACGCTCGACGGTAGTGGCCGCTGGCAGACGAGCCGCGTCGCCAGCACCTCGGGCTTTGCCAGCAAAGACTCGACGACCGATCAGATCGTCAGCGTCGGCAAGCGCTTGTCGTCGAACGTCGTACTCAGCTACGACCAGTCGCTGAGCGCTACCGGCAGCGTCGTCAAGCTGACCGTCGACCTGAGCCGGAATCTTTCGCTGGTCGGTCGCGCCGGTACCGACAACGGGTTCGACCTGCTGTGGACCTATCGTTTCGGTCGGCAAGGCGCGAAATGAGCGTGCGCGAGCGAAGCGGCCCGCGGCGTGGCCGCGGCGCGACCTTCAACCCCGCCGGCCGCTTCGAGCGACGTGCCAGCGAGGCGCTAGACGACGGCTCGAGTGCCGCCGAAGCGCCAAGTGCACTGCCGACCGTCGTTGTCGAACAGGCCGCGCGCTCGATCATCTCGCACAACGATTCGCCCGACCTTCCCTTCACGCAGTCGATCAACCCTTACCAGGGTTGCGAGCACGGCTGCGTGTACTGCTACGCACGGCCGACGCACGCCTACCTCAACCTGTCGCCCGGCATCGACTTCGAGAGCCGCCTCTTTGCCAAGACGAATGCCGCTGACCTGTTGCGCGCCGAACTGGCCGCCCGATCCTACCGCTGCCAGCCGATCGCGCTGGGCGCGAACACCGATCCCTATCAACCGGTCGAGCGCGAACGGCGTATTACGCGATCGGTCGTCGATCTGCTGAGCGAGTGCCGACACCCGTTCACCATCACCACCAAGGGCGCGCTGGTCGAGCGCGACATCGACCTCATCGCGCCGGCCGCGGCGCTAGGGCTGGCGCGCGTCCTGATTTCCGTGCCGCAGCTCGATCACGATCTGGCGCGCCGGCTCGAGCCACGGGCCGCGGCGCCAGCGCGGCGCATCGAAACGATCCGTCGGCTGGCCGCCGCCGGGGTGCCGACCGGTGTCCTGGTCGCACCGCTGATCCCGTTTCTGAACGACCACGAGTTGGAGGCGGTACTTGCCGCAGCGCGTCGCGCCGGTGCGACGACGGCCGCCTTCATCGTCCTCCGCTTGCCGCATGAAGTGCGCGCACTCTTCGCCGCCTGGCTGCAAGAGCATCATCCGCTCAAGCGCGAGCGCGTGTTCAGCGCATTGCGCGACATGCGCGGCGGTCGCGACAACGACCCGCGCTTCGGCAGCCGGATGACCGGCTGCGGTCCCTTGGCCGATCTGCTGGCCAGGCGTTTCGCGCTGGCCAAGCGTCGGCTGGGCTTCAGCGAGGCGACGCGCGAACTGCGCTGCGATCTCTTCCGGCCGCCGCGAACGGACCGGCAGATCGATCTGTTCTGAGCGTCAGGCCGTCAGGGCGAGGTCTTGGCCAGCCGAAAACCGAGATCGGTGGCGCGGTACGAGGCTGCGCCCTTCTGTCGCGCCGCCGAGCGGACGTAGACCGGGCCGCTGCTCCAGCTCCCGCCACGCATCACGCGCTGCGCGCAATCGCCGCTCAGGCGTGCCTTGCCGTCGCTCGGCGCACCCGTATGGTTGGGATTCCAGCAGTCCTGTGTCCATTCGCTGACGTTGCCTATCATGTCGTAGAGGCTGAAACCGTTGCGGCCGAAGTAGCCGCCCGCGCTGCTATAGGCTTGGGCATCGCTGCAGTTGTGGGTCACCGGCCAGGCGAGAGCTTTCTTCAGCGACTCGTCGGCGACGTTGGCGTAGCGACAACTTCGGCTCGGTGGCTGCTCCGGGTCGGAGCCCTTGCCGGACTGGAACATGCGGGCGAAGAAGTTGCCGGTGTCGCTCCACGGGCGTGGCGTGACGGTACCGGCCCGTGCCGCATACTCCCACTCGGCTTCGCTCGGCAGCCGGTAGCCCGCGCTGCCGCCGTTGAGCCAGGCGATGTACGCCTGCGCGTCGTGCCAACTGACGCAGACGACCGGATGGCTGTCGGTCTGGGCAAAACCCGGTGCACGCCAGTTGGCGCTGCGCTCGACAGCAAACTCGCCGCCTTGCCGGGCGACGTGGCAGCCCGGACTGCGGCCGGGACGCTCGGCCTCGGTCAGGTAGGCGGTGGCGTCGACAAACTTGCGGAACTGACCGACAGTGACCTCGTAATAGGCAAGTTCGAAATTTCCGACGCGCACGTTGTGCTGCGGACGGGCGGCGTCGTCGGCTTCGGGATTGTCGCTCACGTCATCGCTCGCCGCGCCCATCGCATAGTCCCCCGCCGAGATGCGTGCCAGGCTCAACTCGTAGATTGCGGCCTGACGAAGTTCGTCCTGCTTTTTCTTTTCCGGTCGCTCGGGCGTGGTCTTGCGGTCGTCGGCCGGCCGCGGCGGCTCGCGCATCGCTGTCCGGCTCTGGCCGGCGGTGCTCGCCGCCGCCTCCTTGCGAAGCTTCTTCTGGGCGGCCTGCGCGAGGCCGGCAAAGCTCCCCCGCGGGTAGGCGGCGAGGTAGCTCTGGTAGGACTCGTCAGTGTTCAGTTGCTGCGCTTTCTCCCAGGCCTGTCGTTCGGCCTGCGCTTGCTGTTCCTTCTCCTGTGCCGCCAGTCGCTTCAGTTCGGTGCGCGCCAGCGCCGCATACTTGCCGCGCGGGAATTCCTTGAGATAGGTTTCGTAATACTCCTGGCTGCCTGCCGCCTGCACCTGTTGCCACATTAGCGTGTCCCGATCTTCCGCTGCCGCTTCGCTTTTCACACGCGGCGCCGGCACGGCCGGTACTGGCGCGGCCTGGCCCTGCGGTGTCAGGCTGGCCAGTTTGACGCGCGCCGCGGCCGCGTAAAGGCCTTTCGGATACTCGTTGAGATAGGCTTGATAGGCTGCCGCGGTGTTGGCCGCTTCCGCGGCCTGCCAGGCCGCGGCGTCGGCGTCGGCCGGCGCCTGCTGGATGGTGATCTGGGTCGGGCCGTGAATGACGAAATAGAAGTCGCCCGTCAGGCTGCCTTCCATCCACGGTTCCTGCTTGCCCTTGGTGGCATTCTTGACGCGCACCGTGACGCGCTTGAGCGCCTGTTCGATGGGCACGCCTTTTTCGTCTATCTGAGCCAGCAGTGCGGCGGTGTAGGTGCCGTTGATGCCGTCGCCGTCCTCGGCGACGCTGCCCGGCCGCGTCGCGTAGTGGATCAGCGTACCGCTTGGCGCCTGGATGCGGGCCAGGCCGGCACCGGCGCCCGAGCGGAAGCTGCGCGTGAACGGGTTGTTGCGGCAGGCATCGAGCAGCACGAGATTGACTCCTGCCTTCGAGTCCTCCATCGTGTTGAGAACGGTATTGACGTTCAGGCTCTGGTGCGGAACGTCCTCCTCGCTGGAAATTTCCGCGTCGACCGCAGGCAGGTAGTTCTCGCCGCGAATCTGCAGGCCGTGGCCGGCGTAGAAGAACAGCGCGACCGAGCCAGGACGGAGCTTGCTGCGGAATTCCCGCAGCGCGCCGCCGATGTCGCGTGCCTTGAGGTTCTCCCGCATCACCACGTCGAACTCCATCTTTTTCAATTTGTCGCGCATTGCGCGCGCGTCGTTCACCGGGTTCTTGAGCGGCGACTGCAGGTAGGCGGAGTTGCCGATGACCAGGGCGACGCGATGTTCGTTGTTTCTCGTCGGCGTAAACTCCTGTGCGGCGAGGGGCAGCGAAAGACTCAGCAGCACGCTGATCAGGACATGGGCGAGCAGGGCAGGGGGCATCGGCAGGGCCTCGCAGACAGTGGAACGGAACGAAGCAGACGTGCGAGATTATCAGACGCCGACCGGCGATGGCGCGCTCATCGACGCACTCCGGTGACTTTTTCCCGGCAGGCGGGAAATCAGGCGGTCGACGAGCCACCACCGCTGCCGGTGGCGGCTCGGCGCAGGCGGTCGGTGACCGCGGCCCAGGCCGGCGTGTCCGGCGTCTCCTGAACGACGATCAGGTCGGCTGCCGTCTGATCCAGTTCGCGCAGGGCGGCGTAGAGCGACCGGCCGTAGCCGCGTGCTTCGGCCGGCAGACGGCGCCAGGCGTGCGCGGCCTCGACGTCGTCCGAGAACCGGACGTGGCAGAGCACCGCACACCGGCGGCCGGTCTGGCGCAGGCTGGCGACGACCTCGGGCAGGCGGGCGGTCGTCACCAAGCGCATCGGCGTGGCTGGTGCATAGTGCGCGGCAAGCGACCCGGAAGCCCGTGGTGCGCCGTCGTTCATCCGCCGCGGGACGATTTCGGGCAGCACGCCGATGACCGAGCCGATCTGCTCCGGCGTCACCCGTCCCGGGCGCAGGAGACGCGGCGGCCGGCCAGCGCCCGGCGTCAGATCGAGAATCGTCGATTCGATGCCGACCTCACAGCGGCCGCCGTCGAGGATCAGTGGCACGGCCGCGCCGAGTTCATCGCGTACGTGCCCCGCTTCGGTCGGGCTGATGCGGCCGAAGCGATTGGCCGATGGTGCGGCGACGCCGCAGAGGCCCGCGACGCCACCGCCAGCTAGCGCGTAGGCGCGCAGCAAGGCGAGCGCCAGCGGGTGGGCCGGCACGCGCAAGCCGACGCTGTCCTGACCGCCGGTGACGGCGTCCGGCACGGCGTCGGAACGTTTGAGGATCAGGGTCAGCGGACCAGGCCAGAAGGCCTCGGCCAGTTCCCAGGCGTTGTTGGGGACGTCGCGCGCCCACTGTTCGAGGCCACCGTCGCACGCCAGATGAACGATCAGCGGGTGATCTGGCGGCCGGCCCTTGGCAGCGAAAATCTTGCTCACGGCGGCCGGGTTGGCGGCGTCCGCGCCAAGGCCGTAGACCGTCTCGGTCGGGAAAGCGACCAGTTCCCCAGCTTGCAGCAAGGCGACCGCCCGATCGAGGTCAGCTTGGTCAGGAAGCATCGGTGATGCCGATCGCCGTGCGGGCCGCCAGCGCGAGTTCCCGTGCCCGTTGCAGATCGACGGCGAGCACCGTGAAGTGCCCCATCTTGCGACCGGGGCGGGCGTGGTGCTTGCCGTAGAGATGCAGTTTGAGGCCTGGGACGGCATACAGCGCCGACCAGTCGGGCTCGCGATAGTGCTGGCCGGCGGCGGCGCTTTCGTACCACAGGTCGCCGAGCAGGTTGACCATGGTGGCTGCCGAGTGCGCGTCCGTCGCGCCGAGCGGCAGGCCGCAAAGGGCGCGTACCTGCTGTTCGAACTGGCTGCTGAGGCAGGCGTCGAGCGTGTAGTGGCCGCTGTTGTGCGGGCGCGGTGCCATTTCGTTGATCACCAGGTCGCCGTCGACGACGAAAAACTCGACCGCCAGAGTACCGATGTAGTCCAGGCGCTCGGCGATCGTCGCCGCCAGTTCGGCGGCGCGCCGACGCAATCGGGTCGCCGCCCGTGCCGGGACCAGCGAGACGTCGAGAATGCCCTTGCGATGGCTGTTCTCGATGGTCGGAAAGCTGGCGATCCGGCCGCTTTCGTCACGCGCCAGGACTATCGACAGTTCACCGTCGAGCGGCAGCTTTTGCTCGACAATGCAGATCTCCCCCTTGAACTGCTGGAAAGCGGTAATCGCTTCGGCGGGTCCGGCGACCACGGCTTGTCCACGGCCGTCGTAGCCGAAACGGGCAACCTTGAGGATACCCGGGAAAAGCCGGGAACTCGCCGCACGCAGCGACGCCTCGTTCGGTATGGCGGCGAAATCGGCGTGTGGCAGACCATGCTCGCGCAAAAAATTCTTTTCGGCGATGCGGTTCTGACAGACGCTGACCGCCGCCGCCGACGGACGCACGACGACGAACTTGTCGAGGTAGTCGAGCGTGCCGGCCGGTACGTTCTCGAACTCGGTGGTCACTGCGGCACAGCCCTGCGCCAGTTCGTCGAGAGCCGCGTAGTCGTCGTAGGCGGCGATCAGGTGACGGTCCGCGACCCGCGCGGCAGGGCTGTGCGGGTCGGGGTCGAGAACCCAGACCGCATAGCCCATCTCGTGCGCCGCGGCGACGAAGAAGCGGCCCAGCTGGCCACCGCCCAGCACGCCGAGTGTCGACGGGGGAAGAATCATCGTCGCGGCCGTAGCTGGCGTCCAGGCGCTTCCGCCGGCAAACTGCCGCAGGTTTCCGGGGGAGGGCGCCGGTGCGAGTGGCGCCACGTAGCGGGAAGGCGGCTCACACTTCCGGGAGTTTCATGGCCATCACCTTGTCGGCCTGCACCTGACGGAAGCGTGTCAGACGCCGCGCGAGTTCGGGATCGCCCGTGGCGAGCATGGCGACGGCAAAGAGGGCGGCGTTGGCGGCGCCGGCCTCGCCGATGGCAAAGGTGGCGACCGGAATCCCTTTCGGCATCTGCACGATCGAAAGTAGCGAATCGTGACCGGAGAGCGCTTTCGACTGTACCGGTACACCGAGTACCGGCACGAGGCTCTTCGCCGCCAGCATGCCAGGCAGATGCGCGGCGCCGCCAGCGCCGGCGATGATCGCCTTGAGGCCCCGTTGAGCGGCCGTTTGCGCGTAGTCGAAAAGCAGGTCCGGCGTGCGATGCGCCGATACGACACGGGTCTCGAACGGCACGCCGAACTCCTTCAGCATTACCGCCGCCGCCTGCATCGTCGGCCAGTCGGAATCGGACCCCATCAGGATGCCGATCAGCGGCTCACCGGTCGTCATCGGGTGGCCTCCCTTTCGGCCGCTTCGAGTGTGTTGGCGAGCAACATGGTGATCGTCATCGGCCCCACGCCGCCCGGAACGGGAGTGATCGCCGCGGCCACTTCGCTGACCGCGGCATAGTCGACGTCGCCACACAGCTTACCGTCCGGCAGGCGGTTGATGCCGACGTCGATGACCACGGCTCCCGGCCGGACCATCTCGGCGGTGACGAAGCGCGCCTTGCCGAGTGCGGCGACCAGCACGTCGGCACGGCGAGTGTGCGAAGCGAGGTCGCGCGTCTGCGAATGGCAGACGGTGACCGTCGCGCTGGCCTGCATCAGCAGCATGGCCATCGGCTTGCCGACGATGTTCGAACGTCCGAGGACGACGGCCTCCTTGCCCTTCAGGTCGATGCCGGCTTCGTCGAGGAGTTTCATGATGCCGTAAGGCGTGCACGGAATGAAGCGCGGATGGCCCTGCATCAGCGCGCCGACGTTCTCGGCATGAAAGCCGTCGACGTCCTTGGCGGGGGAGATCGCTTCGAGCACCGCGTCGGAGTCGAAGTGCCGGGGCAGCGGCAATTGCACGAGGATGCCGTGGATCGTCGGATCGGCGTTGAGTTCGGCGATTCTCGCCAGCACCACCTGTGGCGCGACATCCGGCGGGTAAGCGATCTTCTCGGAGTGGAAGCCAGCCTGCGCGCAGGCATTCACCTTGTTGCGCACGTAGACCTGCGAAGCGGCGTCCTCACCGACGAGGATCACCGCCAGACCGGGGCGCTTGCCACGTGCGGCGAGCGCTTCGGCGCGCCTGCCGAAGTCGGCGCGCAGCTTTTGCGCCAGCCGGTTGCCGTCGAGGATTTGTGCCGTCATCTTGCTGTCTCGTACCAGTGGCCAGGAAGGGGAGGGCAATTTTAGCGCAAGTCAGGCGGTCCCCGCTTCTGCTTTCTCCGCCGCGTCGGCCGCGGCCCGCCCGGCGGCGAAAGCGCGCCGGTTGAGTTCGACGATCTCCGCTTTCTTGCTCGCGAAGCGTGCCAGGATGCAGCGTTCGAGAACCTCGGCGGGGAAGGGCAGGTGGTCGGCGATGGCGCCCAGCATGACCGTGTTGCCGAGCCGGATGTCGCCGAGTTGGCGGGCGATGGCTGACGCGTCGAAAGGGACGACGTGCGTGCCGACGGCGTGCATCTCGGCGACCGGGTCGTCCGGATAGGCGTAGAGGCCGAGTTCGACGACCGGTGGCACGAGGCGCCCAGTGTTCATCAGCACCAGTCCGTCGGGACGCAGCATGTGCCGCCAGCGCATTGCTTCGGCGGCCTCGAAACCGAGCAACACGTCGGCCGAGCCGGGGCTGATCTGCGGCGAGAGCACTTTCGCGCCGAAGCGCAGGTGCGACGAGACCACGCCGCCGCGTTGCGCCATCCCGGCGACCTCGGTCTTCTTGACGTCGTGGCCGAGCGCGATCGCTGCTTCCGCCAGGATCTCGGTGGCGGTCATCACCCCTTGACCGCCAGTGCCGACGACGAGAATGTTGGTGGTGTCGAACTTGCTTGTTTCGGACATGGAATCGCAACCTCTCCCGTTTCCTAAGGGGTCTGCGAAAGCTCAGCGCTTTTGCGAATGATCTTGATCGGCATTGCCAGCGTGTCGACATGGACGATCGCGTCGGGCGCGCAAGGCTTCAGGCACAGGCCGCAGCCCGTACAGGCGGCGCTCTCGATGCGCACGAAAGCGAGGTCGACTTCACGGCCGCTCGGCTTCTTCACGCGGTCGCGGCGCGTCACGTGAATTGCCGGGCAGCCGACGTCGATGCAGTTGCCGCAACCGGTGCATTTATCCTCGACGACGGTATAGGGTTTGAGCGCGTGATAGTCCTTGATCAGCACACACGGCTGGCTGGTGATGATCACCGACGGCTCGGGGATCTTCGTTTCCTCGCGCAGCGTACGCAGCAGGATCGGCAGTTCATACGCGTTGACCAGGTGTACACGTTCTTCACGCACGCCGAGCGCCTTGACCAGCCTGACGAAATCGACGCGCGGCGCCTCCTGGCCGTGAATGTCGCGACCGCTGCCCGGGTTGTCCTGGCCGCCGGTCATGCCGACCGCCCGATTATCGAGCAGCAGGACGGTGACGTTGCCGCGGTTGTAGACGATGTCGAGCAGGCCCTGCATGCCCATGTGCAGGAAGGTCGAATCGCCGATCACGGCGACGATCTTCTTGTCCTTCTCGGTCTCGCTTCTCCCCTTGTCCAGACCGAGCGCCATGCCCATCGAGGCGCCCATCGAAATGACCGCGTCGAGCGCGTTCCACGGCTGGCCGAAGCCGAGCGTGTAGCAGCCGATGTCGCCCGAGATGGTGACGTTGCGCAATTGGGACAGCGTGTAATAGACGCCCAGATGAGGACAGGCGACGCACATCGTCGGCGGGCGTGGGAAAACGGCCAGCGGCGCCCGGGTCGCCTCCTGCGCGACCGTTTCGCCGAGCAGGCGGGCAACCGCCGGTTTGAGCACCTGGGGCGACAACTCGCCGGAACGCGGCAGAATGTCCTTGCCGCTGAGCGTCACTCCCTGCGCCTTCAGCTCGGTTTCGATCAGCGGCTCGACCTCTTCGACGACCACCAGGCGGTCGCACTCGGCGGCGAAGCGGCGCAAGCTGTCGAAGGGCAGCGGGAAGGAGAAGCCGAGCTTGAACACCGGGGCGTCGGGGAAACTTTCGCGGACGTGCATGTAGGCCGGGCCCGAGGTCACGAAGCCGACCCGGCGATCGATTCCATCTTCCGCGACGTTGAGTTCCGATACCTCGGCCGCGTCGCGTAGCCGGCGTTCACGATCGAACATCAACGGCAGGCGACGGCCCACGGCGCGCGGCTCCATCACCCAACGGTCGACATTCTTGGCGAAACCGGCTACCGGGCGCTCTTGGCGCTGGCCGACCTGCACCAGCCCCTTGACGTGACAGATGCGCGTCGTCAGACGCAGGATGACGGGCGTCTCGAAGCGTTCCGAGAGTTCGAAGGCGGCCAGCGTGAAGTCGTGAGCTTCCTGCGAATCGGCCGGCTCGAGCATCGGTACATGCGCGAAACGTGGCCAGAAGCGGGAATCCTGCTCGTTTTGCGAGGACGACAGGCCGACGTCGTCGGCGATGGCAATCACCAGGCCGCCGGCCACGCCGGTCAGCGTCATGGTCATCAGCGCGTCGGAGGCGACATTCATGCCGACGTGCTTCATCGCACAAAAGCTCCGCGAGCCGGCCATGGCGGCGCCGAAAGCGACTTCGAGCGAAACCTTTTCGTTGACCGACCATTCAGCATAGAGGTCCGGATACTTGGCCACGCATTCGAGCATCTCGGTGGCCGGCGTTCCGGGATAAGCAGCGGCGACCCTTGCGCCGGCTTCCCAGACGGCGCGCGCCACCGCCTCGTTGCCTGACATCAGAAGCCGGCCAGTGACCGCCTGGCCGGCGATCGGGATCACAGCTTGTGCCGTCATCGGTTCTCCTCAAGAAAAAATTTCGGCAAAGGTTCAGACCTTAGCGGCTGATCGGCGCTCTCGGCTTGATCCAGGTCAACTTCCCCGGCCGCTTGCTGTCAATACCATGGCGCCTAGTGACTCGACACGCTGCGCTGCGGGACGATTATTGCACGATACAGAATAGTATTTTACAATACGGGATACGTTCAATTGTTGCGCTGCGGTACCGCGTTGCCAGGCAACGTATTACGCTCTCGGTTGCCGTCGATCCCGGCAAGCCGCGAAGCCTCATCCATTTCACGATTCTGCAGCCCAGGAGACCCTAATCATGGCAGCTTTGCCCGAAAACGCGCTGTCGGCCGGCATCGGCGATGCGGACCCGCAAGAAACCCAGGAATGGCAGGACGCCCTTGGCGGCGTGATCGAAAAGGAAGGCGCCGAGCGCGCGCATTTCCTGATCGAGTGCCTGATCGCGCAAGCGCGGCAGGAGGGCATCGACATTCCGTACAGCGCCGCCACCGAGTACGTCAATACCATTCCGGTCGAACAGCAGCCGAAATACCCCGGCAACGCCGACCTCGAAATCCGGATTCACAACTACATTCGCTGGAACGCCATGGCGATGGTCGTGCGCGCCAACAGGAACAGCAACGTCGGCGGCCATATCGCGTCATTCGCTTCGGCGGCCGCGCTCTACGACGTCGGCTTCTCGTGGTTCTGGCACGCGCCTTCGGAACAGCACGGCGGGGATCTGATCTTTTTCCAGGGTCACTCGGTGCCCGGCGTCTACGCGCGCGCCCACCTGCTCGGGCGGCTGACCGACGAACAGATGGACTGCTTCCGGCAGGAGGTCGACGGGCGAGGCGTTTCGTCGTATCCACACCCCTGGTTGATGCCCGATTTCTGGCAGTTCCCGACCGTTTCGATGGGTCTCGGCCCGATTCAGGCGATCTATCAGGCGCGTTTCATGAGGTATCTCGACAGCCGCGGCTTCATCACCGCCGGTGACCGCAAGGTGTGGGCCTTTCTCGGCGACGGCGAGACCGACGAAGTCGAGTCGCTGGGTGCCATCGGCATGGCGGCCCGCGAACGGCTCGACAACCTGATTTTCGTCATCAACTGCAACCTGCAGCGTCTCGACGGTCCGGTGCGCGGTAATGGCAAGATCATCCAGGAACTCGAAGGAACTTTTCGCGGCGCGGGATGGAACGTCATCAAGCTGGTCTGGGGAACCCAATGGGATACGCTTTTCCTGCGCGACAAGAAGGGCATCCTGAAGCAGCGGATGATGGAGGCCGTGGACGGCGAGTATCAGACCTTCAAGGCCAAGGATGGCGCCTACGTTCGCGAGCACTTCTTCAACACCCCGGAACTCAAGGAACTCGTCGCCGACTGGACGGACGACCAGGTCTGGTTGCTCAACCGTGGCGGGCACGACATTTTCAAGATCTTCAGCGCGTACAAGAGTGCCGTCGAGCACAAGGGGCAACCGACGCTGATTCTGGCCAAGACGATCAAGGGCTACGGCATGGGCCAGGCCGGCGAGGGCATGAACATCTCGCACCAGCAGAAGAAGCTGGATTACGAGGCGATCAAGCGCTTCCGCGACCGCTTCAATCTGCCGGTACGCGACGATCAGATCGAGGAGCTGCCTTATCTCAAGTTCGCCGAAGGCTCGGCCGAACTGACCTACATGCGGCAGCGGCGCATGGATCTGGGAGGCTACCTGCCGAAACGTCGGCGCACTGCCGCGCCGCTCGAAGTCCCGGATTTATCGGCCTTCGACGCGTTGCTCAAGGCGTCGGGCGAGGGACGGGAGGTGTCCACGACGATGGCCATCGTCCGCTTTCTCAACATCCTGCTCAAGGACAAGAAGGTCGGCCGCCACGTCGTTCCCATCGTGCCCGACGAATCGCGCACTTTCGGCATGGAGGGCTTGTTCAGGCAGATCGGCATCTGGAACCAGGAAGGCCAGAAGTACGTTCCTGAAGATCACGACCAGTTGATGTTCTACAAGGAGTCGAAGGACGGCCAGGTGCTGCAGGAGGGAATCAACGAGGCCGGCGCGATGAGCGACTGGATCGCTGCCGCTACGTCGTACTCGGTGCACGGCGTGCAGATGATCCCGTTCTACATCTGCTACTCGATGTTCGGGCTGCAGCGCACGATGGATCTCTGCTGGGCGGCTGGCGACCAGCGCGCGCGAGGCTTCCTGATCGGCGGCACGGCCGGACGGACGACCCTGAACGGCGAAGGTCTGCAGCACGAGGACGGTCATTCGCAGGTGCTGTCGGCACTGATCCCCAACTGCATCAGCTACGACCCGACCTTCTCCTTCGAGATCGCGGTGATCATGTGCGAAGGCCTGCGCCGGATGCACCAGGAGCAGGAGGATGTCTTCTACTACATCACGGTGATGAACGAGAACTACGAGCATCCGGAGATGCCGGCGGGTGCCGAGTCCGACATCCTGCGGGGCATGTATCTGCTGCGCCGCGGCCATTCGTCGGACAGCAATCCACCGGCCCCGCGCGTGCAACTGCTCGGTTCGGGGACGATCTTCCGTGAAGTGATTGCCGCCGCCGATCTGCTCAAGAGCGACTGGGGTGTCGACGCCGACTTGTGGGGCTGCCCGAGCTTCACCGAACTGGCGCGCGACGGTAACGACGTGCAGCGCTGGAACCTGCTCAATCCGACGGCCAAGCCGAGACTGTCGCACGTCGAAAGGTGTCTTGCCGATACACGCGGGCCGATCGTCGCCGCGACCGACTACGTGCGCCTGTTCGCCGACCAGATTCGTCCTTTCCTGAACCGGCGTTACGTCACGCTGGGCACCGACGGTTTCGGCCGTTCGGATACGCGCGAGAAGTTGCGCCACTTCTTCGAGGTCGATCGTCGCTGGGTCACGATCGCCGCGCTGAAGGCCCTGGCTGACGACGGAACGATAGAGCGGAGCAAGGTCGCCGAAGCGATCGCCCGCTACGGCATCGACGTGAACAAACCCAACCCGGCGACGGTTTAAGGGAGCCTCCTGATGAGTCAATTGATCGAAGTAACAGTCCCGGACATCGGCGACTATCACGACGTGCCGGTGATCGACATCTGTGTCAAGGAAGGCGACACGGTGAAGCTGGACGATGCGCTGGTCACCCTCGAATCCGACAAGGCGACGATGGATGTACCGTCTTCGGCCGCTGGCGTCATCCGGGAGCTCAAGGTCCGGCTTGGCGACAAGGTTTCGCAGGGCACGGTGGTGGTGCTGATCGAAGCGGCCGATGCCGCGGCGGCTGCGGCAAGCGTGCCGGCCAGCACGGCGGCGGTGCCAACGCCGCCAGCGGTCAGCACGCCGGTGCCGGCGGCGTTGCCGGCCGCGCCGTCGCCGGTCGATTCCCCGGCCGCGGTTCCACCCGTTCCAGGTCTCGCGCCCGGTGCCAGAACGCATGCCAGTCCGTCGGTGCGCCTGCTGGCGCGCGAACTCGGCGTCGACCTGAACAAGGTCACGGCCAGTGGCCCGAAAGGTCGCATTCTCAAAGAAGACGTCAGCGCCTACGTGAAGGGTGTACTGACCGCCGGCCCGGCGGCCGTCGCCCCGTCGCTCGGCGGCGGACTCGACCTGCTGCCCTGGCCGAAGGTCGACTTCACCAAGTTCGGTGCCGTCGAAGTCAAGCCGCTGGCGCGCATCAAAAAGATCTCGGCGCAGAACCTGGCCCGCAACTGGGTGATGGTGCCGGCGGTCACCTACCACGAAGACGCCGATATTACCGATCTCGAGGCGTTTCGCGTGGCGACCAACCGGGAGAACGAAAAGTCCGGACTGAAGATCACCATGCTGGCCTTCCTGATCAAGGCGTGCACCGTCGCGCTGAAGAAGTTCCCCGAATTCAACAGCTCGCTTGACGGCGACAACCTGGTACTCAAGCAGTACTACCATGTCGCTTTCGCCGCCGACACGCCGAGCGGTCTGGTCGTTCCGGTGATCAAGAATGCCGACCAGAAGTCGGTCAGCCAGCTCGCGGCGGAAAGTGGCGATCTGGCCAGAAAGGCACGTGACGGCAAGCTTTCGCCGGCCGAGATGTCGGGTGCCTGCTTCACCATCTCGAGCGTCGGCGGCATCGGCGGCACGCATTTCTCGCCGATCGTCAATGCGCCCGAAGTGGCCATCCTCGGCGTCAGCAAGTCGGTCATGAAACCGGTGTGGAACGGCAAGGAGTTCGCGCCGCGACTGATCCTGCCGCTGTCGCTGTCGGCCGACCATCGCGTCATCGACGGCGCTCTGGCCACCCGTTTCAACGTCCATGTCGCGCAACTGCTCGCCGACATGCGGCGCGTGCTGCTTTGATCGGGAGACAGACATGAGCCAGATCATTGAAGCCAAAGTGCCCGACATCGGCGATTACCACGACGTGCCGGTGATCGACGTCTGCGTCAAGACCGGCGACACCGTCAGGGTCGACGATCCGCTGGTCACTCTCGAATCCGACAAGGCGACGATGGACATCCCGAGCAGTGTCGCCGGTGTCGTCAAGGAGGTGAAGGTCGCTCTCGGCGACAAGGTGTCCGAAGGGTCGGTCGTCGTCCTCATCGAAACGGGCGGTGGCGAGGCCGCCGCCGCACCCCCGGTTACCGCCTCGGCGCCGGCAGCCAGCGCCGTTGCGGCACCGCAAGCCGCGGCGCCGATCAGCGGCAAGGCCGACATCGAATGCGAAATGTTGGTCCTCGGTGCCGGCCCGGGAGGCTACTCGGCGGCTTTCCGCAGTGCCGACCTCGGCCTGCAGACGGTCCTCGTTGAGCGCTACCCGACGCTTGGCGGTGTCTGCCTCAACGTCGGTTGTATTCCGTCGAAAGCCCTGCTGCACATCGCCGGCGTCATGGAAGAAGCGCAGCACATGGGCGACTGCGGCGTCAGCTTCGCCGCCCCGAGCATCGACCTCGACAAACTGCGTGCCCATAAGGACAAGGTCGTCGGCCGGCTCACCGGCGGTCTCGCCGGCATGGCCAAGGGGCGCAAGGTCGAAGTCGTGCAGGGCGTCGGCCAGTTCGTCGACCCGCATCACCTCGAAGTCGCACTCGCCGAAGGCGGTAGCAAGCTGATTCGCTTCCAGAAAGCGATCATCGCCGCCGGTTCGCAGCCGATCGCGCTGCCCTTCATGCCCGACGACCCGCGCGTCGTCGACTCGACCGGCGCTCTCGAGCTGCGCCAGATTCCGGGACGCATGCTGGTGGTCGGTGGCGGCATCATCGGTCTGGAGATGGCCAGCGTCTACTCGGCACTCGGCTCGCGCATCACGGTCGTCGAACTCGGGGGCGTCCTGATGCCGGGTGCTGACCGTGATCTGGTCAAGGTATGGGAGAAGAAGAACGCCCATCGCTTCGACCGTATCCTGCTCAATACCGGCGTCGTTGCCGCCGCCGCCACTCCCGCCGGCATCGAAGTCAGCTACAGCAACGACGAGAAGGAAACCTTCGACCTCGTGCTGGTCGCCGTCGGTCGCTCACCGAACGGCAAGAAGCTGGCGGCCGAGAAAGCTGGCGTTGCGGTCGACGAGCGTGGCTTCATTCCCGTCGACCGCCAGTTGCGGACCAACGTCCCGCACATCCACGCCATCGGCGACATCGTCGGGCAGCCGATGCTGGCTCACAAGGGGGTACACGAGGCGCATGTCGCTGCCGAAGCGGCGAACGGCGGCAAGCGTTGCTTCGACGCCCTGCAGATCCCGTCGGTCGCCTACACCGACCCCGAAATCGCCTGGGCCGGCAAGACCGAAGAGCAATGCCGGGTCGAGGGAATCACCTACGGCAAGAGCGTCTTCCCCTGGGCGGCGTCGGGACGGGCTCTGGCCAACGGTCGTGAAGAGGGCTTCACCAAACTGATCTTCGACGAGGCGACGCACCGCATCATCGGCGGCAGCATCGTCGGCACCGACGCCGGCGACCTGATCGGGGAAGTTTGCCTGGCGATCGAAATGGGTTGCGACGCCACCGACATCGGTCACACCATCCACCCGCACCCGACGCTCGGCGAGTCGGTTGGGATGGCGGCGGAGGTCTATGAGGGAGTGTGCACGGACCTGCCCGCGGTGAAGAAGAGGTAGGCCGGCAAGGGCCCAGCGCCCGCTGACGCCGCCGCCTACGAGGTTGGGCGGCGTCAGACCTTTGGCGGCGGGAAACGCTACGTCCGGGTGCGCGCGACGTCGGTGGCCGGCTCGGAAACGACAGCCGATGTGGCGGGCGGCCTCCGATCGTGCGGCCCGGGCAAGCGCCGCGAGGCGTATCGAGGGACGGAAGTGGTGAAGGGCATCATTCTTGAGGCGGGCCGTCCCGCTCTGGAGTTCGACGGGCGCTTTCAGTCGCCGCGCAACTGCACCGACTTGTATTCAAGAAACTCTTCCAGTCCGTACTCGCCCATCTCGCGCCCGATTCCCGATTGACGGAAGCCGCCGAACGGGGCGCGGACGTTGAAGCTGCCACCGTTGATGTCGACCTGGCCGGTGCGCAGGCGTCTGGCGAGGCGCATTGCGCGCCCTTCGTCGGTCGACCAGACAGCGCCCGAAAGGCCGTAGATCGAATCGTTGGCGATGGCGACGGCAGCCTCCTCGTCGCCATCCGGGTAGGTCAGGATGGCCAGCACCGGTCCGAAGATCTCTTCCTGCGCGACGCAGCTTTGTGGCGGCACGCGACCGAGTACCGTCGGTTGTACGTAATAGCCGCGGCTCAGTCCGGCCGGCATGGCCGGGCCGCCGCAGAGCAATTCGGCGCCTTCCGCGACGCCGCGCACGATGTAGTCGCGCACGCGATCGCGCTGCGCGGCCGACGCCAGCGGACCGAGCTTGCTGCCTTCCGCGAACGGATCGCCGACGGTAAAGCTCTGCGCTGCTTCGACGGCCAGCCGTGCCGCTTCGGCGTAGCGCGACTCGGGGACGAGAAGGCGTGTGTGCGCGCTGCAGGTCTGGCCGGAATTGAGGTAGCAGGCGGTGACGACGCCACGGATGGCGCGGGCGAAATCGGCGTCGTCGAGGACGATCGCCGCCGACTTGCCGCCCAGTTCGAGAGCGACGCGCTTCACCGCTTGTCCGGCGAGGGCTGCGATCTGCTTGCCGGCGCGTGTCGAGCCGGTGAAGGAGATGGTGTCGACCTCCGGGTGGCGCACCAGTGCTTCGCCGACCACTGGCCCGTAGCCGGTGACGAGGTTGAACACACCGGGCGGCAGGCCGATTTCGTCGATCACTTCGGCCAGTATGAAAGCGCTGAGCGGCGCGATCTCCGAAGGCTTGAGCACCACCGTGCAGCCGGCGGCAAGCGCCGGAGCGAGCTTGGTGGCGACCTGGTTGAGCGGATAGTTCCACGGCGTGATGCAGGCCGCAACGCCGGCCGCCTCGCGTATCACCAGCGAATTGCCGACCCGTTGTTCGAAAACGAACTCGCGGGCCATCTGACCGTAGATTCCGAAGTGCGTGATCGGCAGTCCGGCCTGGATACGGGTCGACAGCTTGAGCGGCATGCCGACTTCCGCACTGATCGCGCGGGCGATCTCGTCGGCGCGTGCCGCGAGGCCGTCGCGAATTCGCTCCAGCGCCGCGCCGCGCTCGCTTGGCGGTGTCGCCGCCCAGGGCTCGAAAGCGGCGCGGGCGGCGCGTACCGCGGCATCGGCATCGGCCTCGTTGCCTTGCGGAATGCGGGCGATGACCTCTTCGCTGGCGGCACCGAGAACGTCTATCGTTCCCTCGCCCTGCGGCGTGACCCAGCGGCCACCGATGTACAGCTTGTCAGTTTGCAGCATCTCGTCTCCTTGGTTGTGTCGTTGCGCTGGGCGGCAGAATACCACGCCACCGGGCGACCTTCAGCGGCCGCTCCAGAGCGCTTGCCGCTTGCCGAGGAAAGCCGCAGTGCCGATGCGGAAGTCGTCGCTCGCGGCGACCAGTCCGAAGGCGTCGGCGCCGAGTTGGGCCGCTTCCTCGAGCGACAGGTTGAGCCCGCGATGCATCGCTTCCCAGGTCAGGCGGACGGCGATCGGCGATTGCGCGAGGATGTCGGCGACGATGGCCTGCGCTTCGTCGAGCAGCCGGTCGGGGTCGACGACGCTCTGTACCAGGCCGATTTGCCGCCCTTCATCGGCGTCGACGGCACGACCGCGCAGCAGCATCTCGGCCGCCCGGCCGCGGCCGACCAGGCGCGGCAAGCGGGTGGTGCCGCCGAAGCCGGCCACGGCGCCGATCTTCACCTCCGGATGGCCGAGCTGCGCTGTGCGCACCGCAACACGGAGCAGGCACGATTCGGCCAGTTCGAGACCGCCGCCGAGCGCCACGCCGTTGATCGCCGCGATCACCGGCTTGCCGAGCGTTTCGATGCGGTGATTGACCTCGACGGCGAGGCGGGCGAAGTCGCGTACGGCGAGCGGCGAAGCGGCGTTCAGGTAGCCGATGTCGGCGCCGGCGCAGAAGGCTCGCCGCCCGCTGCCGGTGACGATGACGGCGCGCACCGTAGGGTCGTCGCGCAACTCTTCGAATAGTGCGGCGAGGCGCTGCAAGATGGCGAGGTTGAGCGCGTTGAGCGCCTGCGGGCGGTTCAGCGTCAGCACGACGACGCCGGCGGTTTGCTGCTGGATGACGAGCGTGGAATCGAGGGTCGCATCAGACATGGCGGTTCTCCTGGTTGATTGGCGAGAACCAAGCCTAGGGGAAACGGTCGCGACCGGGGATGAAACACTTGCTCGCCGGCGATGAAAGTTCTTCATCCTCGGCGTGGGCGCCGATGCTTGCGGCGGCGAGCCACCGGGTGGCCGGCCGCGGCTTCAGCCGCTGTCGCGCAACCAGTCGACGAGCGCGGCGACCTCCGGGCGCGGCGTGGCGCCGGCGGCGGTGACGATGTAGTAGGCGCGCTCCGATTCCTGCTCGACATCGAACAGCCTGACCAAAGTGCCGGCGGCGAGTTGGCGTTCGACCAGGGCGCTGAGCACCAGGGCAACGCCTTGCGAGTACTCGGCGGCGTCGATGAGCAGCGAGACTTCGCTGAACGAGGGGCCGGTCTGGGGTTCCGGCCAATCGAGGCCGGCGGCGGCGAACCAGGGCTTCCACTTCGCAACGGCTTGGCGCAGCAAGGTGGCCCGTGCCAGGTCGGCCGGCGTTCGTAGCCACGGGTGGGCGATCAGATAGGCCGGGCTGCAGACCGGAAACAGGCGAACACGCAGCAGCTCGATCGCCGCCAGCCCTTCCCAGTTGCCGAGCCCGAAACGCAGGCCGACGTCGACCTCGCCGCAACGGAAGTCGAGAAAGCGCGACGTGACGTTGATCTCGAGGCTGATCTCGGGATGCCGGCGCTGGAAGCCGGCCAGGCGCTGGACCAGCCAGTTCGAAGCCAGCGCTGGCGGCAGGCTGAGGCGTATCGCCCGCGCCGGCGGCGCGCCGACGGCGGCCAGGCCGCCGCGCAGCGCGTCGAGCGCCTGGCCGACGTGGACAAGAAACTCTCTGCCTTGGGCTGTCAGGGAGATCACATGGCCGAGGCGGACGAAGAGGGGAACGCCGAGCAGCCATTCGAGCTGGGTGATGCGGTGACTGACGGCGCTCGGCGTGATCGACAGCGCGTCGGCGGCCTTCGCGAAGCTGCCGTGGCGGGCCACCGCCTCGAAAGCTTCGAGACCGTTGAGCGGTGGCAGGCGCGGCGTTGTC
>NZ_JAPUVI010000111.1 GCF_029255285.1 Accumulibacter sp.
CACGAAGTGTACCGACCCGCCTTCAACGCCGAGTTCATGCAGCCAGCGATGGAAGAAGGCAGTGCCTTCGTCGGCTGGATCGGCGGCGGGCTCGACGACATCCTCTGTGAGCGGTTCGAGCGCACCGTCGGCAACGACAACTGCGTCAGCTTCGAAGGGATGAAGTTACAGATTCCCGCCGATCGTCATCGCTGCCACTACGTGAAGGCGAAGGTGGCGGTGCTGCGGCGTACGGACCGCACGCTGGCAATCTTGCACGGCCCACGCAAGTTGGCCGACTATGACCAGGCCGGCAACATCATCCCACTGAATCTGAAGGCGGCTGCGTAGGTCCGCCGCGGCCGCCCGGGGCGGGGCAAGCGGACAATTCATTTGCTACAAAACCGGACAGATCTATTTGTTGCCAACAGCCTTGGCTGAGGCAATTGTTGATCCGGCTTCGAGGGACTACCGTGTCCGAATCGCCGGTAATAAAAAGCAGATCAGGTGATACTCACGCGCGCAAATTTCCGCTTGCCTACCTGCAGCACGAAGCAGCCTTGGCTCGACAGCACGACCTTGCTGTCAGCGATCCTCGTACCGTCTATCCGAACACCGCCCTGCTCGATCAAGCGAAAGGCCTCGGAGGTGCTTGCCGTCAGACCTGCCTGTTTGAGTACCTGCGCCAGAGTCAGGGGCTGGCCGGCCGCCGACAGGCTGACCTCGGGGATGTCGTCGGGAATCGTACCCTGGCGGAAACGCGCATCGAAATCGGCCAGTGCCCGCTGTGCCGCCGACGCGCCATGAAAGCGCTCGACGATCTCCTGGGCCAACAGCACCTTGACGTCGCGCGGATTGCGGCCCTCCGTCACCGCTTCCTTGAGAGCCGCAATCGCCTCGGCACGGCGGAAAGACAGCAAGTCGAAGTAGCGCCACATCAACCCGTCGGATATCGACATCAATTTACCGAACATTTCGCCAGGCGCTTCGTCTATGCCAACATAGTTGCCGAGCGACTTGGACATTTTGTTCACACCATCGAGGCCTTCGAGCAGAGGCATCGTCAGAATGCACTGTGGCGCCTGACCGAAGTGCTTCTGCAGCTCTCGCCCGACGAGCAGATTGAACTTCTGGTCGGAGCCCCCGAGTTCGACGTCGGCCTTCATGGCCACCGAGTCGTAGCCCTGGCAGAGCGGGTACAGCAACTCGTGAATGGCGATCGGTTGTCCGCTGCGGTAGCGCTTGGCGAAATCGTCGCGTTCGAGCATCCGGGCAACGGTGTGCAAGGCGGCCAGGCGAATCATTCCCGAGGCACCCATCGGCTCGAACCAACGCGAATTAAAACAGACCTCCGTTTTTTCAGGATCGAGAATCTTGAACACCTGTTCCCGATAGGTCGTCGCGTTGTCGAGAATTTGTTCCCGTGAGAGTGGCGGCCGCGTCGCGTTCTTGCCGGTCGGATCGCCGATCATGCCCGTGAAATCGCCGATCAGGAACATGACGTGATGACCAAGATCCTGGAAATGCCTGAGCTTGTTGATCAGCACGGTGTGGCCCAGATGCAGGTCGGGCGCCGTTGGGTCAAAGCCGGCCTTGATGCGCAACGGCCGGCCGCTCTTCAACTTTTCGTTCAGCTCGGCTTCGACCAGCAGTTCCTCTGACCCCCGCTTGATCAGTTCGAGGGCTTCTTCGAAGGCGTGCATATAAACCTCTTCCCGTCAGACGGCTTCTTATTTGAGGGCCTTGGCTCACGCGATTGTCGTTCGCAGGTCCATAGCAGGCAACAAGCGCTCGATTCTATCGCATTCCCATCCGGCGATCGATACGGCACGGTAGCCCGCCCGCTTCAAGGCTGGGGGTAAGGGCAGGAATACTAAGAGCAAGCGATGCCGCCGTGGCCGAGGTAAAATGTCAGGCGCACGCGCGGCGACCATGCCAGGTGGCTAACCTTGCGGCGGCGGCGTGCTTTCGACTTCAATGGGAGATGAGTAATGGGCCAGACCGCCACCAACAACCTTCGCACTGTCGCTCTCGTCGGCCACGGCGCCGCAGGCAAGACGACGCTTGCCGAAAGCCTGCTCGCCGCTGCCGGCGCGATCGCCAGCCGTGGCGCCGTCGAGAAGGGGAATACCGTCTGCGACTTCGACCCGCAGGAGAAGGAGTTCGGCCACTCACTGAGTTCGGCGCTGGCAAGTTTTTCGTGGCAGGGTGTGCTGGTTCATCTGATTGACACCCCCGGCTTCCCGGACTTCGCCGGCCAGGCAATCGGCGCTCTGGCTGCCGTGGACACGGCGATGGTCGTCATCAATGCGCAAAACGGCATCGAGCTATCGAGCGAGCGCATGATGCGGCTGGCTGAGGCGCGTGGCGTCTGCCGGATGATCGTGATCAACAAGATCGACGCCGACAACGTCAATTTGCCGGCGCTGGTCGGCGAAATCCGCGAACGCTTCGGCCGCGAATGCATGTTGCTTGACCTACCGACCAAGCATGGCAGCGAAGTCGTCGAATTGCTCGGGCACGACAGCGGCGAGAGCGACTTCGAATCGGTGGCAGCGGCGCACCGGGCACTGATCGACCAGATCGTCGAGGAAGACGAGGATCTGCTGGCACGCTACCTCGAGGAAGGCGTCGACCCCAGCCCGGACGAATTGCATGTCCCCTTCGAGAAAGCGCTGCGCGCCGGCCACCTGATACCGATTCTCTTCGTCTCGGCGAAGACCGGCGCCGGCATACCCCAGTTGCTCGATGTGCTCGCCAGACTGGCTCCCAATCCGACCGAAGGCAATCCGCAACCCTTCTATCGCGGCGAACCAGGCAGTTCGGGCGAAGCTTTCGAGGCCGTTCCGGATCCACAGAAGCACGTGCTGGCGCACGTCTTCAAGGTGGTCAGTGATCCCTTCATCGGCAAGGTCGGCGTATTCCGCGTCCATCAGGGGACGATCCGCAAGGACTCGCAGCTCTTCGTCGGCGACGGCAAGCGCCCGTTCAAGGTAGGCCATATCTACCGCCTGCAAGGCAAGGAATATGTCGAAGTCGAGTCGCTGGCGCCCGGAGACCTGGGCGCCATCGCCAAGGTCGACGAGATCGAGTTCGATTGTGTGCTGCACGATTCGCACGACGAAGATCATATCCACCTCAAGCCACTCGAGTTTCCGCAGCCGATGCAGGGTCTGGCCGTGCAGGCACGGCGCAAGGCCGACGAGCAGCGTCTGTTTGAGATTCTGCGCAAGCTCGAGGTGGAAGACCCCTGCTTCAAGCTTGAACGCCACCCGACAACCAACGAGACCGTGATCCGCGGCCTCGGCGAGATGCATCTGCGCGCCAAGCTGACGCGGCTGTCGCAGCAGTACAAGCTGGAACTCGACACGAAGCCGCCGCAGATAGCCTATCGCGAAGCGATCACGGGTTCCGCCGACGGGCACTGTCGGCATAAGAAGCAAAGCGGCGGCGCTGGCCAGTTCGGCGAAGTGGCCTTGCGCGTCGAGCCACTCGAGCGCGGCGCCGGTTTCGAGTTCGTCGATATCGTCAAGGGCGGGGTCATTCCGGGAGTGTTCATGGCGGCCGTCGAGAAAGGCGTTCGCCAGGCGCTGGCCGATGGTGTCGTCGCCGGCTTCCCGGTAGAGGATCTGCGCGTCACCGTACACGATGGCAAGTCGCACCCGGTCGATGGCAAGGATATCGCCTTCTTCACGGCGGCTCGCAAAGCGACGGCCGAGGCCATTCGCGGCGCCAAGCCGATCATTCTCGAACCCATCGTCGACATCGAAATACTGGCACCGGAGGCCGTGACCGGCGATTTGACCGGCGATCTGTCCGGCAAACGCGGCCACCTGACCGGTACCCAGCCGCGTGGCCCGGGAGTAATGGCCATCACCGGCCAGGTTCCGCTGGCCGAACTCGACAACTACCAGTCACGCCTCAAGTCGCTGACCGGCGGACAAGGCTCGTACAGCATCAATTTCTCGCACTACGCGCAGGTGCCGCCGGCAACGCAGCAACACCTGGCATCACAACACAAGGTCGTCGAGGAAGAGTAGGGAAGCGGCGGCGAGGCGGTGGCCGGTTTTCTTGCGGTCTCCAACTGGTTCATCCCGCTGGCGCGCCGCCTGCTGTTTCTGTGGGTACGCACGACGGTCTTTCCGGAACACCCGCAGGAACTCGGCTTCGACCCCAGCAAGCCGCTCTGCTACGTCCTTCAGGACCGGCATCTGTCCAACCTGCTGGTGCTGGTCGAAGAGTCGCGGCGCGCCGGCTTGCCCCGCGCCGAGGCACCACTGAGAGTCGGCGACCAGCGTCTGCCCCGTTCGTTTTTCTTTCTCAATCGTGACCGCCGCTCGGCCGGCCGAGGACGCCCGAGGACTACCCACTCCCCCTTGCTCTCCGGCCTGATCCGGCAAGCTGTTGCCGACCCGCAGTTCGACGTGCAGTTGCTGCCGGTTGTCATTCTCTGGGGACGCAGTCCGGATCAGCAGGATTCGATCCTCAAGGCGCTGTTCTCCGAAACCTGGCGACCACCGGGCGCCTGGCGGCAGCTGCTGGCCATCTTGCTGCACGGCCGGCACGTCCTGGTGCGCTACAACGCGCCGATCGCGCTACGCGACCTGCTGCAGGGAGGGCTGGCCGAGGAACAGGCCTTGCGCAAGCTGTCGCGCGTCCTGCGGGTCCACTTTCGCCGCCAGCGGCAGATGGCCATCGGCCCCGATCTCTCGCACCGCAACACCCAGGTCAACGCCGTGCTCGCTGGCGAACAGGTGCGCCAGGCAATCGCCGACGAAGCGGCGACGCGGGGCGTGACGCCTGCCCAGGCCAGGGCACGGGCGGCCAAATTTGCGTTCGAGATCTCGTCGGACTATTCCTACGGCGTCGTGCGCGCGCTCGAGCTGTTTCTCAACTGGTTGTGGACGCGCTTGTACGACGGGATCGAACTGCACAACTTCGACGTCGTGACGCGTATCGCCGCCGGCCAGGAAATCGTGTACGTCCCTTGCCACCGCAGTCACATCGACTATCTGCTGCTGTCCTATGTCATTCACCGCCAGGGCCTGACCCCACCACACATCGCGGCCGGCGCCAATCTCAACCTGCCACTGGTCGGCGCCCTTTTGCGCCGCGGCGGCGCCTTCTTCCTGCGTCGAAGCTTCAAGGGCGAACCGCTCTATGCGGCGGTCTTTCACGAGTATCTGCACTTGATGCTGGCACGCGGCTTCCCGATCGAGTACTTCATCGAAGGCGGGCGCAGCCGAAGCGGGCGGATGTTGACGCCGAAGGCCGGCATCCTCGGCATGACCGTGCAGAGCTTCATCCGTGAACACGCCAGGCCACTGGTCTTCCTGCCCGTCTATATCGGCTACGAAAAGGTGATCGAGGGAAAGACCTATGTCGACGAGCTGGCTGGCCAGCCCAAGCAGCGCGAATCGCTGTGGGGAATCCTGAAAAGCGTGCGCAACATCAAGCGAGTGTTTGGCAAGGTGCACGTCAACTTCGGTCAACCGCTGGTGCTGGCCAGCTTTCTCGATACGCAGCAGACCGACTGGCGCGAGCAGAACACCGTCGCGCCGCCCGACTGGTCGCGCCGTGCGACGCGCCGCGCCGCCGCCGAACTCGCCAAACGGATCAACGAGGCGGCGGTTCTGACACCGGTCAACCTGGTCGCCCTGGCGCTGCTGGCGACGCCCAAGCATACCGCCGACGAACACGCACTGCAGCGGATGGTCGCACACTACCAGGCGCTTGGCGCAGACGCGCCGTACGCGCCGACGACCATCGGCTGCCCGCTCGATGCGCCACAGATTGTCGCCTACGCCGAGCGGCTAAGGGTCGTCGAGCGTTTCCGTGACCCGCTCGGCGACCTGATCCGCGTGCCTGGAGAACAGGCACCGCTGCTCGCCTATTTTCGCAACAACGTCGTCCACCTGTTCGCCTTGCCGGCCGTGATTGCCTGCCTCCTGAGCCACAACCGAGACCTCGAAGCGACCCGCGTTCGTCAAGCCGTGGCCGGCATCTGCGCCCTGATGGGAGCGGAACTGTTTCTACGCTGGCCGGCCGACGAACTCCCGGCCGCTACGGATGCCGTCGTCGACGTGCTTCTGAAGCGCGCTTTGCTGCGTCGCACGGAAAGCGAAGACAGACTGGCCACGCCGGATCCGATTACCCAGGAATTCGTCGAGCTGCGCCTGCTCGGAGAAACGATTCGGCCACTGCTCGAACGTCATTTCCTGACCCTGGCGCTGCTTGAACGGCACGGTGCGGGCAGCCTGACGCGGCAGTCGCTCGAAGACAACTGCCATCGCTTGGCGCAGCGGCTGTCCCTGCTGTACGAGTTCAACACGCCTGATTTCCCCGAAAAGGCGACCTTCTCGGCCTTCATCGGCAATCTGATCGAAGGCGAGTTTCTGCGCGAGGATCCCGGTGGCTGGCTGCACTTCGACGAACGTCTGCTGACGCCATTGGCGCATTCGGAACTGGTCCTGTCGGTCGACGCCAGGCAGGCCATCCGGCGCATGGCGCGCGCCGAAGTGGTAGCCTGAAGGCGTCGTTCTATCCCGGCCAACAGGCTCGGCTAACTCGCCGTGACCGACCGGGTTGGTTCAGCGCGAGCGTGCGAGGTCGAAGTCGGCCGCATTGCGTTCGTCGACGAACAGCCTGGCCGGCTCGGGCAAGGGTCCGTTGCGGCAGGTGACGACGACATTGGCCAACACCTGTTGTTTCTGCAGCACGTCGACGGCGCAGCGACCATAGACGCTCTCGATCGTCGCCAGCAAGTTGCGCGAGTACGGAGTGGCAAGCGCACTGTCGAGTATCAGGTTGGCGATCAGCAGACCTTCCGGGTCGAGCACGCGGCGCGTCGCCTGCCAAAACTCGCGCGTCACGAGGTGACCGGGAATCGACGAATGCGAACCATAAACGTCCACGATGACGGCCGCAAAGCGCTGCTCGCTGCGGACCACGAAGCGGCGTGCGTCGTCGGCGATGAAGGTGCCACGTGCCTCCTGGCCGAGAAAGAGCTTCTCGGCAATGGCACGAACGGCCGGGTCGATGTCGACATAAGTGTAATGGTTCCTCGGTTCGCCGTGTGACAGGGTGAAACCGCCGGCACCCAGAACCAGAATCTGCCGCCCGTGCCAGGCCAGGTCGTCGAGCAGCAGGCTGCGAATATGGCGGATGTAGCGCGCGTAGCGCGGCGGCTGCGAGTCGTCGATCAAGGAGGCGACGGAACTGTTGTTTTTCAGAGCGCGCCCATTGACGGCGCCGTCGTAGTTGACCGGCAAGACCAGATAGCTGGCATGGGCGGTTTCGATCTCCGGACGAAGCCAGGCGTTGGCGACGCCGGTCAGTGCGACGACGATCAGGCTGGCGATGACCGTCGCCCAGCGGCGCGCCCGCAGGAGGACGAAACCGACGACCAGCAACAAGGCGCACAGCGCGACGGCGGCCGAGACGCCGAGCCACTGCATGACCAGCAGCGACAACGACAATGATCCAAGAAAGGAACCCAGGGTCGACCAGTACAGCGCCTCACCGCTCGCCTTCCCGACGCGGTCGTGATGCAACAGGTTGGTGAGGATAGGCACTGTTTGGCCGAGCAACCAGGCGATCGGGCAAAGCACGCCGGCCACGAAAAACAGGTAGGCCAAACCAGGCGGCTTGAGATAAGCGAAGAGCAGATCGACCGCCACCCCCGCCAGCCCGACGCCGGTCAGTACGGCTGCCAGCAGGAAGTTTCTCGCGACGACCTCGCGAAACCGGCCGTCGATCTTCGATCCGGCGTGATAGCCCAGTGCCAGCGCAAGCAGAAAGAAGCCTATCGTCGGTGCGGTGACGACGATCGAGCTGCCAAGGTGCGGAATGATCTGGCGCAAGGCGATGACCTCGGCACCCAACGAGCAGAAGCCTTCGATGAAGACGACGGCAAAAAGCAGAAAGCGTGGCATGGAGTTACGGCGCCGGCGTGGATTGAGAGCCGGCACTATACTCCGGCCGCACCGGTGGCCGCCATGGAGACCTGGGCCAGCCCGTCTGCCGTCATTACAGGGCGAGATCCCGGAGCGTATCGGCGAATATCCGCCTACACCGCCAGACGGCGCAAGAAAATGCCCGCGGTATGCTCTCGGCCGGCCGACAAGGCGTATCATGCGGGCTGCTCGCTGCCACCAGCCACCCTCGCCGATTTCGGAAACGACAATGGATAGTAGTCTTCAAAGCTTTCTTCAGCACTTCGGGTCGCTGACCAACGGTGGCGATATCGTCGAGTTCTCGGCCACCGCCGCCACCAGTTTCGCCTTGATCGCCGCAGCCGAAATCGGCGACAAGAGCCAGCTCGTGTGCATGACTCTGGCGTCTCGGCACCGACCGTTGCCGGTCATGCTCGGCGCGCTGGCCGCCTTCGCCGTCCTCAACACACTGGCGGTGGTCTTCGGCGTCGCCATTGCCAGTTGGCTGCCGGAGTACGTGGTCGGCCTCACCGTCGCCATCCTGTTCGCCGTTTTCGGCATTCAGGCCTTGCGTGCCGGTGACGACGGCGACGACGAAGAACTCGAAGAAAAAAGCGGCCACAACATCTTCTTCACCACCTTCGTGTTGCTCACGGTAGCCGAATTCGGCGACAAGACACAGCTTGCGGTTGTTGCCCTGAGCAGCACGCACGTGCCAGCGGCGGTCTGGCTGGGAGCGACGGTCGCGCTGGCGGCAACATCGGCTCTCGGAATCGTCGCCGGCCGCACCATTTTGCAGCGCATTCCGCTGGTCCTGCTGCACCGTCTCAGCGGGGCCTTCTTCCTTTTCCTGGCGATCATTGCCGCCTACCAGGCGTACCGCGCCTATTCCGGCGGCTAGCTTGCCGAGTACCCGGCACACGAGTCGCCGCGTTCTCGTGGCAGCGAGCCGGCGATCATCGCTTTGTTTCTGTCCATCAGGCTCCCCGCCAGCAAGCCGGACTCGCGCCCAAAAAACCGGTCGCGGCGTGCAATGCGGCCGAACCTACGCTTTTTGACAAAAATCAAGTCTGCTGGCCACTGTTCGGGGTAAAAGCGTGCCAGTTGCCGCGTTCTGCCGGTGGCAGCGCTGAACCGGCGTTTTCAGCCCGCGTTCAGCCCGCGGCGAGGCGCCAGCCCAGCGCCATCGCTTCGCCTTGCTGGCCGGCCACCAGCCCCGCCCCATTTTTCGGGTCGCGATGGTTTGCGTGATCGCCGGCCCGTGCGCCGCAACGAAACCTCTGACATGTCGTAAGCCTTTACAGGCAGGAGTTTTTTCATGCTGACACAACACTATTTGTCGTCGCTTTTCCAACCGAAGTCGGTCGCCGTGATTGGCGCCTCGGAGCGTGAGCACTCCGTGGGTAACGTCATTTTCAAGAACATCCTGGATTCCTGCTTCAAGGGCGAACTGCATGCCGTCAACCCGAGCCATGGGTCGATTCTCGGCCAGGTTTCCTACAAATCGGTGGAGAAGATCGGCGGACGGGTTGACCTCGCCGTCATCGCGACGCGACCGCACACGGTGCCGCGCATCATGGAACAGTGCGGGCGCAGTGGCGTGCGTAACGCGATCATCATTGCCTCCGGCTTCTCCGAGGCGAGCAACGCCGGTGCGGCGCTCGAACGCAAGGTGGTCGAAATTGCCCGCACTTACAATGTCCGCATCCTCGGACCGAACTGCCTGGGAATCATCCGCCCCGATATCGGCCTCAACGCCACCTTCACCAAGGTGACGGCCGAAGCTGGCGACCTGGCGCTCGTTTCGCAGTCGGGCGCCATGTGTTCGGCCGTGCTCGACTGGGCCGAGTCCAACAAGATCGGTTTTTCCTCGGTGATTTCCCTTGGCGTAACGGTGGACGTCGATTTCGGCGAGATCCTCGATTACCTGATCTACGACGATCGGACGCGCTACATTCTGATGTACGTCGAAGGCATCCGGAACGCCCGCCGCTTCATCAGCGCCTTGCGCTCCGCCGCACGCGCCAAGCCGATCATCCTGCTGAAAGCCGGCCGCCATGAGTTCGGCGCGCAGGCCGCCGTAGCCCACAGCGGCATGGCGGCGGTCGCCGACAGCGTTTTCGATGCCGTCGTGCGCCGCACGGGCGCCGTACGCGTGCAGAACGTCGGCCAACTGTTTTCCGCTGCGAAAGCCCTGTCCTCGCGCTTCCATCCGCGTGGCGACCGCTTGGCGATCGTCACCAACGGCGGCGGTCCGGGAGCCATGGCCGCCGACCGCGCTGGCGATCTCAGCATCCCCCTGGCACGGCTGTCGCAGAGCACTTTCGACAAGCTGAACAAGATACTGCCGCGCGACTGGCCACGCGCCAACCCGATCGATATCGGTGGCGACGCCGCCCCGGAATGCTACCGCGAAACGATCTTGACGGTCGCTGGCGACCCGAACGTCGACAGCACGCTGGTGATGCTTTCTCCACAGGCGATGACCGACCCGGTCAAGGTCTCGCAAGAGATCATCGATCTCGACGACTCGGTGCGCACGGCGATTTCCTGCTGCTGGATGGGTGGCCGGCAACTGGTCGAAGCGCGTCAGATGCTCGAGAAAGCCGGCATACCGGTGTTTCATACACCGGACACGGTGATCGAACTTTTTCACACGATGTCGAAATACTATCGCAGCCAGAAGTTGCTGTTGCAGACTCCCAGTCCGATCCGCAAGAGTGGAGCTTCCGTTCAAGGTGGCGCACGCGTGCTGGTCGAGGCGCTTCTCGGCGAGCGGCGGACGCTCCTTTCGGACATGGAATCGAAAGCCATTCTGCGGGCCTTTGGCGTTCCGGTGACGCAGACCATGGTTGCCCACAGCGCAACCGAAGCGCTGTTCGTCGCGCAGCAGATTGGCTTTCCGGTAGCGATGAAAGTCGACTCGCCCGATCTGCGGCACAAGTCGGACGCCGGCGGGGTACGCCTGAACATCGGCAGCGCCCAATCGGTATTGAACGCCTTTCACGACATCGTTGCCACGGTGCAGGACCGGCAACCGGACGCGCGCATCACGGGCGTCTCGATCGAACCCTATCTGTCGCGACCGAACGGCCGGGAACTGATGATCGGCGTTCTGCGCGATCCGCTTTTCGGTCCGATGATCACCTTCGGTGCCGGCGGTTTCGATGCACAGTTTTTCAATGAACGTTCACTTGCCTTGCCGCCGCTCAACCAGTTTCTGGCGCGCGACCTGATCGATTCGAACCAGGTCGCGCGTTTGCTCGGGCCGGTCAAGAAAATGCCGCCGGTCAATCTCGATGCCTTGACCGAAGTGCTGATCTGCATCTCCGAAATGGTCTGCGAACTGCCTTGGCTCAAGGAACTGGACCTCAATCCACTGATCGTGGACGAAAACGGTGCCATCGCCGCCGACGCACGCATCGTGATCGACCATACGCTGGGCAACAGTGACGACCGCTACGCCCATATGGCGATCCACCCCTATCCGGCACATCTGACCCAGGTCGTTCAATTGCCGGACGGACGCAGCGCGACCATCCGGCCGGTACGCCCGGAAGACGCGGAACTGGAACGTGAATTCGTCAAGGACATGTCCGAGGAATCGCGCTACTTTCGCTTCATGGAACCGATTCGCGAGTTGCCATCGACCATGGTCGTCCGTTTCACGCAGATCGACTACGACCGCGAAATGGCACTGGTGGCGACGATCGTCGGCGAAGACGGCGTCGAAAAGCAGATCGGGAACGCCCGTTACGTTCTGACGCCGGACGGCCAATCCGTCGAGTTCGCACTGGCCATCGGTGATGACTGGCAAAAATGCGGCCTTGGCCGGCGACTGATGTCGGCGCTGATCGATTACGCCCGCAGCCGCGGCTACCGAGCCATGGTGGGGGATGTGCTGGCCAATAACAGCCGACTGTTCCGCATGGTGCAGCGCCTGGGGTTCACCATCCATCCGCACCCCGAGTTGCCCGCCGCGAAGCGCGTCGTCAAGCCGTTGTACAACTAGGCCGGCGCGGCGGTGCACGCGATCACCCGCGCTCGCCGCCCGCCTTACAGCAGGATCCGCTCTATCCCGCCGTTGTTGGCCCGTTTCACGTAGTCCGCCATCCAGTTTTCGCCGAGCAGACGCTTGACGATTTCGACCACGACGTAATCGGCCTGCGTTTCGGCGTCGTCGTTGTAGCGCGACAGCCCCTGCAGGCACGAGGGGCAGGACGTCAGCAGCTTCACTTCCCCGGCGAAACCATCGGCGCGCAGCCGACTGGCGCCCCGTTCGATCTCCTCCTGTTTGCGGAAGCGCACCTGCGTCGACACATCCGGACGCGTCACCGCCAGCGTTCCCGATTCGCCGCAACACCGATCGGAGAGATCGACCGGCTGGCCCATCAACTGGTTGACCACCCGGATTCCCGGCATCGTGCGCATCGGCGCGTGACATGGATCGTGGTACATGTAGCGCGTCCCGCCGACACCGTCGAGCCGGATCCCCTTTTCCATCAGGTATTCATGGATGTCGAGCAGCCGGCAGCCGGGAAAGATCTGTTCGAAATGGTACTTCTCGAGCTGATCCATGCAGGTGCCGCAGGAAACGATGACGATCCGGATGTCGAGATAGTTGAGTGTATTGGCGACACGGTGAAACAGCACGCGGTTATCGGTAGTGATCATCCGGCCCTGATCGGCCTCGCCGGCCGCCGTCTGCGGATAGCCGCAGCACAGGTAGCCTGGCGGCAGGACCGTCTGCGCTCCGATCTCGTAAAGGATCGCCTGAGTGGCCAGCGCGACCTGCGAGAAAAGACGTTCGGACCCACAGCCCGGAAAGTAGAAGAGCGCGTCGCCATCGTAATCGGCCGCCCCGACCTTCCGCGGGTCGCGGATGATCGGCACCATCCTGTCATCCTCGATGTCGAGCAGCGCGCGCGCCGTCCGTTTGGGCAGCCCGGCGGGCATCGGCTTGTTGACGAAATGAATGATCTGCGCCCGGAGCGCCGGCGGACCGAGCGTTGCCGGTGGCTGCCGGGTCTGGCCGCGAGTCAGGCCCAGCGACTTGAACAGCCGATGCGCCAGGCGCTGTGCCCGGTAGCCCCAGCCGATCATGAGCTGGCGGACGAGCTTGATCGTCGCCGGATCCTTGATGGTCAAAAAAGCCATCGCCGCCGCTTTCGCCGGAACGAATTTTTTTCGTCCCTGTTCGCGCAGCAGATTGCGCATCCGGATCGAGACATTGCCGAAATCGATGTCGACCGGACAGGGCGTAACGCACTTGTGGCAGATCGTGCAATGGTCGGCAACGTCGTTGAACTCGTCGAAATGGCGTAAGGAAACCCCACGCCGCGTCTGCTCCTCGTAGAGAAACGCTTCGATGAGCAGCGAAGTGGCGAGAATCTTGTTGCGCGGCGAGTACAACAGATTGGCTCGCGGCACATGCGTCGAGCACACCGGCTTGCACTTGCCACAGCGCAGGCAGTCCTTGACCATCGCCGCGATGTTGCCGATCTCCGACTGTTCCATGATCAGCGACTCGGTGCCGAGCAGCGAGAACGACGGTGTGTAGGCGCGGGCGAGATCGGCGCCAGGGAGCAGCTTGCCCTTGTTGAAGCGACCCTCCGGGTCGACTCTCGCCTTGTAGTCGCGGAAAGCCTGCCTCTCCTCGTCGCCGAGAAACTCGAGCTTGGTGATGCCGATCCCGTGTTCGCCGGAAACCACGCCGTCTAGCGCCCGGGCCAGCCGCATGATGCGCTCGACGACGCCGTAGGCGGCCTCCAACATTTCATAGTTGTCCGAGTTGACCGGGATATTGGTGTGCACATTGCCGTCGCCAGCGTGCATGTGCAGTGCCACAAACAAACGGCTGCGCAGCGTCTCCCGGTGGACCTCGACGATGCGTTCGAGCACCGGCCGGTAGACGACGCCGTCGAAGATGTCTTCGAGTGGCGGCTTGAGTTCGCTCTTCCACGACGCGCGTACCGAGTAGTCCTGCAAGCGATGGAAGAGCACTGGGTCGGGAGCCCGGTTGCGCAAGCTTCCGGCGCGAATGCCGTAGCTCGCGAACTGCCCCTCCGCCTGGCTCAGAGGCAGATCCAGATGGTCGAGCAGCCACTGCCAGCGTGCCCGAACGCTGGCCACCTTCTCCAGCGCCGCCGTACGCCGTTCGCCGATCAACACCTCCTTGTCGAGATCGGCGTCGCCACGGTGCAGCGGCAGGTCGCCGCGCAACAGATCACCGAGCGCGTCGCAAAGTGCCAGCTTGTTGCGCAGCGAGAGCTCGATGTTGAGACGCTCGATGCCGTCGCAGTAGTCCCCCATGCGCGCCAGCGGAATCACCACGTCTTCGTTGAGTTTGAAAGCGTTGGTGTGGCGGGATATGGCGGCCGTGCGTGCGCGATCGAGCCAGAATTTCTTGCGCGTCTCGGCGTCGACCGCGACGAAGCCTTCGGCAGCACGCAGATTGCCCATCCGAACCACCTCGGAAGCCGCGTTCATGACCGCCGCCTCGTCGTCGCCGACGATGTCGCCAAGCAGCACCATCTTCGGCCGGCCCGCGGTATCGGAGCGGCGTTTGGCCTTGGTGGCGTAGCCGACGGCGCGCAGATAACGTTCGTCCAGATGTTCCAGACCGGCGAGCAGCACACCCGCCTGCCGGCCGGCACCGCCGGGCTTGAAATAATCGGTGATCTCGACGATGGCGGGCACCGCCTCGCGCACCTGGCCGAAAAACTCGAGGCAGACGGTGCGCGTATGCGGCGGCATGCGGTGCAGAACCCAGCGCGCGGCGACGATCAGGCCATCGCAGCCTTCCTTCTGGACGCCTGGCAGACCGGCCAGGAACTTGTCGGTGACGTCTTTGCCGAGACCCGCCTTGCGAAATCGCGTACCGGGGATCTCGAGAACCTCGGGCGACCCGTACAGGGTCCGTCCATCCCGGCGAAAGCGCTTGATCTCGAAGCGGGCGACGTCCTGTTCGTGAATCTTTCCGAGGTTGTGATCGAGGCGTGTCACTTCCATCTCGTGACCGCTCGGATCGACCATCTTCCACCACGCGAGGTTGTCGAGCGCGGTTCCCCAGAGAACGGCCTTTTTGCCGCCGGCGTTCATCGCGATGTTGCCGCCGACGCACGACGCTTCGGCGGAAGTCGGGTCAACGGCGAAGACACGACCGGCCATCGCGGCAGCCTCGGCCACGCGCGCCGTGACGACGCCGGCACCGGTGCGAATCGTCGCACTGCGGCGAGCGCAACCGGGAAGCGGCGACTCCTCGACCGCCCCGATGTCGATCAACTTCTCCGTGTTGATCACGGCCGAATGCGGCGTCAGCGGGATCGCTCCACCGGTGTAGCCCGTGCCGCCGCCGCGCGGGATGATGGTCAGCCCGAGTTCGATGCAGCCTCGCACGAGCGGCGCGACCTCGGCCTCGCTGTCCGGGTAGAGAACGACGAAGGGGTACTCGATCCGCCAGTCGGTCGCGTCGGTGACGTGCGAAACACGCGCCAGCCCATCGAAAGCGATATTGTCGCGCCGCGTGTGTCTGGCCAGCACTTTCTTCGCCTGTGCCCGCCGCTTGGCGGTATCTGCAAAATGCCGTTCGAAGGCATCGACCGCGGCCTCGGCAGCGACGATCAGGTCACGCACCCGCGCGTTGCCCTGCCGGCGCAATTCGATTTCCCGCAGACGGTGGCGGAGCGCGCCGACCAGTGCGTCGCGCCGTCCGCGGTTGGCGAGCAAATCATCTTCCAGATAGGGGTTGCGCTGCACAACCCAGATGTCACCCAGAACCTCGTACAACATGCGCGCCGAACGGCCCGTGACCCGTTCGGCGCGCAGTTCGTCGAGCAACGCCCAGTTCTCCTCGCCAAGCAGCCGAATGACGATTTCTCGGTCGGAGAACGACGTGTAGTTGTAGGGAATCTCGCGCAGGCGTGCGTTCATCCGTGCTCCCGGCGGCGGACAAAGAATGGATTCTAGCTTATTGCGATGCAGCATCGCAGCGGGTCGTCCGGCGCATCGATCGGCGCTTCCTCTGGAAGACGAAATTTTCGCGGCAAGCGCACGCCGCGCTCAGCCCGATAAGCCGTCACTCGACGACGCTTGATGCCCGTTGACCACACGATGGAAATCGACCCACTCGCTTTCCTCAGGCATCGCCTGCAGACGCCGTAGATTTCGCGCGCGCTGGTACCTGCGCAGCGGCCCATCGGAGATCCTCACGTCGGCGATGTCGATCAGGCCGAACTGACGATCCGGCGTGTAAACCACGTTTCCCAGATGCAGGGACCGGAAGTACACTCCGCGCTCGTGCAGCCCGACCAGAAAACGGGTGAACCCTTCCTTGAGTTGCTGTTCCGCGGCGGGCTCCAGGGGCTGACGGCGAAGTTCTCGCAGCGTGCTGCCAAGCAGTGGATGATAGTGCACCGCATCTCGCTTGATCGAAGGAATGCGGAAGACGTCGATGACCTCGGGTACCCTAACATCGCGTTGCCGCAGCGACGCCGCATTATCGGCAAAACGCTGGGCATACGGATACCAGGCGGCCGACGACAGCCACCGTTTGCGGCGGAAAAACTTCAGCATCGTGCCATCGGCCAGTAACAGCACCTTGTCGCCGAAACTGTCGGCCTCGAGGACTCGCGCCTCGGCGCGCATGGTCAGGTAATCCTCCTGTCCCAATATCTTCACACCACCGCTCCTGCCGAGAAATACCAGCAGTCTACTGTGAAAATCGCCTCGCCGACTGGCTGAGCGGGTATCACCTCGATCGCGGCGGTGACGATCGGGGCTCCGGAACGAACCGTGCCAAATCGATCGGTCGAATACCTCTTACAATGAGGACTTCGCCTAAACTCCTCTCGCCCATGAACTTCATGCACGCCCTGAGCGCCGCTTGGCACGAGCGCAACACGTTGCTCTGCGTCGGTCTCGACCCCGATCCCACGCGCTTTCCATCACCTCTGAAAGAACGGCCGCAGGCCATCTTCGAGTTCTGCCGCGCGATCGTAGACGCAACCGCCGACCTCGTCTGCTGCTTCAAACCGCAGATCGCCCATTTTGCTGCCCAGCGAGCGGAAGACCAACTCGAAGCATTGATCCAGCACATTCACACGCGGCACCCGATGACGCCGGTCATTCTCGATGCCAAGCGAGGTGACATCGGCAGCACCGCCGAGCAGTACGCGATCGAGGCCTTCGAGCGCTTCCAGGCCGACGCGATCACGGTCAACCCCTACCTCGGGCGCGATGCCATCGAACCGTTTTTGTCCTATGCGGACAAGGGGGTGATCCTGCTCTGTCGCACATCGAATCCCGGCGGGAGTGACCTGCAGCTACTCGATGTCGGCGGCGAAAAACTGTACGAACGCGTCGCCCGTTTGGTCAGTACGCAGTGGAACCAAAGCGGCCAGTGCGCTTTGGTCGTCGGTGCGACATTTCCCGCCGAGATCGCGCGCGTTCGCCAACTGACCGGAGACATGCCCTTGCTCGTTCCCGGTATCGGCGCCCAGGGTGGCGATATCGAAAGCACGGTGAAAGCCGGCTGCACGGCCGCTGGCAAGGGACTGATGATCAACTCGTCGCGCGCCATCCTTTACGCCAGCGACGGCGAAGACTATGTCGCTGCGGCACGAAGCGTCGCCCAGCGTACGCGTGACGCGATCAATCGCTATCGTCCCGGCGACTGAGACACGAGCGACCTTTGACGATCCGCTGATGCAATCGCAGGATCTGCGCAGGGCATGGTATGCGCACTCCGTCGGGTGGTGAAAGGAAGCGGGGTCGCCCGCCACGGCGCCTGCTGGAGAAACCCGAACCAACTAACGAAGGCCAGGCGCACCACCCGGAGAGGCGCCGGACCAAGTAGCGTAATCCGTGAACTTCCCACGTTCCGCGGACGCCAAGAACCGGTAGTGCGGCGACGGCCGGGCTGGGTCATTGGCGGGCGCCGCGCGGCGGCGCAAGCCGCGCTCCATTGACGCGGCAGGGACGACGCATACGCTAAGGGCGCGCGGCCAGCGGTTTTTTCTGCCAGCCCCCGTTCCCGTCCGGCGGCGAGGACCGCATAAACTCACTGCGGCGCCGCCGCAGTCCGGATGGTTCCTTCGCCTCATCCGGAGTCTCATTGCCAGCGTCGCTCTCGATTTCGACGCTGAGGTCGCCAACAGATGGCCGTTGCAGTAAGCCGCCGATCTTCGCTGCGTTCGTGACGCTCCGCTCCCGACGCTTCACCTTCCGTTGCCTTGGTACGGCGGGGAATCAGCCGCTCCCGTTCAGTTTCTGAATTGCCGCCCTGAGGTCCTCCTCGCCGATCTCCGGACAAACCTTTTCGATGAACGCCAGCGCATAGCTGCGCAGATAGATGCCGCGGCGTACGGCCAGACAAGTTGTGCTTTCGGGAAACAGATGCGGCACCGGAATCAGTGCCAAGTTGCGATCCTTGGAATGATCGTAAGCCATCGACGCGACAATGCCAACGCCCAGATCGAGGTCGACATAGGTCTTGATCACGTCTGCATCAATTGCCGAAAGCACGATATCCGGCACCACGCCGGCATCGGCAAAGGCCTTGTCGACCAGTGTCCGGCCGGTGAATCCCTCCTGATAGGTGATGATGGGGTATTCGCCAACCACCTCCAGCGTCAGGTCCTCGACCTGCAGCAGCGGGTGGCCGTAGGGAACGATCAGCGCATGGTGCCAGCGATAGAACGGGAAAGTCACCAGCTCGGGCACTTTATCCAGCCGCTCGGTCGCGATTCCGACGTCCGCCGCGCCCGAAACGAGCTTGTCAGCGATCTCCGCCGGGCTGCCCTGGTGCAACGCCAGGTGCACCCTGGGATAGTCGGTCTTGAACCACTTGATGATCTGTGGCAGCGCATAACGCGCCTGTGTATGGGTGGTGGCAACGACGAAATGGCCGGTTTCCCGGCTCGCGAACTGGTCGGCGATGCGGCGCAGGTTTTGGGTGTCGAGCAAGATGCGGTCGACCACCTCGGCCAGCTCCTTTCCGGGCTCGGTCAGTCCCAGCAGACGCTTGCCGCGGCGAACGAATATTTCGATGCCGAGTTCGTCCTCGAGATCCTTGATGTGCTTGCTGACCCCGGGTTGCGAGGTGTACAGCGCATTCGCCACCTCGGTCAGGTTGAAATCCTGGCGCAGTGTTTCGCGAATGATGCGCAGCTGCTGGAAGTTCATGGAATAGCCTCAAGCCGCCAGGGCTTCTGCCTGGAAGACGCGGATGTGACGTGGACACAGCGACACCTGGTCACCCTCCGAGAACCCCAACAAGTGGAAAACGTCCCGGGCGACCGTGACCTCGATCAGTTCGCCGTCGAGGCGGCTCAGCTCGATCTGTGCACTCGGTCCAACCGAAACGACGCGGGCGATCGTCGCCGGCAAACCACCGCCGGCTCCCCATCCTGGAACGATATCGAACTCGTGTGGCCGCACGAAAGCCACGGCCTTTCCCTCACTGCCGCCCTGAGCGCCGAGCGCAAGTGCGTGCTCACCGAGATGCAGATGCCCATCCTCGACCCGGCCATGGAACAGATTGACCGAACCGAGAAAATTGGCAACGAAGGGCGTCGCAGGGTGGTCATACACCGACTCCGGCGTGCCGATTTGTTCGACCTTCCCCTTGTTGATCACCACCACCCGGTCGGATACCTCGAGCGCTTCCTCCTGGTCGTGCGTGACAAAGACGCTGGTGACGTGAATTTCGTCATGCAGTTGCCGCAGCCAGCGCCGCAACTCCTTGCGCACTTTGGCATCGAGGGCACCGAAGGGTTCGTCGAGGAGCAGCACCTTCGGCTCCACCGCCAGCGCACGGGCCAGAGCGATGCGCTGGCGCTGGCCACCGGACAGTTGCGACGGATAACGATTGGCCAGCCAGTCGAGTTGCACCAGTTCCAACAGCCGTTTGACTCGCCGCTGGATCTCGGCGTCGGCGAGGCGCTCGCGCCGCGGCTTGACGCGCAGACCGAAAGCGACATTGTCGGCGATGGTCATGTGACGGAAGAGCGCGTAGTGCTGGAAAACGAAACCGACTTGTCGGTCGCGGACATGGCGAGCGGAAGCATCATCGCCTTCGAGAAGAATCTGACCCTGATCGGCGAAGTCGAGACCGGCAATGATCCGCAGCAGAGTCGTCTTGCCGCAGCCGGAAGGGCCCAGAAGTGCGACAAGTTCGCCGGAGGGAATGTCGATGGAAACGTCATCAAGTGCCTTGAAGGCGCCGAACTGCTTGCTGATGTGACGGATGGCAATACTCATGACTCACTCTCCGGACTTTTCGGTAATTTCCTGCAACTGCCGACGCGTCTGCTTTTCGACCAACGTCTTAAGAGCCAGCGTGACGATGGCCAGCAAGGCCAGCAGCGAAGCTACGGCAAAGGCGGCGGCGTAGTTGTATTCGTTGTAGAGAATCTCGACATACAAGGGCATGGTGTTGGTCTGACCGCGGATGTGCCCGGAGACCACCGATACCGCCCCGAACTCGCCCATCGCACGGGCGTTGCAGAGGATCACCCCATACAGCAGCCCCCACTTGATTTTGGGCAAGGTGGCGTACCAGAACACCTGCCAGCCGGAAGCGCCGAGAACCACCGCCGCCTCCTCTTCCTCGCTGCCCTGCGCTTCCATCAACGGTATCAGTTCGCGGGCGACGAACGGAAAGGTGACAAAGATGGTCGCCAGGACGATACCGGGCACCGCGAAGATGATCCGGATGTCGTGCGCTTGCAGCCAGGGTCCGAACCAGCCCTGGGCGCCGAACAGCAACACGAATATCAGGCCCGAGATCACCGGCGAGACCGAGAATGGCAGATCGATGAAAGTGATCAGCAGACGCTTGCCCGGGAACTCGAACTTGGCAATCAGCCAGGCGGCAGCAACGCCAAACACCAGGTTGAAGGGAACGGCAATCGCGGCAGTGATCAGCGTCAGCTTGATGGCATCCCAGGCGTCGCGGTTGATCAGCGCTGCCAGATAGGCACCCCAACCCTTGCGCAGGCCCTCGGCGAAGACCGTACCCAACGGCAGCAGCAAAAATACGGCGAAGAACGTCAACGCGACGGTGATCAACGCCGCCTTGACCCAGGCCGGTTCGCGGGTACTTGCCGTTTCGTGACGCTCCAGACTGCTCGCGTGCAGTGCAACACTCGTACTCATGTCAGGAACCCTTGGCGTGACGATTCTGCATCCAGCCCTGCAGGCCGTTGATGATCAGCAGGAGGAGAAAGGAAAAGATCAACATCACCGAAGCAACGGCCGTGGCGCCCGCGTAGTCATACTGTTCCAGCTTGGTGATGATCAGCAGTGGCGTGATTTCCGACACCATCGGCATGTTGCCGGCGATGAAAATGACCGAGCCGTACTCGCCGACGGCGCGGGCGAAGGCCATGGCAAAGCCGGTCAGCAGCGCTGGTGCGATGTGGGGCAGGATGATCCTGCAGAAGGTCTGCCAGCCGGAGGCGCCAAGACCGGCGGCGGCCTCCTCGACTTCCTTTTCCAGATCGGCGAGCACCGGCTGTACCGTCCGTACGACAAAAGGCAGGCCGATGAAGACCAGTGCCAGCAGAACGCCGTTGGGCGTATACGCGATCTCGATCCCCCGGGGCTCGAGCACCTTGCCAATCGGGCCGTTCTCGGAATAAATCGTCGCCAGAGCGATGCCGGCAACCGCCGTCGGCAGGGCGAACGGGAGATCGACCAGAGAATCGATCAGGCCCCTGCCAGGGAAATGGTAACGCACCAGTACCCAGGCGAAGATCAGCCCGAAGACCACGTTGATCGCCGCAGCAAGCAGCGAAGCGCCGAAACTGAGCTGATAGGAAGCCACGACCCGCGGACTGCTGACAGCGGCCCAGAAAGCATCCCAGCCCATCGTCAGCGTCTTGGTCCCCACCGCCGTGAGCGGAATGATCACGATCAACGCCAGGTAAACCAGCGTGTAGCCCATGGCCAAGCCGAAGCCGGGTAACGGACTGAAGCGCCTTAGGCTGGCCATGCTTGCCTCCCGAAACAAAAACCCTGATTCATTCGTGGCTCCCGCCGCAATGCAGCATTCAATGCGCAGAGTTTACGGGCCACGATTTATGATGGGAAATACGGAATTCTGAAAAGTTAATTCATAATCGGTATAAAGAAAAAGCGGATGGCCCAAAACCACCCGCTTCCCCGCACCGCTGCCGGAGGTTCAGCGCTTGCCACCGGGAACGTAGATCTGGTCGAAGACGCCGCCGTCGGAGAAGTGGACCTTCTGCGCGTTCCGCCAGCCACCGAACACCTTGTCGACCGTGACCAGCCTGGTCTTGACGAACTGTTTCGAATACTTGGCGGCGATCTGCGCGTCGGTCGGACGATAGAAGTTCTTGGCAGCCAACTCCTGACCGTCCGATGAATACAGGTACTCAAGGTAGGCCTGAGCAAGCTTGCGCGTACCGCGCTTGTCGACCACCTTGTCGACTACCGCAACCGGCGGCTCAGCCAGGATGGATAGCGACGGCGTCACGATTTCAAGCTTGTCTGCACCGACCTCCTTGAGCGAAAGGTAGGCTTCGTTTTCCCAGGCAATCAGGACATCGCCGATGCCACGTTCAACGAAGGTCGTCGTCGAACCACGTGCCCCGGAGTCAAGGATCTTCACATTGCGATAGACCTGGCCGACGAACTCCCTGGCCTTGGCTTCGCTGCCGCCCGGCTGTTCCAGCGCATAGGCCCACGCGGCCAAGTAGTTCCAGCGAGCGCCACCGGAGGTTTTCGGGTTCGGCGTGATGATCGACACGCCCGGCTTTACCAGGTCGTTCCAGTCCTTGATGCCCTTGGGGTTGCCCTTGCGCACCAGAAAAACGATGGTCGAGGTGTAAGGCGAAGAATTGTGTGGCAGCCGTTTCTGCCAGTCGGCCGGTAGCAGCCCGGCGTCGGCGATGGCGTCGATGTCATACGCCAGCGCCAACGTCACCACATCGGCCTGCAGGCCTTCAATCACGCCACGGGCCTGCTTGCCCGAGCCGCCGTGCGACTGGTTGATGGTGACGTTGTCGCCGGCCTTGGCCTTCCAGTGTTTTGCAAAAGCGGCGTTGAAGTCCTGATACAGTTCGCGCGTCGGGTCGTAGGAGACGTTCAGGATCGAGATATCGGCCGCGCCAGCGCTACCGGCAACCAGCGCACCTGCCAGCAAGCCGGCGAGAAAACGTTTCAGCTTCATGAGGACTCCGTTCAAGTAGGGGTGGAACGAAGTCTAGGAAGATGGTACCCAACGGCCAACGACTCTTTGCTTATTTGCTTATTTGCTTATTCAGAGATGCGCGAGAGCTATTGCCTCGCGCAGCAATTCTTGTCGTCCGCGGACGGTTGTTCTCTGAGGACCGTATACCCGTGGGTCTGGAGAACACGCATGGCCTTTTTCAGCTTCGTGACTTCCTTCGCGGAGGCCGCAAGGTCCCGCGACCGCGCACTGCGGGTGTCGTCAGCAAGCTCGTAGCCCTGGCATCGCAACCAGTCGACGATCTTCGCCAGACCCTTACTGCCGATTCCCTCGGCACGTTCCAGGCGCCGGTGACCGAGCTGGGCGACCTCACCCGGAGTGAAATCGGGACGCTTAAAAACCTTTCTCAGGGCATTCTTTTGCATAGTGGGCAGTTGCCAATGCGCCAGCACCATGCAGTCTGGCTGCTCGCCGGCGCTGGATCCAGCGCTCGTCGTCTCCGGTATGGCGTGATGCGACGTCCCGTTGGCCCTCAGCGTACGGCCGTCCGCAGTCCGCCAGCCGGCGTCTGAGCGATGCTGGCAATCCGGCATTTTCATCGCGGCACCCCTGGAAAATCTACGATCAACGATGCCCTGAGATTAGACATGCGGTAGCGGCAAGCAAAGCAAGAATTTCGTATAAGCATATTCAGCCAAAGCCGGCTTCCGAGCACGCTGGTCGCACCACTTCGGGCTCCGACGCCAGTCGGCGAAATCGCTATTTGCTTATTGGAAATAAATTGTTTTCGACGCTCTTGGCCGTTGGCATCATGCGCGGCGTGGCGGCTTGCTCCGGCAGGCCGGGAAAAGGGAAGAGCATGAACGACAAGGCGACAAGGTGAAATGGCGAGTCTGCTCAGCGCGCTCCTCTCGATGAGCCTGGTCCTGGCCACGGGCGGCGCTTTGGCGCAAGCTGCCACCGCCGCCAACGGCGATGCCGCTTTCATCCTTTCCGGAAAGTCCCCGATACCGGCGTCGACAGCGCAACCGTTCACGCCCGACACGACGAGGGAGCCGGTCACGCCGGAGGCACGGCGAAAGTCGGTTCAGAGTGCGCCGGCGCAGCCAAGGCTTCCGATCCGTGAGCTGTTCAAGCTGATGACCTACAAGGTCGAAGCGCAGCCGGGTCTCTCCCGGGATGATGTCATCACCTCAATGAAGCAGCGGGTAAGCAAGATCGATCTGAAGCTCATTGGCGCCCACCTGGTCCACAAGGAGGTCGAGGCAATCGCCGGTCAGCCAACGCCGAAGGTCGAAATCTACCGCTTTAGTGACGCACTGCTGGCGCGGGAACTTCGCGATTGCAGCCCTGAGTCGGCGATCTTTCCACCCTGCCACATCGCCGTCGTCGAAGACGCTCAGCAGAACATCTGGCTGAGCAAGCGCGACTGGGATGTGAGTTTGAGCAATGCCGCGCCAAATCGCCGCAAGCTGCCGGACCGTCTCTATCAGGCTGCTTCCAGACTGCGCAAGGAGGTGATGAACGATCGACGCAAGTTAACGGCACTTACCACGACGGCGCGGCTCGCACGCTTCCTGGGAAATCCCCGCGTGGCCGGGGCCGGCGGGCGCAACTTTAATGTCTTCAACGCCCGTAGCCCGAAGTCGGCGTATGCCGCTCTGAGATTGTCGGCGCCAGGAGAAAGTGCGGAAATCGTCAAAATGACGCCCATCGAGCGCGACAAGCAGTTCATATCCTGCCACGCCTCCAATGAAGTCCTCGGCGGTAACCGCCCAAACGATTCGCCGGTTCAGGGCTGCGATGGACTCACCAGGACCTGGGGAATCCGGCTGGTGAACGCCTCGGTGACCGGTATTGATGCCGACAGGCGCCGCATCCGGACGGACAGCGCAGGCGATTTCGAATGCGACCGCCTTGTTCTCTCCCCCGGCTTCGACTTCATCCACGGAGGCATCGAAGGCTACGACGCCAAGGCACTGATGCCCAACACCTGCCACTCGCTGGTCGACGAAAAGCGGGCCATCCACGTGTGTCCGGTGCACCGTGACGACTCCGAAAATAACCGGCCGCTGGTCGCGGAAGGCTCGGGTGGTGTGCCGAAGGAAGTGTCGGTGGAACAAGGCTCCCCCTACACGCGAGCCTGGGCGACAACCATCTGGAAGAACAACCTGTCCTGATCGGCCGATCCATGGAAACCATCCTCATCGTCCCGGGCCTGCGCAACAGTGGCCCACACCATTGGCAAACCTGGTTCGAAACCACGCTCTCCAATACCCGGCGGGTCGAACAAGCCGACTGGGAGCGGCCCCTTCTTTCCGAGTGGGCAACACGAGTGCGCGAAGCAATCGACGCGGAGAGCGATCCGGTATGGATTGTTGCCCACAGTTTTGGTTGCCTCGCTGCCGTCAGCGCCGCTCTCGTCTGTGCGAGCCGAGTCCGTGCGGCCCTGCTCGTGGCGCCTGCCGATCCCGATCGCTTTGAGGAGACCGCTGCGCTCGCTGAGGAGCGACTCACCTTTCCCAGCCTGGTCGTAGCCAGCAATAACGATCCGTGGGTACGGAGCAGCGTCGCCGAATACTGGGCAGGCATCTGGGGTAGCAGTTACCGGAACATCGGTGACGCAGGCCACATCAACATCGACTCGGGTTACGGCCCATGGCCGGAAGGCCTTCGCTTGTTCCAGGAACTGCGCCAGCAGGTGCTGGCTTTCACGGGGTGAGCACCACGGGCGCAGAAGCTTATGCGCTGGTGACCCATGTTCTTCGCAAGTCTTCATCGTTGTCTGGGTGATTTGCGCTGGATTACCTTTCATTGCTGCGCGCGGAACCCTGGTATTGGCTTTTCCCGACATCTCACGAGCGACCACCACCCGAAACCTGACCCCCTTCTCGAGGAATACCGATGTCCCGACTCCTCAGACACATCGCCAATATCGCTGCGTCTATTTTTTCTACGATCGGCACTGCTGATGCTGCAGAGCAACCGCGGGAAATCCGCCTCGACTACGCCCACTATGCACCGCTGAGCCTGGTCCTCCAACGCTCTGGCTGGCTCGAGCAGGAATTCAAGGCCGACAATTTTCCGATCAACAGCCTGTATATTCGCTCGCGGCCGGAAAGGACGACGCTGGTCGTGCCCAAGGATTCGCCGATCAAGTCGGTCAGGGATCTCAAGGGCAGGAAGGTTACCGCAACCAAAGGCACCGGCCCCTATCTGTTCCTGCTGCGCAGCCTGCACCAGGAGGGAATGAAGAAGACGGACATCGAACATGCCAGTCTCCAACATGCCGACGGTCGGACGGCTCCCGAACAGGGAAAAGTCGATACCTGGGCCGGCCTCGACCCACTGACGGCGGCCAGCGAGATTGATGCCGGCTCGAAGCCGATCTGCCGCAGCATATCGTTCAACACCTACGGCTTCCTCGACACCACGGAATGGTTCAGCTGGCGGTATCCGGAACACGTCAAACGCGTCATCGCCGCGTACGAGAAGGCTCGCGAGTGGATCGTGACCAACCCCGAGGAGACGGCCAAAATCGTCGCCGAGGAAGCGAAGCTGTCATTACTGGTCGCCAAGCCACAATTGACGCGTATCGGGTTCAGCAGCCCGGTGCACGGTAGCGAGCACATCAAGGTCCTCAAGTCTGCTGCGCCAATTCTGATCGAGGAAGAACGGGTCAGGAAGGAGACCGACGGCAACAAGGTGCTTGACGATCTCGTCGATCCCTCCTGGGCCAAGGCCGTTGAGAGCAGAGGAGAGCGGGGATGACTGAAATCAGCATTCCGGCTTCGGCCGCGATTGCCGCCACCAGCCGCTACGACGCCAGGGGACTGATCCGCCGCACTCAGGGCCTCCTGGTTCCCGGCATCCTCGTCATTGTCTGGGAAGCGGTCGTGCGTGCCGGTTGGGTCAGCGCGCACCTCCTGCCGCCGCCAAGCGAACTGGTCACGACATTGGCAGATCTCGCCGGCAATGGGGCGCTCGCCGGCCATATCGGTGTCAGTGGTCTGCGCGTCCTCATCGGTTTCTGCATCGGTGCCGGGCTTGCTGTCGCGATCGGAGCCGCGGTCGGACTGTCGCGGCGGACGGAGGCGTTGCTCGATCCGACCTTCCAGGCGCTGCGCGCCATTCCGTCGCTGGCCTGGGGACCGCTGTTGCTCCTCTGGTTGGGGGTTGACGAGGCGCCAGGAATCACGCTGATCGCCATCGGTGCCTTCTTCCCGGTCTATCTCAACTTCGTCGCCGGCATCCACAACGTGGACCGCAAGCTGGTCGAGGTCGGCGGCATCTACGGCCTGACCGGTTACCGGCTGATCGCCCGCATCTTCCTGCCAGCCGCCCTGCCCAATCTCTTCACCGGTCTGCGCAGCGGCCTGTCGCTGTCCTGGATGTTCCTGGTTGCTGCCGAGCTGATTGCGGCTACGCGCGGGCTCGGCTACCTGTTGACCGACGGCCGCGAAACCGGCCGCGCCGACCTGGTCATCGTCGCCATCATTGTCCTGGCTCTGCTCGGCAAGACCAGCGACAGCCTGCTGCGCTGGCTCGAGGACCGGCTGCTCGGGTGGCGCGACGTTCATGACAGCCGTCCGTCCTGAGGAATATCCCCATGTCACACGATCTGCTCGACTTGGCGGTTGCCGCCAAGGATTTTCAGTCGCTTAGCGTCATCAAGAACGTCCGCTTCGGCATCGACCCCGGCGAGATCGTGAGCCTGGTGGGACCCAGCGGCTGCGGCAAGAGCACGCTGCTGCGCATCATTGCCGGTCTCGA
>NZ_JAPUVI010000112.1 GCF_029255285.1 Accumulibacter sp.
CGATCAATGAGCGCCAGGGCAACGAGCACGGCGCGGCGATCACCTACCACCAGCTCGGCATCGTAGCCCAGGAGCGGCGCTACTTCGCGGCGGCCGAGGACTGGTACCGCAAGTCGCTGGCGATCAAGGAGCGCTAGGGCAACGAGCACGGCGCGGCGATGACCTACCACCAGCTCGGCATCGTTGCCCAGGAGCGGCGCGACTTCGCGGCGGCCGAGGACTGGTACCGCCAGTCGCTGGCGATCAAGGAGCGCCAGGGCAGCGAGCACAGCGCGGCGAGTACCTACGGCCAGCTTGGCAGCCTGGCCTTGGAACGGCGCGACTTCGCGGCGGCCGAGGACTGGTACCGCAAGGCGCTGGCGATCTTCGAGCGCCAAGGCGACGAGCACGGCGCGGCGATGACCTACCACCAGCTCGGCAGGGTCGCCGAGGAGCGGCGCGACTTCGCGGCGGCCGAGGGCTGGTACCGCAAGTCGCTGGCGATCTTCGAGCGCGTGGGCAACGAGCACTCCGCGGCGATCGCTCGGGGATCGCTCGAACGCCTCGACGCACTTCGCCAAGCCGGGGATGGAGGCACTTCATGACTGAACTCGAATCCAGAATCGAGGCCCTTGGCAGCGAACAGGCGATCGCTTTGCTGCGACGTTTCGTTCGCGCGATGCCGACGCCCGCCGCCGCGCCAGGTTTCGCGCCAGCGCAGGCCGACGCGCTGTTCAAGACGCTGTCGGTGGCGGCTGACAGCGTCGACCGGCCGTCCGAAGGCGAGCTCGCGCGGTCGGCGCTGCGTGTCCTCGCGAGCGACGATCGCTTCCGCGACGCGCTCGCGGCGCTGCTGGCGCAGGCGGAACCGATGCGCCGCTTCGCCCCCGGCGGCGAGCGCTTGGAAACCGCCGATGTGCTGGCCGTGCTGGAAACCCAACTGGCGCCGGCCGGCCCGCCCGCCGCTGCCGGCGACGCGGACGGCGGCCGTCGTGAGGGCCGGCACGGTCTCGTGCGCGGCCTCGCCCGCCAACTCGCGGCCTACGCCGGCTTCGCGCCGGCGGCTCCGCAAGCGGACGCCGAGTACCGCGTCTGGTACGCGACCAGCCGCACACCGCTCGACGCGACCAAGCCCGCGCTCGGTTTCGGCGTCGAGCGCGACAGCCGGATTCACTACGGCAGTTGCCGGGTGTTCGTCCCGCGTTCGCACCAGGTCGGCGCCCTCGGCTCCCCCTGGTGGAAGCGTCTCGTCACCTTCACCGACGACCGCTTGCGCCTGCTCGCCGTCGACGCGGCGAACGCCGAGACCTTCTGGCGGCAGCTCGGCGAGCACTTGCGGCAGAGCCCGGTGGACGAGCGCGACGCGGTCGTCTTCATCCACGGCTTCAACGTCGACTTCGAGGAGGCCGCGCTGCGCGCCGCGCAGATCGGCTTCGATCTCCAGATCCGGGGGGCGATGGCCTTCTACAGTTGGGCCTCGCGCGGACGAGTGGCGAGCTACCTGGCCGACGAGGCCGCCATCGAGCTGGACGAAGACCCGATCGCCGATTTTCTGTGCGACTTCGCGTTGCGCAGCGGCGCCAGCCGGGTGCATCTGATCGCGCACAGCATGGGCAACCGTGCCGTCCTGCGCGCCGTGCACAGGATCGCCGACGAGGCCCGGCGGCGCGTCGATGTGCGCTTCGGGCAGATCATGCTCGCCGCCGCCGACGTCGATGCGCGTCAGTTCCTGCAGCGCTGCGCCGCCTATCCGCGGCTCGCGCAGCGCACGACGCTGTACGTCTCCAGTCGCGATGCGGCGGTCGAGGCTTCGCGCTGGCTGCACGACTACCCGCGCGCCGGACTCATGCCGCCGGTCACCATCGCGCCCGGCATCGACACGGTGAACGCCGTCAACGCCGATCTGACGCTGCTCGGGCATGGCTACGTCGCCGAAGCCCGCGACGTGATCTGCGACATGCACGCGCTGATCCGCCACGGCGCGGCGCCGGAGCGCCGCTTCGGCCTGCGCGCGGTGGCGACCGAGCGCGGCGAGCGGTACTGGCTGATCGGCGCTTGATCGCCGGCGCGCCGCGCACCGGCGGCGCGCCGGTCAGGGCCGGTCAGGGCCGGTCAGGGCCGGTCGGCCGCCAGACGGCCGATGCGATACCTGGCCAGCAGTTCGTCGGCCTGGGCGGAATGCGGGCGGCCCTTGTTCTTGGTCTCGTAGGCTTCGGTCGCTTCCTTGCCGCACCAGGGCAGGACGACGCCCGGGCGCGACGGGTGCTCGGGAAGATAGGCGCTGACATCGTACACTTGGCCGCGAATCGCCATCCAGCAGTCGTCGGGAAGCGCGTGTCTGGCCAGCTCGGCCGGCGCAAACGACCGCTCGGCGAGCGCCGTGCCCGTCTCGTCGGCCGCCGGCCACCAGCGGCCGGCGGCCCAGAAGGCCGCCACCAGGAGCCAGAAAAGCGCCGTTGCCAGGACATACAGGCGGCGCATCAGCGGAACCCGAAGTTCTCGAAGTGGATGTGGCGGGGCCGGATGCCGCGTTCGCGCAGCACCTGCCGGACGGCGTCGATCATGGCCGGCGGCCCGCACAGATAGCATTCGATGCCGGCCAGGGCGGGCGCGGCCGGCAGCAGGGCGGCGAGGTCCGGCGGCTCGTTGCCGGTGGCCAGCGCGTGCAAGGTCAGTTGGCGGTCGCTCTCGGCCAGGGCGCGGATCTCCTGCAGAAAAGCGGCGTCCGCGGCGCGGCGATGGAGGTAGACGAGTGTCGTCGGCTGGCCGAGCGGTCCGGCCCGCAGCAGGGCGAGGAAAGGCGTGATGCCGATGCCGCCGGCCAGCCACAGTTGCGGCGCCGCGGGCCGGTCGGCGAGAAAGGTGCCGAAGGCGCCATGCACCCGTGCCAGGACGCCCGATTCGACGCTCTGCAGGCGCCGGGTGCAGTCGCCCAGGGCTTTGACGCCGATCCGGATCAGGCCGCCGGCGGCGATCGAACTGACGGTGAAGGGGTGGAATTCGCCACAGCCGCGGAAGGTCGGCCCGGCGAAGAAGGCGACCAGAACGAACTGTCCCGGCGTCGCGGCAATGGGTTCGGCAAGCGGCTGGAGGACGATCTCGACCATTCCTTCGGCGACCGGCGCCGCCGACTGCACGACGTACGGCCGGGCGGCAAGCCCGAAATCCTCGCGGATCAGTCGCCAGCCGAGAAACAGCGCGGCCAGTGCGAGGATCGGCAGGACCGGCTCTTCGATGCCGAGCTGCCGCAGATGCAGCAGGCCGACGAGAACGCCGACGCCGAGCGAGACGTGCCGCCGGCGCCAGCTTCGATACGGCAGGTGACTGGCGAAGGTGGCGGCCAGGCCGAGCATCAGCAAGAGCAGCGACAGCCAGCCCAGCCAGACCGGCCAGCCCTGGCTGAAGGGCGACAGCGTCTGCCAGGCCAGCGCGGGAGACGTCGGCCAGGCGTCGACAGCGAGTGCCAGCGGATGCGCCAGCAACAGGATATAGGCCGCGACGCCGACCCGGTGATGCCACTGGTACATCCTTTCCAGTCCGCCCAGCCAGCGGGACAGCCAGGTCTCGCGCAGCATCAGCAGCAGGCTGGCGAGCAACAGGCCGCAACCGGCCCAGCCGAGGACGATGCCCAGGCCGCGCGCCACCGAGAGATCCTCGGGAAAGGCCCAATACACCGGGGTGGTGCAGGCGACCAGGACGAGCAGCGGAATCGCTAGCCGGCGGAGGAGGGTCATGAGGACGGCTTGGCGCAGGATCAGTCGGCCGCTGGGCGGGGGTCATTCGCCGGTTGCAGGTGGGCGCAGATGTCCCGCCTTCCCGGCGGCAAGTCCAGGCCGCGCTGGCGGGCGCGTTCCGCCATGCGCTGGTGGTGCGCCACCTGGTAGTTGTGGCATTCCTCGTAAGTCTTGAAGCCGCGGATGGTCGCCTGATGTTCGACCCGTTCTTCCGGCGTCATGAGCTGCCAGCCGCGGGTGTTTCCCTCGCTCGCCCGCACCGGGCCGCGCGCCTGCGCGGTGGCGGCCAGCGCGAGCAGCAGGACGATCAATAGCCCGCTCTGGCGGGGCTCTCGCCATTCCCGGTGCGCCGAACGGCGCTGGTTCTCATCCATGGTGTGCCTAGGTAACGAGCTTCTCCGGCGAAGCATGGGTCAAGTATATCGTCAGCGCCGAACGAACTCGTTCGGCAGGCGCCGCACAGGCGCCAATATTCCACTTCGGGAACGCCGGCCCAAGCGCTTGCCTTGTCGGATAATTTTAAAGCGACCACTTCGGCCATCCTCGGACAACAGACGAATCAACGATCTGCGTGGGTGGCATCGGTATTGCTTTCGCCGCCCGGTCAGCCGTTGTCTCTAAACCAAGTCGAAAAAAGGGGGGTGTCATGAATTTTGCGCGCGCATGCTTTGTGGTGGCGACGGTCATTGCCTGCGGCTCTGCCGCCGCACTGCCAACGCAAGTCGACTCGATCAATGGCGGGGCGTCGCCCGTCGCAGGCACCGACTGGTCAGCGGCGGAAGCCGGATGGTTGTATTCGCCGACCGAATCCTACTCGTTGTCCGAGGTCAAGACGCGCTTTGCGTCGATCGATAGTCGTACCGTAGTGCTGGAGATTTGGGACGGAGCACCTTTGAACGGCGGTCATTTGCTCGGCAGCGCCTCGACCAGCATCACCGGGCAGCCGTTCGAAACGTGGTCGTTCGCCGACCTGGATCTACAGACAGGCGAGGACTATTTCGTCGGTTTTCGAAACATTTCCGGATTCGGCGTCAACTTCACAAGAGACGCGGGTGCGACCCACCTTGGCCGCTACTACTTCTCTTTCGACAATACGGGTGCCTATGAGAGGGAAGTCGTCTCCTCGACCATTTCGGGAGCGCAGCCCATTCTGCGGTTTGCCGGAACGCGCGCCGTTCCGGAACCGGCGTCCAGCTTCCTGACGGCGCTCGCCGTGGCTCTCATGCTCGTCCAGGTGGGCAAGCGGGCGGCAGGACGAACGCTCGCCGCTCACCGCCGCCTTCCATGATCGAGGCTCTCCGCCCAAGAACCCGGATCGCCGGGATGGCGTAGTCCGGCAGTCCGCCGCCGGCGTGGAGCGGCCGTTGCGGGAGGATGTGGCCGCACGTGGCCGCGGCATTAAGGTCGGCAGCGATGTCGACGCGGCGCCGCGGCTGGCCGGCAAGAACGCCAGCCAGCCGGCGTTACCTGGGCAGGCGTTCACGCGGTGCGGTCTTCGGAGGCGAAATAGCGCTTCTCGAACCACAGCGAAGCCCTCACCAGACCGATCATCACGGGCACCTCGACCAGCGGGCCGACGACGGCCGCGAAGGCGACGCCGGAATCGATGCCATAAACGGCGACGGCGACGGCGATCGCCAGCTCGAAGTTGTTGCTCGCCGCGGTGAACGACAGGGTGGCGCATTTCCCGTAGCCGGCGCCGGCCTGCTTGCTCATGAGGAAGGACACCAGAAACATGAGCACGAAGTAGAGCAGCAGAGGGACGGCGATGCGCAGCACGTCGAGCGGGATGGTGACGATCAGCTTGCCTTTGAGGCTGAACATGACGACGATGGTGAAGAGCAGGGCAAGCAGGGTGAGCGGTCCGATCTTCGGGACGAACCGTTCGTGGTACCACTGCTTCGAGACGAAGCGCAGCATGAGCACTCGCGTCAGCACCCCGGCGACGCAGGGAATTCCCAGGTAGATGAAGACGCTCTCGGCAATCTGGCCGATCGAGACATCGACCACCGAACCCGAGAGCCCGAACATGGGCGGCAGTACGGTCACGAACAGCCAGGCATAGGCGCTGTAGAACAGGACCTGAAAAATCGAGTTGAAAGCGACGAGACCGGCCGCGTACTCGGTCGACCCCCTGGCGATTTCGTTCCAGACGATCACCATGGCGATGCAGCGGGCCAGCCCGATCAGGATCAGCCCCACCATGTATTCGGGCTTGTCCGGCAGGAAGATGACCGCCAGCGCGAACATCAGCAGCGGCCCGACGACCCAGTTCTGAAGCAGCGACAGAGCGAGAACCTTCCGGTCGACGAAGACATCCGGCAGTTCCTCGTAGCGCACTTTGGCGAAGGGCGGGTACATCATCAGGATGAGGCCCAACGCGATCGGCAGGTTGGTCGTTCCGACCCGGAAGGAATCGATCCGCTCCTCGATGCCCGGAACGTAAAAGCCCAGACCGACGCCAATGGCCATGGCGGCAAAAATCCAGATCGTCAAATACCTGTCGAGGAAAGACAGTTTTCGGGTAACGGCGCTCATTTCGTACCTCTGCTGCGATGCGGCAATTGTCGCATCTTGCGCCTCCGCTTCCCACTCATTCGGAGATCCTGCCCCTTGCTTTTTTATCTTTGACTGTATGAAAATACAGAAATCGACCATGGAGGGCAAGATCATGCTCAAGCTTACGCCGCGGCAACAGGAAATACTCGACTTCATTCGCCAGACGCTGGAGGCGCTCGGCGCGCCACCGACGCGGGCCGAAATCGCCAACGCTTTCGGCTTTGCTTCGCACAATGCGGCTGAGGAGCACCTCCGGGCGCTGGCCAAGAAGGGCGCCATTTTGCTCGAACCGGGCTCGGCGCGCGGTATCCGGCTGGTCGAACAACTCGGTCTGCCCTTGATCGGCAGTGTCGCGGCCGGTAGCCCGATTCTGGCCATGGAAAACATTCAGCGCCGTTATGCGCTCGATAGCAGCCTGTTTCGGCCACGCGCCGATTTCCTGTTGCGCGTTCGCGGTCTGTCGATGATCGACGCCGGCATTCTCGATGGCGACCTGCTCGCCGTGCATCGCAGCAGAGAGGCGCGCAACGGCCAGATCGTCGTCGCCAGGCTCGACGAAGAGGTGACGGTCAAGCGCTTCCGTCAGCAGGGCAGCGTGATCGAGCTCATCGCCGAGAACCCCGATTTCGCGCCCATCGTCGTTGACACGAACACGCGGACCTTGGCCATCGAAGGGATTGCCGTCGGCTTGATCCGCGACAGCGAAGCGATGTAGAGGTGGCCGGGCTTTCCGCATGCGTCCATCACCGATGCTCTCGCAAATCCTCGAACGCGCCGACGTCTGGCGCGGTGACGACCTTGCCAGAGCGCCGCTACCCGGGGTATCGACGGGTTTTGCCGAACTCGATCGTGAGTTGCCCGGTGGCGGCTGGCCACGCGCTTGTCTGACCGAGCTTTTGCCGGTACGGCACGGAATGGGCGAACTGAGCCTCTTGCTCCCGGCCTTGGCACGCCTGTCGAGTGATGAACTGGCCTGGCTGGTTTGCGTCGCCCCACCGCACCCACTCTATGCGCCGGCCTTGCAGGCGGCCGGCGTCGATCTGTCACGCCTGCTGGTCGCCAGTGCTCCCGGCCGCGACGCTGCCTGGGCTTGTGAGCGCGCTCTGGCTACCGAAGGCGTTGGCGCCGTCGTCGCCTGGCTGCCCGACGCCCAGGCGAGTCTGCTTCGCCGCCTGCAACTTGCTGCCGAGGCCAGCCGTATGCTGTTGTTCGTCTTCCGTCCGCCGGATTGCGCCGGCCAGCCCTCGCCGGCGCCGCTGCGTCTGCTGCTCGAAACGGCGGGTGAGCAATTCGTCGTCCGCCTGCTCAAGCGCCGTGGCGGCGCCCAGCCCGTACCGCTGCCGCTTGCCGTTCACCGCCCCTTGCCCCTGAGTCATGCTCTGGCTTGCCCTGCATCTGCCGAACTTGTCGCTCGAAGTCCTTGCCAGCCGCTCATCGCCTAGTGCCGTCGTCAGCCATGAACGTATCGTCGTGGCCGACGATGTCGCCGCCGCATCAGGCGTCCTGCCCGGATTGCGACTGGCCGAGGCGTGGGGCTTGTTGCCCGCTTTGGCCATTCAGGAACGCGCTGCCGCGCGCGAGCAGGCCGCCTTGGCTCGGCTCGCCTGCTGGGCCGGCACTTTCACTTCCGAAGTCTGCGTTCTGCCACCACAAACGCTGCTGCTCGAGGTAAGCGGGTCGCTACGCCTCTTCGGCGGCACCGCGCTTTTGTTCGAGCGCATCGTTCGCGCTTGCGCCGAGCAGGGCTTCGCGCCGCGGGCAGCGCTGGCGCCGACGCCGCTCGCCGCACAGTGGCTGGCGTTGGCCGGCGATGCAAAACCCTGCCTGGTCAGCGCTCAGTTACCGCATCGCCTCGCCAGGCTGCCGCTGACGGTGCTCGGCCTGTCGGCACAGCAGCAACTCCGTCTGGCGAGCTTTGGTGTGCGTTCGTTGGCTGATGTATTGCGTCTGCCGCGCGCCGGTCTGACGCGCCGCCTCGGTTCCGGCTTGGCCACTGACCTGGCACGCGCGCTCGGCGAGTTGCCGGATCCGCGACCGCGCTTCGTTTTTCCGGAACGTTTCGTCGAGCGGCTGGAATTGCCGGTACGGGTGGAAAATGCCATGGCCATCGGTTTCGCCGGACGCTGCCTGATCGATGCCTTGTGCGGCTGGCTGGCTGTCCGTGGTGCAGGCGTCAGTGAATGCTTTTTCGAGTTCGACCACGAGCGTGGCGTGCGACAGCGACCGGCCACCGTTCTGGCGCTCGGCTTTGCCGCGGCGACGCGCAGTGCCGGGCGGATCAGGCGCGTGTTCGGCGAGCGCCTGCAAGGGCTCGCACTGCCGGCGGCTGTCGAGCGGATCACTTTGCGGGCCGAGGCGCCGGCCGCGCTGCCGAGCCGTACCGGGAGCCTGTTCGGCCAGCAGGGCGAAAGTGCCGGCGGCGATTCGTTGGCAGCGCTGGTCGAAGGTCTGCAGGCGCGCCTCGGGAGTGGCCGTGTGCATGCTTTGTCGGTGCTTGCCGAGCATCGTCCGGAGAATGCTTCACGGGCCATCCCTCCCCGCTTGCCGGCAGGAGAAAAGTTCCCGGCCAGACGGCCCGCAGCCGTCCAGCGGGACGCGCTGCCCGGCCCGCGTCCGCTTTGGCTCCTCGCCAGACCGCAGATCTTGCGCGAGGTGGCCGGTCGGCCGCAATGTGGCGGCCCTCTGCGATTGCTTGCCGGCCCCGAGCGCATTGAGAGTGGTTGGTGGGACGAAGCCGAGCGCGGTGCGCTCGGCGATGTGCGGCGCGACTATTTCGTCGCCGTCTCCCCGCGTGCCGAATGGCTATGGGTCTTCCGCAGCCAGATCGGATGGTTCCTGCATGGCGTATTCGCCTGAGCGTGGCCTGATTTTACTGGAATTCTTCGGTCCCTCTTTTTATACTGTAGCCATTGAAAGAATTCCACGTTTTCCTGGAGGGCTTTGTCATGGAGGTCAGTCTTGCTGGTGTCTTGCCGGAGGCCCTGCTGATTGATCTGCCTGAAATCGATACCCAGCACGAAGAGATTTTTCGTCGTGTCGAGTCCCTCAAGGTCGCCTGCTACGGTAGTGGGCCGGCTCCTTTCGACGGCTTCCAGAGCCTGCTCGACTACGTGCAGCACCATTTCGCGACCGAAGAGCGTGTGGCCCGGGAAGCCGGGGCGGAGTTCGCCGAGCACGCCAAAGTGCACCGGGAAAACCTGCGCGTGCTACGCCGGGCGCTCGGCGAGGTAAAGCGTGGCAGGCGCGATGTGCACTCCTTTTTGCGCTATGCCGAATATTGGTTCGAGCGTCACATCAACGAGGAGGACAAGCCTTTCGCCGCCAGCGTGCGGGCATGTCGGCTCGAGGCTGCCGATCGGCAGTCGGTGGCCAGTCTTTGACTTCAATCGACCAGGCCGACCAGTACTCTTTGCTTTTCTTCGCCATCCCTGCCTCGCTCGGTCGGCCGGGTGCCAACAGTGTGCAAACCGTGATCCGCATAGCTCCGCAACCAAGGTCCGAAACGGCTCGGGAATGGCTCCCGGGATGGCCGTCGAGCATTCTTTTTTGCGTTCTGCCGAGCATTCTGGCAAGCTGACAACCGGAACAGCATATCTCGTCATATTTCGTCTCCAGCCCTCTCCTGCAGCCATTTTCGAATGGCCTGATCCTTCATCAACGAGCTTTGACCGACCATGAACATCACCGCCTCAACCGCCTGGAAGGCTATTGAAGCGCACCGGCTGTCGTCTTCGCCTGTGCATCTGAGAGAAATGTTTGCCCGCGATCCAGGGCGTGCCAACTCGCTCTCGCTGAGCTTCGACGGAATCCTCTACGATTTCTCGAAGCAGCGCGTCGATTCGACGACGCTGCAGTTGCTGACCGCGTTGGCGCACGAGGCGCGGCTCGAGGAGTGGACGCAGCGGATGTTCGGCGGCGAACGGATCAATGCCAGCGAAGACCGGGCGGTGCTCCATGTCGCTCTGCGGCGGGCGAACGGGCCTTTCCCGGCCGGCGATCTGGACGTCATGCCGGAGGTTCTCGCGACGCGCCAGCGCATGGCCGCTTTCGCCGACAACATCCGTTCCGGCAACGCCTTCGGCTTTACTGGCATGCCGATCCGCAATGTCGTCAACATCGGCATCGGCGGCTCCGATCTCGGCCCCAAGATGGTCGGTTACGCCTTGCGCTCGATCTCTCATCCAGCGCTCGGCGTGCACTATGTTTCCAATCTCGATGGTGCCCAACTGGCGCCGCTCCTGCAGACGCTCGATCCGCGTACGACACTGTTCCTCGTCGCCAGCAAGACCTTCACCACGCAGGAGACGATGCTCAACGCGCAGACCGCGCGCGGCTGGCTGGTCGCCAACCTCGGCGACGCGGCGGTGGGCAACCACTTTGCCGCGCTGACCGCCAAACCACAGCGCGCCGTCGAATTCGGCATTCGCGAGGAGGCGGTGTTTCCGCTCTGGGATTGGGTCGGAGGGCGTTTCTCGCTGTGGTCGGCCGTTGGCTTGGCGCTCATGATCGCCATCGGTCCGCATGCCTTTGCTGATCTGCTCGCCGGTGCCCAGCGCATGGACGAGCATTTTCTCAGCACGCCCTATGAGCGCAACCTGCCGGTGGTGATGGCCCTGATCGGCATCTGGAACACCAATTTCCTGGGCGCGACGAGCAATGCGGTGCTGCCCTACAACGAGTCGCTGAAGTACTTTCCGTCGTTCCTGCAGCAACTCGAGATGGAGAGCAACGGCAAGGCGGTGGGGATCGATGGCCAGCCGCTGGCCTGTGCGTCGAATCCCATCGTGTGGGGAGAACTCGGCAACAATGGGCAGCACGCGTTTTTCCAGCTCCTCCATCAGGGTGGGCGACTCGTGCCTTGCGATTTCATCGCGGCCGTACGTTCCGACTATCCTTTGCCCGGGCATCAGGAAGCCTTGCTCGCCAACTGTTTCGCGCAGAGTGCCGCGCTCGCTTTCGGCAAGACGATCGACGAGGCGCGCAATGAACTCAGTCGGACGATGTCGCCGGCAGCGCTGGCCGAACTCCTGCCACATAAGGTGTTTCCCGGTAATCAGCCGTCGTCGACCTTGTTGCTGTCGCGACTCGATCCGCAAACGATTGGCGCACTGGTCGCCCTGTACGAGCACAAGGTATTCGTTCAGGGCGTCATCTGGGGGCTCAATTCTTTCGACCAGTGGGGAGTCGAGTTGGGCAAGGCTGTCGCCAACAGCATACTGCCGGCGATCGGCGACCCGGCGCTGGCGGAAAAGCTCGACACTTCGACGCGCCAGTTGCTGGCTTTCAGCCGGCAACATCTGGCATGAGCCCGTAGCGCTCGGTCGGCGATCCAGAAAACTCCATTTGTCACGAGGCATAAGATGAGCATCAAGGTGATCAGCGTTCCCAGCACGCCTTACTCAGGCCAGAAGCCGGGGACATCCGGGTTACGGAAGAAGGTCGCGGTTTTTTGCCAGCCGCGCTATCTCGAGAATTTCGTACAGGCCATCTTCGACACGCTGTCGGGCCAGCAGGGGCAAACCCTGGTCCTCGGTGGCGACGGTCGTTACTACAACGATGTGGCCATCCAGACCATCCTGCGCATGGCGGCGGCGGCCGGTTTCGGCCGTGTTCTCGTCGGTCGTGACGGTATTCTGTCCACCCCGGCGGCGAGCGCCGTGATCCGCAAATGGCAGGCTTTCGGCGGCATCATCCTGTCCGCCAGTCACAACGAGGGTGGCCCGAAGGGTGATTTCGGAATCAAGTACAACCTCGGCAACGGCGGGCCGGCGAACGAGGCCTTCACCGACGCCGTTTATCGGCGCACGCAGGAGATCAGCGCCTATCGCACCGTCGAGTCGCCCGACATCGATCTGGCGCACATCGGCGAGACCGTCATTGGCGAAATGATCGTCAGCGTCATCGATCCGGTGGCCGACTACGCCGAGCTTCTCGAATCCCTGTTCGACTTCGATCGCATTGCCGGCCTGCTGGCGCGCCCGGACTTTCGCATGCGTTTCGACGCCATGCACGCGGTCACCGGCCCCTATGCGCGAGCTATTCTCGAAACCCGCCTCGGTGCCCCTGCCGGCACGGTGGTCAACGGAACGCCGCTGCCGGATTTCGGTGGCGGTCACCCGGATCCCAACCCGGTCTGGGCGGCCGACCTCGTCGCGGCGCTGGCCGACAGCCGCTCTGGCCTGTCGTTCGGCGCTGCTTCGGACGGCGACGGCGACCGCAACATGATTGTCGGTCGCAATTTCGTCGTCAGCCCGAGCGACAGCCTGGCCGTCCTGGCCGCCAACCACGCGCTGATTCCGGCCTATGCCGGGGGTCTGGCGGGAGTCGCGCGCTCGATGCCGACGAGTTGTGCCGTAGACCGCGTGGCGAAGGAACTCGGCATTGCCTGCTACGAAACGCCGACTGGCTGGAAATACTTCGGATCGCTGCTCGATGCCGGAATGGCGACGCTGTGCGGCGAGGAAAGCGCCGGCACGGGTTCCAACCACGTGCGCGAGAAGGATGGCCTGTGGGCGGTCCTTTACTGGCTCAACATTCTGGCCGTGCGCGACTTGCCGGCCGACGTGATCGTGCGTGAACACTGGCGTCGTTTCGGGCGCAACGTCTATTCGCGCCACGATTACGAGGCGATCGAGACGGCGAAAGCGGACCTTCTGATGGCAGAACTACGGGCACGCCTGCCGCAACTGCCCGGCTCGCTGAGCAACGGGCTGGCGATCGCGGCAGCCGATGATTTCGCCTATACCGACCCGGTCGATGGCTCACGTTCGGAGCGCCAGGGAGTGCGCATCCTGCTCGACGATGGCTCGCGGGTGGTATTCCGGCTGTCCGGAACGGGTACCGAAGGCGCGACTTTGCGCGTCTACCTCGAACGCTTCGTTGGCGACTCCAGCCAGCACGAAGTGCCGACGCAAGAGGCACTGGAGCCGCTCGTCGGCCTGGCCGATACGATTGCACGGATTGCTTCGATCACCGGGAGAAAGGGCCCCGACGTGATCAGTTAGGACGTGGTGACACCAGGTGGCGCCGCCAGATGCGATGAAACGAGTTCATAGGGGATACGAAAATGGTTGACAGGAAGACATTCCAATTGCCGCGCAAGGCGATTGCCCTGGTCCTTGCTGGCGGTCGTGGCAGCCGGTTGCACGAGTTGACGGATCGGCGCGCCAAGCCGGCGGTCCATTTTGGCGGCAAGTTCCGGATTATCGATTTCGCTTTGTCGAACTGTGTCAACTCGCAGATCCGGCGCGTCGGTGTGGTGACGCAGTACAAGTCGCACAGCCTCCTGCGCCACCTGCAGCGGGGCTGGAACTTCCTGCACGGCGAGGTGAACGAATTCGTTGACCTGCTGCCGGCGCAGCAGCGGGTGGACGAGGAATCGTGGTACCGGGGTACGGCCGACGCGGTCTACCAGAATATCGACATCCTCGAAACCTATCGGCCGGCACCAGAGTTTGTCGTGATTCTGGCCGGTGACCACGTCTACAAGATGAACTACGCGGTGATGCTGGTCGACCATGTCGAGAGCGGCGCCGAGTGCACCGTCGCCTGCATCGAGGTACCGCGCCGGGAGGCGAGCGGTTTTGGCGTGATGGCCGTCGATGACAGTGGCCTGATCACCGATTTTGTCGAAAAACCTGCCGATCCGCCGGCGATGCCGGGCAATCCGGACATGGCGATGTGCAGCATGGGTGTTTACGTGTTCAACGCCAAGTACCTGTACGCCGAACTCGCGCGCGACATCATGGACCCGACGTCGAGTCACGATTTCGGCAAGGACATCATCCCGCGTGCGGTGGCCAACCGGGTCGCTGTCGCTCATCCCTTCTCCCGCAGTTGCATCGTTGCTCCGGACGAGCAGTTCAGGGAGCATTACTGGCGCGACGCCGGGACGATCGATGCCTACTGGGACGCCAATATCGATCTCACGGCCACCGTTCCGGCGCTCAACCTCTACGACCGCAACTGGCCGGTGTGGACGTATCAGCAACAACTGCCGCCTGCCAAATTCGTGCATAACCATCTCGACCGGCGCGGCAATGCCATCGAGTCTACGGTCTCCAGCGGTTGCATCGTTTCCGGTGAGGTCAATCGCTCACTGCTGTTTTCGAGTTGCCGTGTCCATTCCTATGCCCGGGTGAACCTGTCGGTGTTGCTGCCCGACACGACCGTCGGAACGAGAGCGCGCCTGACGCGCTGCGTCGTCGATAGCGATTGCGACATCCCGCCGGGAATGGTCGTCGGCGAAGATCCGGATGACGATGCGCGTCGCTTCCGCCGTACCGACAGCGGCGTGACGCTGATCACCCGCAAGATGCTCGAGCGGATCAACTGACCCAGGGAAGCCAGACTTGCGCGTTCTCCATGTTGCCGTCGAAATCTATCCGCTGGTCAAGACCGGCGGTCTGGCCGATGTCGTTGCCGCCTTGCCGGTCGCCCTGGCGGCACGTGGGCTGGATACCCGCGTCCTGCTGCCCGGCCTGCCCGCCGTTCTCAATGGCCTGACCGATCTTAGGCGGATCAGCCGCTTCGGACCGGCCTTCGGCGCCGCGATGATCACGTTGCGGCTTGGACGTCTGCCGGATAGCGGCCTGCCGGCCTACGTCATCGATGCGCCGTTCCTGTATCGCCGTGATGGCAATCCTTATCTGGCTCCAGACGGTCGCGACTGGCGGGACAATCATCGGCGCTTTGCCTTGCTCGGCTGGGTGGCCGCCCACTTGGCGGCCGGTGAACTCGATAGAAACTGGCAGCCGGAGGTTGTGCATGCCCATGACTGGCATGCCGGGCTGGCAGCGGCCTATGTGGCGCAGAATCCGGCGCTGAGTACGGCGACGGTGTTTACGATCCACAATCTGGCTTTTCGTGGCCTGTTTCCGCTCGACCACCACGCGGATCTCGGGCTGCTCATCTCCGGAGCCAACCAGAGTGCACTCGAGTTTCACGGGCAGTTGTCGTTCATGAAAGCGGCTCTCGTGCATGCGAAGCGCGTGAACGCCGTCAGCCCGACCTATGCCCGGGAAATCTGCACACCGGAATTCGGCTGGGGCCTCGACGGTCTGCTGCGCGACCGGGGAACGGATCTCTCGGGCATTCTGAATGGCGTCGACTATGCAGTATGGGATCCCGGCAGTGACCAGGCGATACCCGCCAACTATACGGCGAGTCATCTGCGGGGAAAGAAGGTCTGCAAGGCCAAGCTGCAGACCGAGCTCGGTTTTGCCCGTCGGGCCAACGCGCCGTTGTTTGCGGTAGTCAGCCGGCTGACCTCACAAAAAGGCATGGATCTGATCCTCGGCGCCCTGCCGGATCTGCTCGCCGGGGGTGGGCAGCTAGTCGTGATCGGCAGTGGCGAGGCCGATATCGAAGCCGCCTTCCGGGCGGCGGCGGCAGCCCATCCGGAGGCCGTATCGGTTTACCTGGGCTACGATGACGCCTTGTCGCACCGTATCATTGCCGGTGCCGACATTCTGCTGGTTCCTTCGCGCTTCGAACCCTGCGGGCTGACCCAACTCTATGCCCTGCGCTACGGCACTTTACCTTTGGTGCGTCGGGTGGGCGGTTTGGCCGATACGGTGAGCGATGCCACTCCGGCGCAGATCAAGGCGGGAACGGCGAACGGCTTTGTTTTCGATGATGCCGGCAGCCGCGCGCTGGCCTCCAGGATTGGCGATGCGCTGACGCTTTATCGTGATCCCGTGGTGTGGCTTCAGATCCAGAGGCGTGGTATGGCACAGGATTTTTCCTGGGCCGATTCTGCCGTCCGCTATGAGGCTCTGTACCGGAGCATCTGAAGATTACTCAGCAGGAGATTTCTTTGTCGCTTGATTCTTGCCTGATTCGACCCTTCGCCGGCCTCCGGCCGCGCCGCGAGGATGCCGCCGCCGTGGCGGCACCACCCTACGATGTCCTCTCGAGCGACGAGGCCCGTCGGGCAGCAACCGACAAACCCTTGTCCTTCTTGCACGTTTCCAAGGCCGAGATCGACTTGCCTCCGGATGTCGATCCGCACGCTCCCGAGGTCTATGCCAGGTCGGCCGACAACTTCCGACGCCTGATCGATTCCGGTGTGTTGCGCCGTGACGGGCAGCCGTGTTACTACGCCTATCGGCTCGAAATGGGCGAGCATGTTCAACTCGGCCTTGTAGCCGTTGCCTCGGTGCTGGCCTACGAGAGCAACCGGATTCGTAAGCATGAACTCACTCGGCCAGACAAGGAAGACGATCGGGTGCGTCAAATCGAGGCGCTCAACGCGCAGACTGGGCCGGTGTTGCTCGCTCACCCCGCCAGCGGGGAAGCCGAGCGCCTGCTGGTACCGGTCAGTGCCTCCACGCCGGTCGCTGATGTCAGAGCAGAAGACGGCATCCGGCACACCCTGTGGGTGATCGACGATGCCGCGCACATTGCGCGGATCAGCGAGGTTTTTGACGCCATGCCGGCACTCTACATTGCCGATGGCCATCATCGCTCGGCGGCCGCTTCGCGCGTTGCCGCTGCTCGGCGTGGCCAGAGTGCGAGGTCGTTCGGCGCCGAATTTTTTCTGTCCGTCATCTTTCCGGCGACGCAGATGCGGATCATGGACTACAACCGCGTGGTACGCGATCTGAACGGCTTGAGTGAAGAGGAGTTTCTGGCGGCCGTCCGTGGGCGCTATGCGCTGAGCCTGTCGGCCCTACCGGTGCGGCCCGAGCGGACGGGAGTTTGCGGCATGTATCTGGCAGGTCGCTGGTACCGGCTCGAAATCCTGTCCGGGCGGGTTCCGTTGGCCGATCCGGTGCGGCGCCTCGACGTTTCTTTACTTGCCGAGCAGATCCTCGGCCCGTTGCTGGGAATCACTGATTTACGCCGCGATAGCCGCATCGATTTTGTCGGCGGCATGCGTGGCCTGCCGGAACTCGAAAGGCGGGTCGATAGCGGCGAGATGGCGGTGGCTTTCGCGATGTACCCGACGCCGATGGGCGAACTTATGGCGGTCGCCGACGCCGGCCAGGTGATGCCGCCGAAGTCGACGTGGTTCGAACCAAAACTGGCTGATGGCTTGGTATCTCATCTTCTCGATTGAGCAGCCGGCGGGCCGGATCAACGGCTCCGGACGACGGATACCTGCGGTTTTCCTTCGGCGACCTCGCCGATTACCGCCGCGTGGTCGAATCCTTCCTGCAGGAAGATCGCCAGCACTTCGGTGACCACTTCCGGTGCACAGGAAACCAGTAGTCCGCCGCTGGTCTGCGGATCGGTCAACAACGCACGCTCCAGGTCGCCGAAACCCTTCTTCGGCAGTTCCACATGCTGTCCGTAGCTCGCCCAGTTGCGGCCCGAAGCGCCGGTGACGCAGCCCTTGGCACCGTAATCGAGAACGTTTGGCAAGAGCGGCAACGCCGCGTAGTCGATCAGTGCCGCGACGCCCGACGCCTTGCAGATCTCCACCAGATGGCCGAGCAGGCCGAAACCGGTGACGTCGGTCATGGCATGCACGCCAGCCAGACAACCGAGAGCCCGCCCGGGCGTGTTGAGTTGCGTCGTGGACGCGATGAGTGAAGCGTAGCTGGCGGCCGACAACAGGCCCTTCTTCAGTGCGGCGCTGTAAAACCCGATGCCCAAACCCTTGCCGAGAATGAGCTTGTCGCCGGCGCGAGCGCCTGAGTTGCGCTTGAGATTGCCGGGCGCCACCAGACCGATGGCGACGAGACCGTAGATCGGCTCGGCCGAGTCGATCGTGTGTCCGCCGGCAATCGGTATGCCTGCCTTGGCGCAGATCGACTCACCACCTTTGAGTATTCGCCTGATCGTGTCGAGTGCCAACTTGTCCACCGGCATTCCGACGACAGCCAGCGCCAACAATGGCGAGCCGCCCATGGCATAAACATCGGACAGGGCATTGGTTGCGGCGATGCGACCGAAATCGAACGGGTCATCGACGATCGGCATGAAAAAATCGGTTGTTGCCACCAGAGCCTGGTCGGCGTTCAGTTGATACACGGCGGCATCGTCGCTGGTCTCGATGCCGACCAGTAACTGGCTTGGGGCAACCTGTGGCGACACCTTGGCCAGGATCTGCTCGAGCACGCCGGGGGCGATCTTGCAGCCGCAACCTCCGCCATGCGAGAACTGGGTCAGTCTGACGGTTTCGTTCGACTGGAGCTCGGAGGCTGGTGGCTCGGCCGTTCTGAGTTTTTTTCTCGGCATCTATTTTCCTCGTCTTCTTCTTGTTGCGCATCCGGGTTGCCGCCACATCGCTACGGCGAGTTGCCAGTTGACTCGGCGTGCCGTGCCGGCGTCCGGGCCGCCGGGCTGGCAATTCATTCCCGAAACATCTGTCACCCTTCCCTTCGGTCGACGCAGTACTCCATCGCTCGGCGGCCGGCGCTTACGAAGCTACGAGTGCAAAGCACTCGAGGTCGGGCTCATTGCAACGGTGTTGGTGAAGATGAGGAACGGATTCTGCCCGAATTTTCCCGGCCTCGCACGTCACTTCGACCGCCAACCGGGCGACGACAGGCCGCATCGGGCTTACCACGGCGCTCGGAGTACCGTTCGAGCGAGTCCGATCAGCCCCCATACGCCAAAACCAAGAACCAACAGCCCGCCTATCAAGCGGACTTCCGGCCGGCGCACATAGGTCTGCAGACGAGCGGCCATCAAGCCAGCGAGTAGCAGAGTTGGCAAGGTGCCCGCGCCGAAGGCGAGCATCAGCCCGGCACCGCTCAGTGCCGAGCCACTGGTCAAGGCGCTCGCCAGCGCGCTGTAGACCAGACCACAGGGCAACCAGCCCCACAGGAGACCGAGGGAAAACGCCTGCGACGCGCGGCATGCCGGAAGAAAACGCCTAGTCAGCGGTTGCAGGTGGCGCCACAGCCTTTGTCCGAAGCGCTCGCTGAACGCCAGCGCCTGGGTGTAACCCATCAAATAGAGGCCGAGCGCGATGAGCATCAGATTGGCGAGCAGGTAGAGGAGGCTGCGCACCGGCCACTGTCCGGAGAGGGCCGCACCCGCCCCGCCGAGGGCGCCGGCGAGCGCTCCGGCACCGGCATAGCTGACGACGCGCCCGGCGTTGTAGGCCAGCTGAAGTGTCCAGCGCGTCGGTCCCGTCATCGAAAACGCGCCGACAATGCCGCCGCACATGGTGACGCAGTGCGTACCACCGAGCAGACCGACGAGTAGCAAAGCGAGATAGCTCGATTCAGGCATCAGTGCAACGAAGAGTAGCGGGCGGAAAATGCCACGATTCTACCCTTGCCCTTACGGCGACCGATCCACAGATCGGCGTCAGATTACTTTGGAGTAGCGCGTACGTTGCCGGTCGGCGCGTAGATAGCGGTCGAAGACCATGGAAATCGCCCTCACCAGCATGCGTCCGCGCGGCAAGACAGTGATCCACTTGTCGTCTACGCGAACCAGCCCGGCATCGGCCATTTCGCGCAGATCGTCGAGTTCGGTCGCGAAATATTTTCTGAAGTCGATCAGGTGCGCAATTTCGATCGACTCGATCGACAGCTCGAAATGACACATCAACGACTGAATGATGGAGCGCCGCAGGATATCGTCCGCGTTCAGTTCAATACCGCGATAGACCGGCAGGGTGGCGCTGTCGAGCAGATCGTAGTACTCGTCGAGGGTCTTGACGTTCTGGCTGTAGGTCGGTCCGACCTTGCTGATTGCCGAGATGCCGAAGGCGAGAAGATCGCAGTCGGCATGCGTCGAGTAACCTTGGAAGTTGCGATGCAAGCGACCCTGTCGCTGGGCTATCGCCAGTTCGTCGTCGGGTTTGGCGAAGTGGTCCATGCCGATATAGACGTAGCCCGCCTCGGTCATCCTTCGGATGGCTAGGGCCAGGATCTGCAGCCGCGCGTCGGCATTCGGCATGTCCGCCTCGAGGATGCGCCGCTGCGGCTTGAAAAGGCTAGGCAGGTGGGCGTAGTTGTAGATCGAGACGCGATCCGGGCTGGCGGCGATCACCCGTTCCAGCGTGCGGCCGAAGCCTTCGACCGACTGTTTCGGCAGGCCGTAGATGAGGTCGATGCTGATCGATTTGAAGCCCGTCGCACGCGCCGCCTCGATCACAGCGCAAGTCTCCGCTTCGCTTTGCAGACGATTGACGGCTTTTTGAACCGTGGTGTCGAAATCCTGCACGCCGACACTCATCCGATTGAAGCCCAGTGCGCCGAGCAGTTCGACGGTTGTTCGGTCGACCTTGCGCGGATCGACTTCGATCGAGTATTCGCCGCCCTCGATGAGCTTGAAGTGTTTCCGCGTCACGGCCATCAACTGGTGCATCTCGTCGTGCGACAGAAAGGTCGGCGTTCCGCCGCCCCAGTGCAACTGGGCCACTTCCTGGTCGCCGCCTTCGAGATAGCTGCTCTGCAATGCCAGTTCCTTGGCCAGGTATTTCAGGTACTTGGCTGAACGCCCGTGGTCCTTGGTGATGATCTTGTTGCAGGCGCAGTAGTAGCAGATGGTGTTGCAGAATGGAATGTGGAAGTACAATGACAACTGCCGGCTGATGGCGCCGATGTTGCGCTTGCCGAGCCAAAGCCTGTAGGCCTCCGAGCCGAAGGCTTCGACGAAGCGGTCCGCCGTCGGATACGACGTGTAACGGGGACCGTTGATGTCGAACCGACGGATGATCTGCGGATCAAAGACAAGGTTGCCAGCGACGGAGTTCATGTTCCAACGACAGAATCGATTGACTGGATTATCGGACCGCGCTGAATTCGGTGGGTTGACGTGGATCAAACCCGGGGTTCAGTGAAAAGGGTACGCATGTCCAACAATGCCATGGCGGCCAGGCTGGCCTTCGAGCTGGTCAAGACCGCCTGTTCGAACTGCAACCTGCGCGAGCTGTGCCTACCGATCGGTATCGAGCCGGCCGAACTGAAGAAGCTCGACGAACTGGTATCGACGCGCCGGCGGCTCAGGCGTGGCGATTTTCTGTACCGCGTCGGCCAGGGTTTCGAGTCGATCTACGCCGTGCGTAGCGGTTTCTTCAAGACGGACGTGATGATCGAGGACGGCCGCGATCAGGTGACCGGCTTCCAGATGACTGGCGAGTTGCTTGGTCTCGACGGAATCAGCAGTGAAGTACACACCTGTAACGCCATCGCACTCGAAGACAGCGAGGTCTGCGCCATCCCTTTCTCGCATCTCGAGGGGCTGTCGCGGCAGATTCATACTCTGCAGCACCACTTTCACAAAGTGATGAGCCGGGAAATCGTTCGTGATCACGGGGTAATGCTGCTGCTCGGAACCATGCGCGCCGAGGAGCGTCTGGCGGCTTTCCTTCTCAACCTCTCGCAGCGCTTCAAGGCACGCGGCTACTCGCCAGCCGAATTCAATCTGCGCATGTCGCGTGACGAAATCGGCAGCTATCTCGGTTTGAAGCTGGAAACCGTCAGTCGGGCCTTTTCGCGCTTTCAGGAAGACGGTCTGCTTTCGGTGCACCAGAAGAAGATCAGGATCCTCAATACCGACGGATTGAAGACGCTGATGACGCATCAACGCGGTTGAGCGATCACGTCACGCGGAGAGGGCGGTGTCACGTGATCCAGACCAAGGGTCCGAGCACATGGCGAGTCAGAGCGACCGACACGATGTAGGTAAAAGCGAACAGCGCAGCGACGAAGAAGGCGGCGCGCTGCGACTGCGTGCGTGCGCGCTTGAGCGCCATCGTGCCGCAGGCGATGTAAATTACCAGGCCGAGCAGTTTGGCGGTCAGCCAGTCGGCAACGAAAGGGTACTGAGCGCTGATCACCGTCATGGCCAGCGCGCTGGCCAGCAAGGCGGTGTCGATCACGTGCGGCAGCACGCGGACCAGCGGGAGCTGTCGCCATGGCGATCGGTACAGCATCAACAGTCCACGCAGGAAAAAGCCCGTGCCGCTGAGGGCAACGCAGCTTACGTGCAGGTGTTTCAGGATCAGGTAGTCCATCTCTATCTAGCCTTGATCGAAAAGCGAGGCGTCACGCATCGGCGTCAGCCGCTCACCATCGCTGGCCTCAGGGCCTCAATCTTCGACCGCTGCTGGCGGTAGAAAGCGACCGCCGCCAGGAGGTTGAGCAACAGCCAGGCATTGGCCATCAGCAGGGCAATTCCCGCCGGATAGGTGAACCACTCCGGCCAGGCACTGGCGGCCAGCAGCAGGGCCAGCGAGGCGAAATGAGCCAGGGTTTGCCGATCGATCCGTTGTCCGGCGATCACCTTGTTCATGTTTGGCGCCATCACTCGTCCGCCGCCGAGATTCTGCAGGTGCAACCAGATCAGGAAGGGGACGATCTTGTAGAGCATGCCGATCATTACCGACATGAAGCCGCCGGACAGTATCAGAACACCGAACAGTAGAGGCCACTGCGGCCACTCGGCCAGGCCTGGCAGGACGGCCGCCAGCAGCCACAACAGGCAGGCTGCCAGTACGCAGAGCATGGCTACACACCAGAGCCGCTGGGTGGCGTCGAAGCGAGCGCGCTTGCTGCGCCGCTGGAGACTCAAGGTCGCGCCAGCAAAGGCGACTGCCACCAACACCACGGCGCCGGATAGCCAAGCCAACGATGCTTGATGATCGGCCATTTCGGCGATGCTCCAGACCGACAGGACAATTGGCGTTGCGCGGCAGAAGTGGCGGCTGAACCATGGTGGGTAGGGGGGAGTCATCTGGAACATGGGCACGACGACCAGGGCGACGGCCGCCAGTAGAACGACGCCCCAGCCGACGAAGCCCCAGCCGAAATGGACGGAGGTCATTTTCACGACCGGCAGGGCGAGCCAACCGCCGATGGTGGCCGCCAGCAACGCGCCGATAAGGACCGTCACGGCCAAGCCGAACAAGGCCAGCTTGAGACCCCGAATCGTCGGACTGGTGGACGGCACGCCGTACAGGGCGCGACCTGCCGCAACGACGAAAAGGGCAAGGCCGCCAGCGAGAAAAAACACGGCCAGTTCGAAGGCAAGCGGCGGCCGACCGAGAAAACCGGCTGCCAGCAGCAGGGTGCCCAGCACCGTGGTGGAATGTACCAGCTTGGCGACCAGCCGTGGTCGCGCCAGGTTGGCGCCGGCGACCACCGGCAGAATCTGAAACAGCGCACCGATCATCACCTGCAACATGAACCCGGCGCTTATCAGGTGAGTCAGCGCCAGCGCCGCGGGCGTCCAGCGCGAGGCAAACAATTCGGGGCCGCTCCAGAGCAGCAAGAGGCCGGCCAGCACGGCGAACAGCGGGGCGCTGAGAAAGAAGCGGAGCGGTGCAGAAAGCGGGGGCGCCTGCTCAAAGGACAGCAAAGCCTGCATCAGGTCGACTGGCGTCGGATCCGGACTTCGACCGAGCCGTCCGGGCGACACTCCGTCTGCCAGCCGAAGCCGTTAACTGCGAGCGCACGGTACAGTGGGTAGGGCTCGCGCGGCAGCAGGACGACGAGTGTCGAGTCTGAGTCGAGATGCTCGAGCGCTTCCATCGTGCGCAGCAGTGGCTCGGGTGGCTCGAGAGCGCGGGCATCGATAACGACTTCGGCAGCCATCCGGTTCAACTGGGCGGTCCTTCCTGGTGTTCTTCGAGCTGCCGGCGCAGTTCCGGCAGCAGCTCCGCCAGCCGATCGGCCAGTTGCTGGTCGCACATCGGATAGAGGACGTTCTCTTCCTTGACGTTGTGTTGCTGCATCATGATCAACAAGGTTTCGGCGGTGCCCGCATAGTCATCGGCGTCCTTCTCGGCGAGCGCCGATTCAGCGGCAGCGAGCAACTGTCGCAACTGCAAATGCTCGCCGCGCATCACCTGTGTCGGGCCGCGGAAAATTCCGGTGCTTTGCTCGAAGAGCGGGAAGAGCAGCGATTCTTCGGCCGCGAAATGATACAGCAGCGCGTCCCGGAAACGGCCAAAAGCGGTCGTCGCCTCTTCCCAGCTACCGCGGGTGACGGCCTGTTCGACCGCGACCAGGTGATCGTCGCAGGAGCGATGATTACGGCTCATCAAGTCCGTGATTTCGTGCATGCTACACCTCGCCGAATGACCTGACGCATTGTGCGGTCTGACGGCGGGGCCAGCGTTGATCGACATCAAGCAATCCGCCGGGGCGGGTGCGACGACTTGACGCGGCGAGCGCCTGTCCTTTGATTTCGATCAACATCGACCCGCGTTTTCGTGCCTATAGTGGGCCGTTGGTCCAATCGACTCCGGAGGAAACAACATGTTCAAGCATATCCTTGTTCCGACCGACGGCTCCGAGCTGTCACAGGAAACCGCACGCCGAGCCGTATCGTTCGCCAAGGAGGCTGGGGCACGCATCACGGCGTTCTACGCCAAACCGGAGTATCCGGTCAGCTACTACGGCGAAGGCGCTCTTATCGACCCGACCACACCGGAAAAGTTCGCCGAACTTGCCGAACAACAGGCACAGCAGACGCTCGATTTCGTCGTAGACCTTTGTCGTAGCGCCGGTGTCCCGGCCGACAAACTGTCGATCACCAGCGACATCCCGTACCAGGCGATCATCGATGGTGCCGCGCAGAGCGGCTGTGATCTGATTTTCATGGCTTCGCACGGCCGCCGTGGCATCACGGCCTTGTTGCTTGGCAGTGAGACCAACAAGGTGCTCACGCACTCCAAGACTCCCGTCCTCGTCTATCGCTGATAGCCGTTCGCCAGACAGGCTGGCGGCGTTGGCCGATCGCCTGGCGATTGAGGTTTCTCGCTGTCCGGTGTCCGCAGCGTCATGCTTTCGGCGGCACGGCGTGTTCCGGCGACATCGGCGCCGGCTTGGCTGATTCTGACGGCTGGCCTTTGCGCGTCGGAGCGAGTGAACTCACCGCACGAGTTGTTTCTCGCCTTGTCGGCCAAGCGCCTGGGTGGCACGGCGACGGTTACCTGCCGGCAGTCCGGATAGTTCGCTGTGGGGTGCGCGGAATGTGGCAAAATTCCTTGTCCGACGGGGCTTCTGATGGCCCAATGCGGCTGGCGATGGAAGACACGGGAGGCGCATTGCACTGTCGGGCAGAGAGGGCTGGAGACAACGGGGCGCCGACGTTCTGGCGGTTTGGCGTACTGATTCTCGCCATGGTGTGTACGCCGGTTGGAGCGGTCGACGTCGGGTTGGCCGGTGTCTTTCCGGGGAAAGCCTTGCTGACGATCGACGGCACCGCGCCTCGGGCGGTGGCTGTCGGCACGACGACGGTCGAAGGAGTCAAGGTGCTGTCCGTAGACAGCGATGTGGCGACCGTCGAAGCCGACGGCAAGAAGCGAATCCTGCGTGTCGGTCAGAAGGTGGTCTCAAAGCCGGCCGAAATGCTAGGCAGCAAGGCGGTGCTGACGGCCGACGCCCGTGGTCACTTTGTGACGACCGGTGCCATCAATGGCACCACCGTCCGTTTCCTGGTCGACACCGGTGCGACGATGATCACGGTGGGCGCCAGCGATGCGAGACGGCTGGGAATTGGCAGCAAGCAGGGGCAAATGGGCGTGATAATTACGGCGAACGGGCCAGCTCTGGTGCGCCACGTAAGACTGGACTCTGTTCGCGTTGGCGAGATTGTGGTCGACAATGTCGACGCGATGATCAACATCGACAACAACCTGCCCTTTGTCTTGCTGGGCATGAATTTCCTGAACTATTTGGACATCCAGGGTGACGGTCAGACGATGTCCCTCAGGAAGCGCTAACGATAGGAGATGCCGATGACACGCCAACGTGCCTGGACTACTGCCATGCTGGGCCGCGAACTCGACATTCTGATGGGCGAGCGGCAGACTCTGTTGAAGATCGTCGGTGCGACGGCTGCCCTGATTGCCTCACTCGACTCGCGTCTGTTGCCGCCCGCGGCGATGGTGTCGGCCGATCTGGTGGCAACGGGGATCAACACCTTGCCCGACGAGACGCTGCGCGATGCGCTGGCCGCCGTGCATGCGAAGATCGAGGACGATGAGCCTGTCGTCAGCAACTGACGCTGATCGCGGCCGAACAAGCGACCGCCGTGCCGTCGACCTCGACCGCGTGCGGCAGGTCTTGTGCCCGGCTCCTTCGAGGAGTTCCTTCGTTCTCGAAGATGGGGTCGGCGACGAAGAACTGACTCCCGCCGCTGTGCTCTTCCCTATCGTTCGGCGCAGCCGAGAGCCAACGGTATTGCTGACACAGCGCACGGCGCATCTGAAGGACCATCCTGGGCAGATCAGTTTCCCGGGCGGACGCTGCGAATCAGCCGACGCCTCGCCGGCGCACACCGCGCTGCGTGAAGCCGACGAGGAAATCGGTCTGGCGCCGGCGCATATCGACGTCGCCGGCTATTTGCCCGAGTATCTGACCAGCACCGGGTTTCGCGTCACGCCAGTGGTGGCCATGGTGACGCCGCCTTTCGAGCTGCGGCTCGATGCCTTCGAGGTGGCAGCGGTGTTTGAAGTGCCACTGTCGTTCCTGCTCGACCCCGTGAATCACCAGCAGCACTCGCTTCACTACCGCGGCAAACTACGCTCCTACTACGCCATGCCTTACGGTGACTACTTCATCTGGGGCGCCACGGCAGGCATGATCATGTCTCTCTATCGGGCGCTCGAGAAGCTGGAGCCATGACCTGAAGACTCCTCCGGAGACTCGCCAATCGCCCGTCGCCGGTCTGCGGCGTCGGCGCGGCAGGTCACGGTGATCCGGCTCGAGAATGGCGAGCACGGGGTGGGGGCAGTCAATCGAGTACCAGCGCCAGCTCGTCGAGAAATTGTTGCGCTTTTTTTTGGTCGGCCACGGCGCTCAGGGCGACACGCATTTTTTCCACGTGCCGTTGGAGTTGGTCGGCGTTGGTCAGCATTTCGATTTCTCTGATCAGCGCGTCCGCCTCCACGCCCAGCAGCTCGCGCAGCGTCCTGACGATATAGCTCTTGGCCAGCGTGATGTCTTCGTCCGGCAGTGGCTGTTGACGTGTCGCCGGCGACGCTCTCGACTGAATGAAGCCTTCGGCAAGCAGCGCGGCGAGGTGGCGTTCGGCCTCGACGGTCGACGGGCGCATGGCCAGCAACTGCTTGCCGCTGTGCCGGCCATCGACCATGATGAGCAGGGCGCGCATTCGGGCGGGCAGGCGATGCCTGCGGGTGGCTATCTCATCCAGGCCCTTCGCCGTTTTGCTTAAGACAGACGACAGATCCATGTGGAAGTTCTTCCAGATGCGTCAGGGTGATGTTGCGTGAAGTGGAAAGTTTCCGCAAGCCCACACTTGCCGAACCCTGAAAGGGCGTCGGTACGAGCTTTGCCTCTGCCTCATCGCGGCTCGAGCAGGTCGGGCGTTTCGGGCCGCCAGCGTAGCATCGCCTGGTCGACCGATCGCTGAGCGGGTTGGCAGGCAGTCGCGAGGCAACGGCTCGGTGCCTCGTGCGGCCGGCGGTTTGGCGTCGGGTCCGCCACTTGTCCGCCCTCCCGGCCCGGCGCTGGCAACGAAGAATATGGCACCTTCGGAGACTTTGCACGTCAAACCTTTGCTATCATTGACCGGCTTCTCGTGCGGGTGACCGCGAGCGCCGGCTATTTCGAGGGGGCGGTCTCCTGCTGGCGCGGGCAAGCCGATAAATGGCCGGATGACCGAGGTCTGCGTATCGGACTGGCGAGCGGCGCTGGTGCGCCGGGGGTTCGTCTTGGTATCCCGGTGTTGGGCGTCGGCCAAATTGCCGGCCCGCATCGGTTCCGGCGAAGAAGCCGCCGCTGTCGACTTCATGGAGAGTGCGGTCCGGCCGGTCTGGCGCGCTGCGGCGGTAGCTGCTGTTGTTGTTGGGGCTTGCCGGTATGGTAGGCGGATGATCGATCTTTTTCGGGAGTTTCTTCATGAGCAGAGAAGTCGTTGTACTCAGCGCGGTCCGTTCCGCTATCGGTACCTTTGGTGGATCGCTCGCCAATATGGAGCCGCATGAACTGGCTGGTACGGTAATGAAGGAGTCGATCGCCCGCTCCGGCGTCGATCCGCAGCAAATCAACTATGTTGCCGTCGGCAACGTCATTCCCACCGATGCGCGCTTCGCCTATGTGGCTCGCGTCGCTTCGATTCAAGCCGGCTTGCCGATGGACTCGGTGGCGATGGCGGTGAATCGCTTGTGCGCATCGGGTCTGCAGGGCGTGGTCTCCGCGGCTCAGAACATTCTGCTCGGCGACTCCGACTACGGCATTGGTGGCGGCGTCGAAGTCATGTCGCGCGGTTCGTACATGCTGCCGGCCATGCGCTCGGGTGCCCGCATGGGCGATACCAAGGCGATCGACATGATGGTCGCCACGCTCAGCGATCCGTTCGGCGTTGGTCACATGGGCGTCACGGCCGAGAACCTGGCCAAGAAGTGGAACATTAGCCGCGAAGAGCAGGATGCCCTTGCCGTCGAGTCGCAGCGGCGGGCCGCCGCTGCGATCGCTGAAGGGCGTTTCAAATCGCAGATCGTTCCGATTGTCCTGAAGACGCGCAAGGGCGATGTCGTTTTCGACACCGATGAACATGTCAAGAGTGGAACGACGATCGAGACGCTGGCCAAGATGAAGCCGGCTTTTCTCAAGGACGGAACGGTGACCGCCGGCAACGCATCGGGAATCAACGATGGTGCGGCTTTTCTGGTGCTCGCGGCAGCCGACGTGGCAGCGCAGGCTGGTCAGAAGCCGATAGCGCGGCTGGTTGCCTACGCGATTGCCGGTGTGCCGAACGAGATCATGGGCGAAGGCCCGATTCCGGCAAGCAAGCTGGTGCTCAAGAAAGCCGGCCTGACGCTCGAACAGATGGATGTCGTCGAGTCCAACGAAGCCTTTGCAGCGCAGGCCATTGCGGTTAACAAGGGGCTCGGCCTCGATCCCGTGAAGACCAACCCGAACGGCGGCGCGATTGCCCTCGGTCACCCGGTTGGCTGCTCCGGCGCCTTTATCGCGACGAAGGCGATCTACGAGTTGCAGCGCACCGGTGGAAAATACGCGCTGGTCACGATGTGCATCGGTGGTGGCCAGGGTATCGCGGTGGTTTTCGAGCGCGCCTGACGTTGCCCAAGGCCGCTTCACGCGGCTTTGCCGAAGCCCGGCCGTATTGTGGTCGGGCTTTTTTGTCTCCCGACCTGGTGCGTTGATCTTCGAGGAGGGTGCCTATCGCGCTCGTCCGGTGGCCCGCTTCGCCGCGAGCGTCAGCCGGGAAGGCGCAGCGTCAGCGCGGCCTGCTCGGGAGTCGTGCCATGCTCGACGACGCCGAGCAGCGGCGCGGCCAAGCGTACCTTCAGGGTGGCCAGATTTTCGCTGAAGCGCGCCATCGCCGGATCGACACGGTTTGCTACCCAGCCGGCCAGCGGCAGACCTCGCGCGGCGATGGCCTGCCGGGTCAGCAGAGCGTGGTTGATGCAGCCCAGCCGCATGCCGACCACCAGGATCAGAGGCAGGCCGAGCAGGGACGCCAGATCCGCGGTGTCGCAAGTGTCGCCGAGCGGTACGCAGAAACCACCGACTCCCTCGACCAGAACGATTTCCGCCAAGCTTTGCAGCCGTTTCAGTGCGGTGTCGATGTGCGCCAGATCGATGATTCGCCCTTCCTCTTCGGCGGCGATGTGCGGTGCGATGGCCGCCCGGAAGCCGTAGGGGTTGATCAGCGTCCGCGGTGCCGCGAACGACGAAGCGGCGATCAGGCGCTCGACGTCATCGTTGAGTCCATGCTCGTCGAAGCCGGCCGCGACTGGCTTCATTGCCAGCGCGCGGGCGCCCGTTCGCCGGACCGCGTGGAGCAGCGCGCAAGCGACGAAAGTCTTGCCGATCTCGGTGTCGGTGCCGGTTATGAACCAGCCGCTTGGGTCTTTCATTTTTTTCTGGCAGCGTAGGCAAGAATGACATCATAGCGCGCCGGCAGGCCGGCGGCTGTGCGATGTCGTTCGTAGGCGGCCTGTACGCGCTGCCAGGCCAGGCGCCCGAAAAGTCCGGCGCGGGCGCCGTCGCCGACCGAGTGGGCGCCGATGTCCTTGACCGCGCGCAGCAGCGATTTCAGGTCGGGGTAATGCAGGCAGACGGTCCGGCGCTGCCAGAGGATGTCGGTGAACCCGGCCCGCGACAGAGCCTCCTCGATCGCCGCCGGTTCAGTAAAGGTCAGGGTGTGGCGATAGCGGTCGATGCCGGCGAAGGCCTCGCGCAACTCGCCGAAGGTTTCCGGACCGAGGGTGCTGACTGCCAGCCGCCCGCCCGGACGAAGGACGCGCCAAGCTTCGGCGAATGCGCGGTTGGTGTCGCACCACTGGACGGTCAGGCTGGACCACCAGACGGCGAAGCTTTCGTCCCGGCAGGGCAGGGCCTCGATGTCGGCCGCCAGACAGCAATGGGCGTCGTGCCGCGCCAGGGTGAGCATCGCCGGCGCGAAGTCGACCGCGGTGAGCTGTGCGTCGGGCCAGCGTGAACGCAGCAGTTGGCTGCCGTAGCCGGTGCCGCAACCGGCGTCGACGATGCTGTCTGGCTCGGACGACAGATCGAAGTTGGCCAGCAGATCGTCGCAGACCTGTCGTTGAAGCACGGCGGCCGCGTCGTAGGACGCCGCCGCGCGCTCGAAGGACTCGCGCACACGTTCCTTAGGCGGCAGGGTGGAGACCATCGAATTCGTCCAGCAGTCGGACAAAGCGCTCCGGGTCATTGAGGAAAGGGGCATGCCCCGCACCGGCGAAAACCTCCAGGCGCGCGTTGGGGATCATTTCCGCCAGTCGCCTGGCAGCCGGGAGAGGATTCAGCGCGTCGTTCTCTCCGTGCACCAGAAGGCAGCGCGTGCGCACGGCCGGTGCCAGATCACGCAGGTCGACTTCGCGCAGCCAGTCGAGGCCACGCGCGAGCGCCGCCGCGTCCGCAGTCGGTCCCTCCTGCAGACAGGCGACGAGTTGGCGAGTGATCGTTCGCGCCTGACTGTCGCCCTGGTTCAGCAGAGCGACAAAACGTTGCCGCGTCTGTTTCGGTTGCCGCCCGAGGCTGGCCGCGAAATCGTCGACGAGCTGCCTCTCCTGCGCTTCGCACCAGTTGTCGCGCCGCGTGAAACTGGCCGTGGCGCCGACCAGGATCAGACCGCCGACGCGTTCCGGCGCCAGCCCTGCGGCGCGCATGGCCAGCATGGCGCCGAGTGACCAGCCGCAGAGCGTAACGGGGTGGGGCAGCGCGTCGATCAATGCCTGCGCGGTGGCAGTGAAGTCGGTGGCGGCGTCGCACGCCTCGCCGTAGCCCGGCAGGTCGACCAGATGGACCTGCGAGCGCTCCGCCAAGGCGGGAAGCAGCGATTCCCAGACCGCGCTGCCAAGCCCCCAGCCGTGGATCAGCGCGCGCGGCGGCCCCTTGCCGATTCGCCGCATCATGCCAGTTCCCGTAAAGCATGCAGCAGTCGGTCTACCTGCTCCGCGCTGTGCGCTGCGCTCAGCGAAACCCGCAGGCGTGCGCTGCCGGCCGGGACCGTCGGCGGGCGGATGGCTGGCACCCACAGACCCCGCTCGTAAAGCGCCCCGGCAACCCGCAAGACCTCGTGGTTGTCGCCGATGACGATCGGCTGGATGGCCGTCGGCGAGGGGAGCAGGCGCCATCGCGTGCCGGCCAGACCGTCGCGCAATTGCGCGGTGAGCTGCCACAGGCGTTGGCGCCGCGACTCGCCGTCGGCGATCAGATCGACGCTGGCGGCGAGGGCGCAGGCAATGAGCGGGCTGCCAGCGGTCGTGAAGACGTAGGTGCGGGCGCGTTGTTCCAGCCATTCGACGACGGTCGCGTCGGCGGCGACGAAGGCGCCGGACGCGCCAGCGGCTTTGCCGAGCGTACCCATGTAAATCAGGCGGCGGGCCGTCGGCAGCTGGAAGTACGCCAGGCTGCCGCGGCCCTGCGGGCCGAGGACGCCGAAACCATGCGCGTCGTCCACCACCAGCCAGGCGTCGAAACGCTCGGCCAGTGCCAGCAGGGCGGGCAGCGGAGCGAGATCGCCATCCATGCTGAACACGGCGTCGGTCAGAATCAGCTTGCGCCGCGCACGACTGCCGGCGAGCAGACGTTCGAGCGCCACGATGTCGCCGTGCGGGTAGCGCTGGTTGTCGGCGCGTGAAAGCTGGGCGGCGTCGATCAGGGAGGCATGGTTGAGGCGGTCGGCAAAAACAGCGTCGCGACGGCCGACGAGCGCCGGAACGATGGCCAGGTTGGCCATGTAGCCGGTGGAGAAGAGCAGCGCGCGCGCAAAGCCGGTAAAGGCGGCGAGTTTCTCCTCGAGCGCGGCGTGCGGCGCGAGGTGGCCGCTGACCAGATGCGAGGCGCCGCTGCCGACCCCCCAAGCTTGCGCGCCCGCACAGGCGGCTTCGACGAGCGCCGGGTCGTTGGCCAGCCCGAGGTAATCGTTACTGCAGAAGCTCACCAACTCGCGGCCGTCGACCCGAGCCAGCGGGCCGCAGGGCATTTCCAGGGTGCGACGGCTGCGTTTGAGACCGGCGCGCTGCAACGCGTCGATTTCCGCTTGCAGGTCTTCCCAGATCATGTCGGTAGCGCGGCGTCCAGTGCGGCGATGGCGCCAGCGGCGAGAAACTCGCATTCCTCGGCACTGATCACGTAGGGCGGCATGAAATAGACCGTGTTGCCGATCGGCCGCAGCAGGATCTCGTTCGCCAGCGCCTGCCGGTAGAAACGCTGCGCAAACCGCGGATCGTCGCACAGCACGTCGAAGGCGGCGATCATGCCGCGCTGGCGCAGGTGGCGGACGTTCGGGTGTGCCGCCAGCGGGCCCAGACACGTGGCGAGACGCTCGGCCAGCGGAAGGTTGGCGGCGATGACCTGTTGCTCGGCGAAGATGTCGAGCGTCGCCAGCGCGGCGCGGCAGGCCAAGGCATTGCCAGTATAGGAGTGCGAGTGCAGAAAGCCGCGGCTGGTGCGATCGTCGTAAAAGGCATCGTAAACCCCGTCGGTAGTGAGGACGATCGACAAGGGCAGGTAGCCGCCGGAGATGCCTTTCGACAGGCACAGAAAGTCGGGTCGGATGCCGGCCTGCTCATGCGCGAAGAAGGTTCCGGTACGACCGCAGCCGACGGCGATCTCGTCGCAGATCAGGTGCACTTCGTAGCGGTCGCAGAGTTCGCGTGCCAGACGCAGGTATTCCGGATCGTACATCGCCATGCCGCTGGCGCACTGGACGAGTGGCTCGACGATCAGCGCCGCGATCTCTTCATGGTGCCGTTCGAGATGAGTCGCCAGCGCCGCGGCAGCGCGGCGCGCCACGTCGACCGGGGTTTCGCCGTCGCTTGCCAGTCGGGCGTCTGGCGTGGCCACCGTGCTGGCCGGGCGGATCAATGGCGCGTAAGCATCCTTGAACAGCGGCACGTCGGTCACGGCCAGTGCGCCGACCGTTTCGCCGTGATAACTGCCGCTCAGGCAAAGAAACTCCTGCTTGTCCCGACGACCCCGGTTGTGCCAGGCGTGGAAAGACATCTTGAGAGCGATTTCGGTCGCCGAAGCGCCGTCGGAGGCATAAAAACAATGGCCGAGGGAGCCATCGGTCAGGCCAATCAGCCGTTCGGAGAGCTCGACTACCGGGCGATGCGTGAAACCGGCGAGAAGCACATGCTCGAGCTCGTCGAGCTGTGCGCGCAATGCGGCGTTGATTTGTGGATGGCAGTGGCCGAACAGGTTGACCCACCACGAGCTGATGCCGTCCAGGTAGCGCCGGCCGTCGAAGTCGAACAGCCAGACCCCTTGGCCGCGCGCGATCGGAACCAGTGGCAGGGCTTCGCCGGCCGTTGCGTGCTGCTTCATCTGCGTGCATGGGTGCCAGACGGCCGCCAGGCTGCGCTGCAGCAGATCGCTGTTGCTCATCGTCGTTCCTTGACCGGAGTTCAGTGGAGCGTTTGCGATGGCGCGTCGTCCTGTTCCGGCATCTCGGCATGCACCGTGTCGCCTTCGCTGTTGGGATAGAGCGGCGCGCCGCAGTCGTCGCAGAACTCGTAAGGAAACTGCTGATCGAGGATCAGAACGTCCTTCAGGCCCGCCTTGCGCAGGACGCTCTCGATCTCGCCAGTGACGTCGGTGCTTTCATCTTCGATGCCCAATAGTGGCCAGACCACACCGTGGTAGATGGTGTCGCCGTCGAGCGGGCCGAAACCGATCCGGTATTCCTCGAGACGTTTGTCGTGGAAGCCTCCCACCACCGCACGCAGGCTCTCGCCGGCGGCCTGGCCGAGCGCGCCTTGCAGGAAGGCGACCGAAGCGTTCAGCGAGTAGGGGCGTGACGCGCTATCGGCCGCCCGGCAGGCGGCATGATAGGCGTCGGCCAGCAGCGGTTGATACGCGCAGCCGGTAAGCAAGGGCTCGAGGCAGGGACCACCTTGCTTGACCCATTCCTTGACCGCCGACTCGCGGGTGATCCTGTCGGCCTCGTTCCAGCGGAAGAGCGGCATGCCGTGCGGAACGATGAGCGCGCCTACCAGATAGCGCGTGTCGGAAAGGAAGCGGTTGGTCTCGGGCATCGCGGCGGCGTCGACATTGAGATCGCTTCCCGCCAGCGCCGCGGCGCCTAGCTGGCGCGTCATCTGCCAGGTGTCTACGAAGCTGTGCGGGAGTTGGTCGGGGCTGTACAGGTAGTCGGCGAGTGCCAGCCGGGCACCGGCCGCGAAGACGTGTGCCCCGAGATGGACCTTGAGCGTTTGCAGCGTACTCTTGGCGATGGTCGCCGCAGGAATCGAGAAGCGCGACCAGGCGAGCACCGGTGCCGCGAAGAGCAGCAGGTCGAGTTCTTTCCCATGTTCCCGCAGAACGCACGATTCGGCGTGCGATTCGATGATGTCGGCGAGGTCGTCGTGCGCCATCGGATGGGTGTCGAACAGGCGGTCGAGGGCGGCCGTCAAGTCATCCTCGGCACCATCCTGGAACAGCCGATCCAGTAGTTCGACGAGACGGGCCTGCCAGAAGGTGTCTTCGAGCTTGCTGCCGGATTCGGCAAGGCCGATGGAGAGGCGGCCGAGTTCGGTGGCGTCAGCCGAAATGCGCTTGCGGGACGAGAAGCGGTTGCGTTTCATGGTCGGGAGCCCGGGGACGGTCAATCCGCCATTGTACCAAGCTGACGAGGCCGAAGTTCGCGCGCCGCCATCTTCTTGCCGATACGCGGCGCGTCACGCCGTCGTCGATGCGGGATCGCCAGCGTGCAGAAAGTCGCTGGCCGCCATGCCAAGCGCGCTACGCGGCAGGCGCCGCGGCCGCAGCGGGCCAGCGACTTTCAGGCCAGGCGTAGTTGCGCCAGAGAAGCTACGCCCAGCCCGTGGGCGATATCCGGGTCGATGAGCAGTTCGAGGACGGTGACCTGCGGCAGATCGACCCGATGCTCTTCGGTTTCGCGAGCCGCCGCCTGCGGGTCAAAGTTCCATTGCTGCCGGACGATGTCCTGAAAAGTTCGTCCACCGTCGGCCGACCAGCGCAGCAGATACTCCTGCGTCCGCGCCGTGGTGGTCTCGACAAACACCAGACGTATCCGGTGCAGGTGCTGTGGCGGCGCAAAGTTCAGCCGGATCGTCTGTCGGCCCGGTCCTGCGGCACGCCAGCCACCGCCTCGGTCGGCCAGCAGCGCGGCTTCGATCGGATGCGCGGCGTCTTCGGAGCTGATCTCGGCTTCGGCGATGGCCTCGATGTCAAGCCAGGCGGCATCGGCAGGCGAGGGTTCGCCCACCAACTCGGCGCGGATCAAGCGCTTGCGCATGGGCTGCTCCTCACCACCGTCGCGCAGTGATTTCTCGCCCGTCGAATCGTCCGTCGCTAAGCCGCCACTTCGCCGAGCCGGGTGGCCACCTCCTGCTCGGCAAGCGCCCAGTAGTGCGTCGAACAGCCCTGGAAGCCGTTCTTTTCCGCAATGAAATAGGCCGTCGACTCGACCATCCGGTAGCGTTCTTCGGCGCTTGGCTTCACCGATACGTCGTTCGTGGCAGGCGCGGCGCTGACTGCCGCGGCGGCTTCGGCTGCCGCAGCGCTGGTCGCCGACGTAGCGGCTTCGGCTGCTGCAGCGCTGGTCGCCGACGTGGCGGCGGCAGGTGGCGTCTTGGCGACCGCCGCCTGGGCAGACTTGCTGGCCGGTGCCTTTCGGCTGGCCGTCGTTGCGGCAGGGGTTTTCTTCACCGCTGGCGCCTTGGCCGTTGCGGTCTCGTCAGTCGCCGCTTTCTTGGTGGCGGGCGATCTCTTGGTCGTGCTCTTTTCTTCGGTCATGATGATTCCTTATTCGGAGGATGTCGGTGTCGCTTGCTGAGTGATTGGTCAAAAAAAAACGGATCGGCGAACGCCTGTCTAGCTTTGCAGGATAGGAAAATCAGGCGCATCGGTCAAGGCGGGCGGCGAAATGCACGGTCTTGCGAGCGGCCTCCAGTCGTTCGTCGGAAAGATCGAAAGCGGCGGGCGGAGAGGTACACGCTCACACGCTCGCTTTCCCGTCGCGCAGGACGGTTCCAGTGGCGGCGACCGCCTGATCTGGCACGAGGGGCCAACCGGAAAGCCGCGGGGTGCCGCAGCAGCGTAGCTCAAGGCGCCGGTGGCGCCGGCGCCGGGCTGGCGCGCGAGAAGCGAGTGGCCGCCAGTCCTGACAGGACGATCAGCCCGATGGCCAGCCAGGTCGACCGATCGGGCGTTTCGTGCCACAGGATGATGCCGAACAGGCTGGCGAAGACGACCGTACTATAGGCCAGCGCGGCGGCCAGCAGCGTTTGCGAGCCGGTGTAGGCGCGCGTCATCGCCAGTTGCGCGGCGGTGGCGAAGGCCGCTACGCCGACCAGCAGCGAGCCGCTGCGCAGGTCCACCGGATGTCTGTCCGACAGCGACAGCCAGGCGCTGGCGCAGATCGATGAGACGAGCGAAAAATAGAACACGGTGCGCGTTTCCGGCTCGCCGCGCGACCCGAGTTCGCGCACGCTGAAGTAGGCCATGCCGGCGAGTACGCCGGAGAGCAGGCCGATCAGTCCGGCAGCCCATTGCTCGGCGTGCAGCGTCGGCTTGAGCAACAGGCCGACCCCGGCCAGTCCGAGGATCAGGGCGCCGACGATCCCCGTGCTCAGGCGCAGGCCGGATATCGCCAGGTAAATGGCCAGGAAGATCGCCGACGTGTAGTTGAGCGTCACCGCCGTCGCCAGTGGCAACAGGGTGATCGCCCAGAAGTACGTGCCGAGCGCCGCGAAACCGAGCGCTCCCCGGCTGACCTGCCATCGCCAGTGCGGTGTTCCAAGCGATATCCCGCGCAGTCTGACTAGGGCAAGCATCAGGATCAGCGACAGGAAGCTGCGGTAGAAAACGATCTCCACCGCCGAGTGCGTGGCCGCCGCCAGCTTCACGCATACGCCCATGCAGGCGAACAGCAGGCTGGCCAGGAGCATCCACAGGGATTGCATCGAAGTGCGTCGCCGGAAAGGGAAGGCAGATCTTACCCTCAAGCCCGTCAGGCCGGGGGATGAGATCCGAGATCGAAACGTGTCGGGAATTTTGACAGTCGGCTCGGCAAGCCGGCTGGGCGACTTGTCGCCCTCCATCGAACAACGCCCCAAAGCGCTGTATTAATGATTGATCGTGGGCTTCGTCGCTGTATGGCACGGAACATGCTTAAAGGTTCATGCCGCGAGCCGCCGCGATCCTTTCAGGCTCGCAAATCATTACCTAGCTACATCACCGGAGAAGAACCCCATGAAAAAACTTGTCCCGCTTCTTGTTGCCGCACTTGGCTCCCTTCCGCTGGTGGCAAACGCCTTTCCGATCGCCGCGCCGGGCAGCGAAGGCCTCAAGGTCATCGTCAGCAGCACTGATCCAATCGTTGCGACTTATCAGGGTAACTCCGCTTCGTACAGCAACGATCTTTACCTGATGCTCGATGGTCTAGGCAATCCGGGCGACGACGGAAATTTCAGCAACGACCGGTTCATTTTCAACAATCATGCCTCGTCGGTGGGCAGCACCGTCAACCTCGGTTCGTTCACCGTAGGCACCGAGCTGATTTTCCGACTGCACGTCAACAACACAGGCTACGACTTCTTCACGGGGCCGGCGGCACGTAACGCTGACGGTAGTTCCCATGCGCGCGTCCAGGGAGAGTGGCTGCCTGGCGAAGCGCTGGTCAGTTTCGAAGATCTCAACGGTGGTCCGTTCGACTACAACGATCTGAGCTTTTCGTTCACCAATACGCGTTCCTCGGTCCCTGAGCCTGGAGCGCTGGCTCTGCTGGCCTTGGGTCTGGTGGGTCTGGGGATGGGGCGCCGCGGTACGCGGTAAGCTTTGATTCCGGCGCAGGTGTCGAGGAGTCGCCCTGGCGGGAGTGACGCGAGTCCTCGATCGTATCTGGTTGGCCGGTTTTCTCATGCGGTAGAGAGATAGCGGGGCGCTTTTGCGTTTCCTGGCCCGCTTGCGGGGTAGACTGCGCCCTTCGCCATCTTTGGTCCGGCTGCCAGCCGGGCCCGCCTGCCGGCCATGGACTTCCCCCTCAAACCGCTGATCACACTGTTGGCGATCGTCAACCCGATCGGAGTGATCCCCTTTTTCATCCATTTCACACGCAATCTGAGTGGCGCGCAGCGGGCCAAAACGGCGCGCGTGGCCGCGTTTACCGCTTTCGTCGTGATCGCCACGAGCGCCCTGGCGGGCCTCAAGGTACTCGAGTTTTTCGGCATTTCACTGGCCTCGTTCCAGGTCGGCGGCGGCATGCTGCTGTTGATCAGTTCGATGCACATGCTTAACGCGCAACCGGCCGAGTCGCGTTCGCAGGACGTGGACGAGGGCGCCAGCCGCGCCGACTCCGGAGCCAGCATCGCCGTCGTGCCCTTGACGATTCCTTTGCTCACCGGCCCGGCGTCTATCTCGACCGTGGTGATTTATGCCGACAAGGCCAAGCACGTCTGGGAACTCGGTGTACTCGTGGTCTATGGCTTGGTGATCGGTCTCGCGACCTGGCTGGCTTTGTCGGCCGCCGGTCGGATCGGCAAGTTCATGGGCCAGACGGGGATCAACGTGATGACCCGGCTGATGGGTCTGATCCTCGCCGCGATCGCGGTCGAGGTCATGGCTGACGGCTTGATCAAACTCTTTCCGGTGCTTGGCCGTTGAGCGGCAGCACCTCGCTGCTGGAACGGCTTGCTCCTCTGAGTTGAGTCGGCGCCGGTGACGCTGGCCGACGTCTTCGGTCGGCACGGGCCGGCGTATCTCGCCAGCCACGTCCTGTCGTCGGCTAGGGCGAAGGTCTGGCGGGAGATCGTCGCCTGTCGCACGGCCGTGCTCGGCGGCCACGTCGAGACCTGCGACGGCTGCGGCGTGACGCGACACGTCCTTCACTCGTGCCGCAACCGCCACGGCCCGCAGTGCCAGACCCGAGCCAAGGAGAACTGGCTGGCGAAACGGCGCCAGGATCTGTTGCGGCGGTCACGTTTTTTCGGACAGTCGGATAAGCTAAGGCCGACCGGTTGAAAGGGACGTGAAAAATGGGAGCAAAGCGCAAGCAGCACAGCGCGGAATTCAAAGCGCGGGTCGCGATGGCGGCCTTGTCGGGAGACAAGACGTTGGCGGAACTCGCCTCGGAATACGGCGTGCACCCGACGATGATCAGCACCTGGAAACAGGAGTTGGTCAAGAACGCCAAGGACCTGTTCGAGCGGGGCACCAAGAAAGCCGCCGATCCACAGGCCGTGATCGACAACCGGCATCGCAAGATTGGCCAGTTGCAGGTTGAACGGGATTTCTTGGCCGGACAGCCCGCCATTGCCCGACTGTTGAAAGGCGGGCAAGGATCAAGACGGGAAGCGCGCTGTCCGTCACCCGACAAGCCGAGTTGCTGAGCGTCTCGCGCAGCAGCGTCTACTATCGGCCGCCGCCGGACTCGCAGGAAGAACTCGACCTGCTCAAGCGGCTCGACGAGAGCTTCACCGAGAACCCGATGTACGGGAGCCGGCGTTTGCCGCAGATGCTCAAGCGCGAAGGCACACTGGTCGGTCGTCGCCGGATCAGGCGTCTGATGAAGAAGCTCGGCCGGTGGGCGATTGGCCCGAAGCCAAACACCAGCAAACCCCACCCCGAGCACAAGATTTACCCGTATCTGCTGCGCGGCGTGGTCATCGACTACCCGAACCCGGTCTGGGCCACCGACATCACCTACATCCGCATGCGGCACGGCTTCCTGTACCTGTGCGCCATCATGGATTGGGCGACGCGCAGAGTGCTGAGCTGGCGCCTGTCGAATACGCTGACCAGCGATTTCTACACGGCAGCACTCAAGGAGGCGCTGGCGCGTTACGGAACGCCGGAAATCTTCAACACCGACCAGGGTAGCCAATTCACCCGCGCCGAATTCACCGGTGTGCTGATCGAGCACAAGATCAAGATCAGCATGGACGGTCGGGGGCGTTGCCACGACAACATCTTCGTCGAACGCCTGTGGTCGACGGTAAAGCACGAGTGGGTCTATCAGCGCCCGTGTGACAACGGAATCGAGCAGCGAAAGAGTCTCGCCGAGTGCTTCGACTGGTACAACCGTCGGCGTCCGCCTCAGTCGCTCGGCTGGAAGACTCCGGACGAAACCTACTTCGACGCCTTGGCGCAAGCGCAATCCCCGGCGGCGTAACATGCGAAAAAGACGATGCCCTGTGGATTTGTGGACAGCCGGCTGCGCCGGTTCCCGCCTGATCGCGCCAGCGCGATCCCCTATGGACAAGCCCTGGACAACGCTACGCGTTGCCCACCGCTTGCCCACAGGTCGGCGGCTGCCCACAAGCCCCACAGCGCTCGATCTGATCGGGATAGAATCCGGGAAAGTCAAAACCATCTCTCCGGTTCTGGCCTTAGCTTATTCCACCCCGGTGGCTGTCCAAGCGACCGGGAGCACCGCAGACTGCAGTTGACCCGACGTCGCCCGCGGCGCGCCGGGTCCGCTGCCGGCTACACTTTACAACTAATGGAGGCTCTTCAGAAAAGCGCGGCGTTCCGGCTCGGAGTCGATATGCTCGGCGAGCCTTCGGTAGAGTTCGTTGACGTCGCCCGTATCGCTTGCCGCGCGCTTGATCAGCACTTTGGCGAGCGGGCCGACGTAGTCGGCGAGGCGCTTTTCGGCCTCGGCGAGGGTTGCCGGAGTGAAAGCTCGAGCGGGTTTCGCGGCGCCCATTGGCGAGGGCGATGGCGACGCGGTCGCCGGAATCGCGCTGGTGCTTGTCGCTTTGTTCAGCCGTTCGACGTGCTGCAGGAAATCCGAACGCTCGGCGCCTTCGGGAATGCTCTCGGCGAGTGTCGAGCAGAACTCGTCTAGGCTTTTCGCCTGTGTCGCCACTTTGCGCACCAGATGCTTGGCAAGCGGGCCGATCGACCGGATGAGGGACGACTCGATCTCGGCCAGCGTTTCCGCCGGCAGTGGCAGGGGTAGGCTGATGGCCTTGTCGTCGGTGGCGTGTGCCGCGTCGCAACCTGGCAAAGGCGGCGAACCGGCCGCGTCACGGCCGGCCGGCCTGACAGTCGGCTTGCTCTTGACGAACGCGGCCAGCAGAGCGTTGGTGAAGTCGCGCGCGCTTTGGAAACGGTCGTCCGGTTTCTTTGCCAGGGCGCGCGCCAGCAATTCGTCGAAGATTGATGGTACGTCGGCAACCAAGGTCGAAGGTGGGGCGGGGTCGACGTGCAGGACGTGGTGCATGACCGTCGCTGGAGTCTCGGCGACGAAAGGTCCGCGGCCGGTGAGCAACTCGTAAAGAATTACCCCGGCCGACCACAGGTCGGCCCGGCCATCCGCGGCCAGGCCGAGCAGTTGTTCGGGCGCGATATGTGTCGGCGTTCCCATGACCGTACCTACTTGCGTCAGCGACGAAGTCTCCAGCCGGGCGACGCCGAAGTCCATTACCTTGATCTTCATCCCGCGCAACACCATCACGTTGGCCGGCTTGATGTCGCGGTGCACGACGCCATGTCGATGCGAGTAGTCGAGCGCGGCGAGCAATTGTTTCATCACCTCGAAAACGTCGATCAGTTCGAAGCGGCCGCGGTCGCGCATCAGCCTGCGCAACTGCCGCCCCTCGACATACTCCATGACGATGAACGCCATCCGTTCGTCTTCGCCATATTCATAGACCCCGACGATGGCCGGGTGCTGCAGTCTCCCGCCGGCCTGAGCCTCGCGTTTGAAGCGGGCGATTGCCGCCGCCGATTCGACGCTCTCCAGATATTCGGCAAGAATCGTCTTGATCGCCACCGGTCTTTCGATGACCGGATCGAAGCCCTCGTACACGGTACCCATCGCGCCCTTGCCAATCTCGCGACGGATTTCGTATTTGCCGATGTGGTGAGGCAGGGTCATGGCGTCGGGTCTCCGCGCTCAACCTTCGATCAGCTTGATCGCTTTTTCCAGGCTGCGGCGCATGCGGTTGAAGGAATTACCCAGGATACCGATCTCGTCGCCGCCGTGCGCCGGGAACTCGGGCAAGTCGAAGTCGCCGGTGGATATCCGGTCCGCCGCGGCCGACATGTTCGAAATGGGCCGGATGATCAACAGCGACAGCATGACGTTGAGGACCGCGAAGGTGGCCAGGAAAATCCCGCCCAGCGAGAGCATGAAGGTGTTGAAGGTGCGCTGCGCGTTGGCCAGCGGCACCGACATTGGCACCGAGACCACCTGTGCGCCTATCGTTTCCATGTGTTGCCAGCCGAAGCCGTTGTTCTCGCCATAAATCCGAATCATCGACGGTGGCGCGGCCGAGGGGACGCTGTGGCAGGCTAGGCACGCCGGGTCGCTGATCGTGATCGGTCGTGCCAGATAGAGCATGCGTCCGGTCGGTGTCTCGCGTTCGCCGGCCAGTTCCCGGGCTCCGGCATCGGCCCGGAACTTCTGCACGATGTCGCTCTCCCATTCGACCGCACGGTCGCGCGGGTTGGTCGGGTTGAGCGCCGCTTCCTTGTAGGCGAAGTCCGGGTACTTCACACGCAGGTTGTTGAATACCTCGGTCGCTGCGTAGGCCGGGACCGTTTGCGGCAGGAAGGTGTCAGCCAACTGCGCGTCGAGCAGCGGCTTCACCTGTTTGACGGTGTAGCCGCGTACCGACAGTGCGGATTCCATCATCAACCCGGCATTGCGCAAGGTCTCCTGTTTGGCGTTTTCGTCGAGCAGCCGGTGCGACACGTAGGCGGAGACGCTCATTCCAGCGCCAAAGACGACCAGCAACACCAGATTGAATTTCAGTCGCAGACCCATCAGCACTACTCCTGGCAATAGGATGCGGATCGAAGATCCCGCGGCAGCGCGCAGAGTATATGTGGCGCGGTCAACGGCGGTCAATCTCGATCCGGCGCGCGGCCATACCCGATGGCGCCGGTTTGATGGCGATGTCGCCGCCAGCGACGCGAAGCGAGCGGTGTCGGCCGCTATTGACGGAAAATCTTACAGGCGCCGGTCGCCGCGACTTCGGTAAGCTGCCAAGCTACTGTTTAATAATCGATATATGGTTAAGGCGCGAATCTTGCTTATAGCATTCTGGTGGCGGTGTGCTCTTCGCTAGCGGTACGCGGCCTGTGCGGCAGCGCCACCTCGTGCGTGCCGCGTCGAGCCTGGGCAAGTCTGTAGCAGATTGGCTTCTATTTTCGGCGTGCGCAGTTTGACCACACCAACCGGAGAACGACAAGTGATATCAAGAACCTTCCTTCGTGCCTCTTGCCTTGCCCTCGGGCTGTCGTCGATCGGCCTGACATCGGCCGTACAGGCGCAGACTGTCAGTGCTCCCTTCGCCGCCGACTATACGCTCGTCGATCTGGCCGCCGTGCCGTCACTGCCGCTTCCTTACGGCGGGCTTAGCTTCAAGGCGGGAGATCCCAACACCATTCTGATCGGCGGGACGGCCAACGCAGCCAGTGGTCTGCTCTACCAGATCGGTGTGGTGCGTGGCGTCGATAATCACATTACCGGCTTCAGCGGCAGCGCGACGGCTTTCGGCACGGTCGGTGCCTTCAACGATGGTGGGGTGGTGTATGGTCCGGGTGGCGTACTGTTCACATCCCAGTGGCCGGAAAACAAGCTGGTGCAAACCAAGCCCGGTAGTAGCGCAGCGGACAAGGTGATCGACCTGCTTCCGTTCGGCGTCGCGCCATCGCATGCCGCGTTGAACTTCGTTCCGGCCGGCTTTGCCGGTGCTTCACAGATGAAGCTGGTGTCGTGGTCTGGCGGCCAGTTCTATACTGCGGCCTATGCACCCGACGGAACGGGGACCTTCGACATCAGCAGCGTCACCCAGGTCGACCTCGATTCGACCACACTGGCCATGGACACTTTGCCTGGCGGGCCCGAGGGCTTCGTCTATATTACCGCGGGTAACCCGGGCTTCGTCGCCAACGCCATGCTGGTTTCGGAGTTCAGTGCCGGCAACGTGGTGGCTTACGATCTGGATGGCGACGGCAACCCACTGGTCACGACTCGACGTGAGTTGATCACCGGACTCGAGGGTGCGGAAGGTGCGGCTATCGATCCGCTGACCGGCGACTTCCTGTTCTCCACTTTTGGCACCACTGCGGACCGCATCGTCGCCTTGCGCGGCTTTACCAAATTGCCGCCCCCGCTTCCGGAGCCGGCGAGCGTGCTGCTGTTCGGCATCGCGCTTGCTGGATTGGCGCTCCAACGACGCAAGGAGAATGGCTGACAAGGTACTTCCGGCGCTGGCCGGCTCTGTCACTGGCTCAACCTGATAGAGCCGATAGCGCTCCCGGTTGCCGGTCGCTGGCGGCGAAATCCGCCTCCGGATTGTCGATCGTACTTCCCGGCGCGCCGCGACGCCTGGTGCCGGACACGACGCTCATGGCGCGGGTGGCGCTGGCGTATTGGGGGCGTCCGCCGGCAGCATCGTCAGATGTTCGATCCACGGTTCGAGGCGCTGGCCGATAGCAATCTGCACCAGGTAGCGTGGCGTCCGTTCGGCCGCCGCGGGTCGGCCGGGATCGCGCAACGGTTCGAGCGGCGGACGCAGCGCGAAGGGAACGTTGATGCGGTCGATGGCGATCTCGCCGAGAAAGCCCGCGAGACGGTACTGCCGGTCTTCGCCGCCGCGCACGCTCGGCCTAACCGTGCCACGCAGGATCAGAAAGCGACCACGGTCCGGGTAGCGCGCGCGCAAGGCGCTGGCGTCGAGGCCGGCGTCGATGGCGAACAGGCGGCTGGCATGCCCTTCTTCGAGTGCCAGTCCTTCGCGTCCGGCCTGGGCCTGCCTGGCGAACTCCTGGCTGTCCGGGTTGGCCGCCGCGGCGGCTGTGCGACGCGCGGCATTCGTTCGCGCACGTTCGACGGCCTGTCGCCATGCCGGCCCTTCGAATTCGAGAACTACCAGCACCTGGCGCGGCAACTGGCGCGTGAAGCGCTCGCGCGCCGCCTCGGTGGCGGCACCGCCCGAGGTGTCGAAGCCGAGGGCCGCCAGTCGTTCCGCGTCCAGCCATGCCGGACGTGTGCCGTAGGGCGCATAACGGTAGTCGAGACGCTCGCTGTCGGCGTCGAGGAGGCGCCAGTTGAGCGTCAGCGCCAGGCCGCTGTTCTCGATCTGCCGGACGCCATAGGGTAGCGCCAGTTCACGTTCGCTGAGGGTGGCGCGGCTTTCGGGTTCGGCCACCCGGTTATGGGCGATACCGGACAGGATAATGGCATTGGTCAGCACGATCAGCGCTCCTCCGGCGGTGAGCGTGTGCCAGTATGTCCAGGCTTTCAGGGTGTGTCTCCGCGCTCGGTGCGACCGATGACACCGCGCAGCCGTTTGAGGATCAACAGGATCAGCAATGCGCTGAGGCCGAGGACAAGGAAGAACAGATACTTGGGCATCACTGCCCACCACCAGTCGTAGAGCTTGGCGTACAGGAACAGGACGAAGAAGGCGATGCCCGTGTTGGCCGTTTCGGGCCAGTCGCGGCGTGTGCCGATCCAGATCGCCAGCGCGCTGGCGGCAAAACCGAGCAGTTGGTAAGCGCCTTCGACCAGCTTTGGCGGCAGATCGAGGTAGCTGAAGTAGCCCCACTGACCGAGAAAGAGCATCGGGATGAGCGCCGTGAGCAGTCCGAAGACACGGTAGATCGCGGCAAAACCGGAATGGCGGTGATTGACCGTGAGGCGAGAAATGGCCAGCAACAGCAACGCTGCGACGAAGAAGTTCTCCGGACGTTCGCCGACGTTCGGCCAGTAGATGCCGTACCAGCTGCCGACGCGCGCCGAGACGAAAGCGACGAGGCAGAGGATGCCGACGCCGAGAAGCAGGCGCAGGTCGCAGGCGTAGGCGAGGAGGAGGGCCATCGCCGCCCACGGCAGGAGTGCCCGGTCGGACGGCATGACGTTGTAGATCTGGCCGAGCATGCTGACGTTCAGCACGAAGCAGGCCAAGGCGACCAAGGCCGCGAGCTTGGTGAAATAGCCTGTGGTGTCGCGCTTCTGCAAGTAGGCGGTCAGACCAAGTCCGGCCACGGCGCTGACGATCAGGATGGCAACCTGGGCGGTTTCCGGGAAGAGCCCCCAGAACTGGTAGAACAGGAAGAAGACGCTCGCCGCCAGCGCCAGGGCACCGAGCAAGGAAGCCGCGCGCATGCCCAGAGAGAGCTGCCTGGCGCGCTGGCTGCGGTCGATGTCGTGATCCGCCGCATAACGGGCGAGAAGTACCCGGTGATGCGCGGCGATCGCTTGTCGTGTCGTTGTGTCGAGCGAGAGGACGCCTTCCGCTTCCAGGCGCGCGAGTTCTCTGCGAAAGGTTTCGATGTCGTCGGCCCGTTGCTGCGCCTGGTGGCGAGCCGCTATGTCAGGTGCTTGCTCGGTCATCATTGTCGTCCATTATGGCGATTTTGCCGCTCCGCCGCCATGCTTGTCGCGGGCCATGCCGCGCTGTTCGCCGGCGCTGCTTCGGAGTGCGGCGGTGATCGGGTGGACGCGCCTGGACGCGGCGCGGCGGCGAGTTGACCGCCCTCGATTGGCCGCCCTATACTCAGCCGATGCCCATGAGCTTGCGACCGTTTGCCCCCCTGGTGGCCATGCCCGGCAGGTTCCGGCTGGCGCTCCGCCGGGCATGGCACGGTGTTGAAGAAGGCAGACCGGCGGCTCAATTCCTGTGCACGAAGAGCGCCGCCTGCTTCCGCGACGGCGGGTCGAGCCGGGTGCCGCGGGTAGGCGCTGCGGAGTGATCTTCCGTCAGTTCCTCGACTGGTTCGTTCCGTCGTCCGCGCGGGCCGACGAGCGACTCGCTGATCGCGCGCGAACGGTGGCGGGATCGCTGCTCACGATCTCGAGCGCCTTGGCCCTGGTGCTCGTGCCCTTTCTCCTGGTGCGGAGCCGGCCCAGTCCGATCGAACTCGCGACTTTCGCTGTGGCGTTGCTGACTCCCGTGCTGGCCGCGCTTGCCATTCGCTGCGCGGTCAACACCACCAGCGCGCTCTTGCTGACCAACCTTGCTGGAATCGCTTGCGTCGCGATTTGGGCAGCCGTCACCGGCGGCGTTCTGTCGGTGGCGGTGCCTTGGTTGATCGCCTTGCTCGCCACGCTCGGAACGTTCGGCAAGGCGCGTATGCTGCTCGTCGTTTTTGCCGTCGACGCCGCGGTCATCGTCGGCCTCTATCTGGCTTCGGTGAACGGCTTGCTGCCACCCAGCATCGTGCCGGTCGAGGAGAGTCCGACCTTGGCGCTGATCGCTCAGCTCTCGTCGCTCGGGGTGGTCGCCATAGCGGCGAGGATCGTCGTGCGGGCTCGAGCCACCGCCAGGGAAAGCCTTCGGCAGAACGAGAGGCGATTGCAGCGTATCGTCGATGGCTTGCCGGCGTCGATCGCCTATGCCGACCACAGCGGCAGCGTGCCGCGCTATTCGTTCGCCAACCGGCGTTTCGCCGAGCGCTACGGCAGGACAGTCGAGCAAATCGCCGGCGCGCCGGTAGTCGAGGTGCTTGGCGAAGAACGCTACCATCAGGTCGAGCCCTATGTGCAACAGGTGCTGCGCGGGGAAGCCAGCGAATACGACTGGGCCTTGTCTCTGCCTGACGGGACGACGCGCTACGACCGCATGTATCTGGTTCCCGATTGGGCCGAGGACGGGTCGGTGCGGGGTGCCTACATCTTCGGAATCGACGACAGCGAACGCAAGCGGGTGCTGATGGCGCTGCAGGAGAGCCAGGTCAGACTGGCCGAAGCGCAGGCCATGGCGCATGTCGGCAACTGGGAATACGATCTGCCGAGCGACCGCCTGGAGTGGAGCGACGAGGTATACCGCATCTACGGGCATCGGCCGGGAAGCTTCACGCCGTCTTTCCGTACCGACTATGTCTCTGCCACGCGGGCCGAAGACCGGCCAAAGCTCTTCGACGCCCTCGCCCAGGTGCTCGCAACCCGTGCGACGTATACGTTGGAACTCCGCATCGTACGGCCGGACGGTGTCGAACGGACGGTCGAGGTACGCGCTCAAGTCCTGCATGCCGATTCCGCCGGCCGCATCGTCAAGCTGAGCGGTGTCGTGCAGGATGTCAGCGAGCGCAAGCAGATCGAGCATGAACTGATCGCTGCCAGGGATGCCGCCGAAGCGGCAAGCCGCGCCAAGTCAGCGTTTTTGGCGAACATGAGTCACGAAATCCGGACCCCGATGAACGGTGTGATCGGGGTGGCGGAACTGCTGTTGCGCGAGCCTCTGGGCGATCGCGCCAGGCACTACGCGGAAACCATTCAGCGTTCGGGGCGGACCCTGCTTGGCGTGCTGGACGATGTGCTGGATCTCTCGAAGATCGAGGCCGGGCGCTTGGAGCTGGAATCGGCCGGTTTCGACCTGCCGGAAATGGTGCGCGAGATGGACGATCTGTTCGCTCAAGCGGCGCGTGCCAAAGGCGTGCGGATCGCCGTGACGGTGGCGCCCGAGGTGCCGCGCTGGGTCAGAGGGGATCTGATACGGTTGCGGCAGGTCTTGCTGAATCTGGTATCGAATGCCGTCAAATTTTCCTCGCACGGGACGATCGGCGTCGATGCGAGTTGCGAAGAGGACGGCAGCTTGCGTTTTTCGGTGAGCGACATGGGCATTGGTATCGCGCCGGAAAAGCAAGCACAAATCTTCGACGCGTTTGCGCAGGCCGATCAGGGAACAACGCGGCGTTTCGGTGGCACTGGGCTCGGCTTGTCGATCGCCCGTCACCTGGTCCGTCTGATGGGTGGCGACATTGGCTTGCAGAGCGCGCCGGGGGAGGGCTCGTGTTTCTGGTTCCGGGTCAGACTGCCTGTGGCGCCAGTCCCAGAGGAGTCGCGTGGCGGCGTACCGACGACATCTTTTGTCAACCGTCGGGTGCTGGTGGTCGAGGACGAGCCGGTCAACGCCGAGGTGACGCGCGCCATGTTGATTCATTACGGAATCGACGTCGTGCTGGCTGGCAACGGCGAGAAGGCGGTCGCCGAGCATGCGCGGCAACGCTTCGACCTGATTCTGATGGACTGCCAGATGCCGGGGATGGATGGCTTCGAAGCGACACAGCGAATTCGCGAAGTGGAGAAGGCGAACGGGTCGGCGCGCACGCCCGTGGTCGCGCTCACAGCGCATGCGATGGCGGGCTATCGCGCGCAGTGCCTGCAGGCCGGAATGGACGATTACCTGAGTAAGCCTTTCCCGGCTGCTGCCCTGCAGGAGGTTCTGGGTCGCTGGATCGCCGTCGCTCCCTGACCCCGCGCGACCCGACGCGGCGGCGGACGCGCCCCTGGCGGTCGCACCGGCAGGATCGAGCCGCGCGGGGTCGGCCGCCGGCGCCGGGCGCGGCCGGCCGCCGGCCCGCCGCCTACGCGGCGGCTTGCCGTTCGCCTTGGCGCAGGCTGGCAGGCAGCCGATTGACGCTGCTCAGCAAAGCCTTGATCGACGCCGTGACGATGTTGGCATCCACGCCGGCGCCATAGACCTCGCCGCCGCCGCTGCCCGAAGTGATCTCGATGAAGGCGCAGGCTTTGGCGTTGCCCCCTTCGCCACTGGCGCTCATCGAGCGTTCCTCGTAGCTGCGCACCTGAACGCTGATGCCGGCGCTGCGCAGCGCGTTGACCGCCGCGTCGATCGGGCCGTTGCCTTCGCCGGTGAGAACGCGCGCACTGCCGTCGATGTCGACGGTGAGCCGGATACCTTGTGCGTGACCGTTTTCGAACAAGCGGTGTTCGCGATAGCAAATGGGTGCGCAGGTGTCGAGATAAGTCGTTGCAAAAAGCTGCCAGATTTGCGCTGCGCTGATCTCGCCGCCGTGCCTTTCGGTGTACTGCTGAACGACGCCCGAGAACTCGACCTGCAGCCGACGCGGCATCACCACGCCGTACTCGTTTTCCAGGAGATAGGCGATGCCGCCTTTACCGGACTGGCTGTTGATGCGAATCACCGACTCGTAGCTGCGGCCGAGATCGGCCGGATCGATCGGCAGATACGGAACGTTCCAGAGCGGGCCGGCTGGATTGACCGCGAAGCCTTTCTTGATCGCGTCCTGATGCGAGCCCGAGAAGGCGGTGAATACGAGATCGCCGACATAGGGATGGCGAGGGTGGATCGGCAACTGGTTACAGTGTTCGACCGTGCGCGCGACGGCGTTGATGTCGGAAAAATCGAGACCCGGCGCGACACCCTGGGTGTAAAGGTTGAGCGCCAGCGTGACGAGATCGACGTTGCCGGTACGTTCGCCATTGCCGAACAGGCAACCCTCGACGCGGTCGGCGCCGGCCATCAGTGCGAGCTCGGCGGCCGCCACCGCGGTTCCGCGGTCGTTGTGCGGGTGCAGGCTGAGGATGATACTGTCGCGCCGATCGAGGTGGCGGTGCATCCACTCGATCTGGTCGGCGTAGACGTTGGGCGTTGCCAGCTCGACCGTGGTCGGCAGATTGAGGATCACCTTGCGCTCGGGACTCGCCCCCCAGGCCGCGGTAACCGCGTTGCACACTTCGAGAGCAAAGTCGAGTTCGGTGGCCGTAAAGGTCTCGGGACTGTATTCGAGTACCCAGTCGGTTGCCGGTTGCTCGGCGGCGAGCTGGCGGATCAGCTCGACGGCGGAGACGGCCAGGTTGACGACTTCCGCTCGGGTCATGCCGAAGACGAAGTCGCGGAATGGTCGCGAAGTCGCGTTATAGACGTGTACGATCGCCTTCCGGGCACCGCGGAGCGAGTCCATCGTCCGGCGGATCAGGTGCTCGCGTGCCGGTGTGAGGACTTCGATGCAGACGTCAGCCGGAATGTGATCGCCTTCGACGAGGCGGCGGACGAAGTCGAACTCGGTTTGCGAGGCGGACGGAAAGGCGACTTCGATCTCCTTGAAGCCGATCTCGCAGAGGAGGCGGAACAAGCGCATCTTGCGTTCGACGTTCATCGGTTCGAAAAGCGACTGGTTGCCGTCGCGCAGATCGGTGCTCATCCAGATCGGCGGCTTGGTAATGCTGCGGTGCGGCCATTGGCGATCGGCGAGATCGACGCTCGGGAAGGGTCGGTACTTGGTGGCGGGGTTCTGCAGCATGATGACGACTCCTCGGGAAGGGGGTGAAAAAACGACAGGCGTCATCTTAAGCACATGTGGCCCGCAGGTGCTTGCTATTTGTGGGGATAAAACAAGAGTTTGAGCAATATTCTGGCGTATTATAACCTTTTAGAAACAGAATATTTCATTTTGATCCGCCGAAAGGAATGTCGTGCCACTCGACCGCCACGATTGGAAGATATTGCAGGTTCTGCAGCAGGATGGCCGGATCAGCAATCAGGATCTGGCCGACCGCATCGGTTTGTCGCCCTCGCCGTGTCTGCGCCGTTTGCGTGCGCTCGAAGAATCGGGGTTGATCACCGGCTATCGTGCGCTTCTCGACGCCCGCAAGCTCGGCTTGTCGCTCATGGCCTTGATCCATATTTCGATGGATCAACACACGCCGGAACGCTTCAGCACCTTCGACGCGCGGATTGCCGAGATCCCGGAATTGCTCGAATGCCTGCTGATCACCGGTCAGGATGCCGACTACCAGCTCAAGGTGGTGGTTCGCGACATGGATGCCTATCAGGAACTTCTGCTCGACCGCATCACGCGTATTCCGGGAGTGACGGGCGTACATTCCAGCTTTGTGCTGCGCCAGGTGGTGGACAAGACGGCGCTGCCGTTGCCGATCCCTGCGCTTTGAGGCGAGCGGTACGCGCGCACAGGTGTTCGCCGGCGCGTGCCGTATACTTGGAGTCTCCTGTGGAGGAGGACGATGAGTCTCGCGACAGTCATTCATGCCGGCATGCGCCAGTACGATCGGCCGACCATCGCACTGGTCCTGATGGGCGGCGGCGCGCGTACGGCCTATCAGGTCGGCGTGCTGCGCGCGCTGGCGACGATGCTGCAAGCTCACGCCAGCGGTGCGCGGGCTTTTCCATTCCGGATTCTGGTCGGCACGTCGGCCGGCGCGATCAACGCCGCTTTTCTGGCCGGGCGGGCGCGCGAGGGTTTGCAGGCTTTCGAGGAACTGGCGATGTTCTGGGGGCGGCTGCGGTCGACCGATGTCTATCGCCTCAGCTCGCCGCGCTGGTTGCGCTTCAGCCGTCTCACGCTGGCCCTCAGCCTGTCGCGCCATGTTCAGGCCAGGGGCGCCCTGCTCGACAACACACCGCTGGCGGAAATGCTGGGTCAGGGAATCGCTTTCGACGACATCGAGCAGGCGCTGCAGTCGAAAGCCATCGACGCGCTGGCGGTCACCGGATCGAGCTACACGAGCGGGGTGCACTGGACTTTTTGCCAGACCGCCAGTCGCGAAGCTTTTCAGCCGTGGACGCGTCCGGGGCGTCGTGCCGAGTTTCAGCGACTGAGCACGGCGCATCTGCTGGCATCGAGCGCCATTCCCTTCCTCTTTCCGGCCACTGCTCTCGAAGTCGAGGGTCAGCGCGAACACTTCGGCGACGGTTCGATGCGGCAGATCACGCCGCTATCGCCGGCGATGCACCTCGGCGCCCAGCGAATTCTGGTCATCGGCGTCGGGCAACCGGAGCGTCCGGGTCTGGCGTCGCCGACGCCAGGTGCGGCTGGACATCGCCCGAGTCTGGGCAGCATGACCGGCCACGTCATGGCGAGCGTCTTCCACGATACGCTGCAGGCGGATGTCGAGCAGGCACGGCGAGTCGCCGAAACGATCAACGGATTGCCGCAGGAGGCGCTGTCGGCGATGCGCTTCAAAGCGGTCGACGTATTGGCGATGGCGCCGACGCAGTCGCTGGACGCGCTGGCACAACAGTACACAGGCGAATTGCCGGCGACGATTCGCGACGCCTTGGGCGCGCTCGGGATGCTCAGCCGAGGTGGCGGTGCGCTGGCGAGTTATCTCCTGTTCGAGCCGGGTTTCGTGCAGTCGCTGATGGCGATGGGTGAAGGGGATGCCCTGGCGCGCGCCGACCAGTTGCTGGATCTGGTCGTCGGCAACTGAGCGACCCCGCTGGCGCCGCGTACTCTGGCGGCGTCAGCCGAGCACGCGGCCGACGCTGTCGAGGATTTCGGAGAGCAGCGTCGGCGACAGGCAGTCGAAGGTCTGCGGTCGCAACGTGTTGCCGATCCAGGTGATTTGTCGTTTGGCCAACTGGCGGGTGGCGCAGATGCCGCGTTCGCGCAACTCGCGGCGGGGCACGATTCCCTGCTGCACCTCCCACACCTGGCGGTAGCCGACGCAGCGCATCGACGGCAGCTCGGCGTGCAAGACGTATTTCCGGCGCAGCTTCTCGACTTCGGCCTCCAGCCCGGCGGCGAGCATGGCGTCGAAGCGTTCGGCGATGCGCTGGTGCAAGACGCCGCGTTGCGAGGGCAACAGGCCGATCGACAGGAAGAGATGGTCCGGCGGCACGGGCTGGCCGGCGGCAAGCAGGGTGGACAGCGGTTGGCCGGTAAGGCGGAAAACCTCCAGTGCACGTTGGATGCGCTGTGCATCACCGCGTTGCAGACGGTCGGCGGTCACCGGGTCGACGGCTGCCAGCTCGGCGTGCAAGGCAGGCCAGCCGACGACGGCGGCCTGCCGATCGATGGCGGCGCGCGTTGGCGGATCGGCCGGCGGCAGGTCGACCAGCCCATCGACGAGCGCCTTGAAATAGAGCATGGACCCGCCGACCAGCAGAGGTACTTTGCCCTGTGCGGTGATCGCCGCCATGGCGGCCAAGGCATCGGAGCGGAACTTGGCTGCCGAGTAGGCTTCCGGCGGGTCGATCAGGTTGATCAGGCGGTGCGGGAACTCGGCCAGCGTGGCGGCGTCGGGCTTCGCGGTTCCGATGTCCATGTCGCGAAAAACCTGTGCCGAATCAACGCTCACGATCTCGACCGGGAAACGCCGCGCCAGTTCGATGGCGATCGCGGTCTTGCCGCTCGCCGTCGGTCCCATGAGCAGGATGGCTGGCGGCGGCGAGTGGCGCGCCGTGCCGTTCCTCATCGGCCGCGCTGAAAGTGCCGGTCGAGGTCGGCCAGCGAGAGCTGCATCCACGTCGGGCGTCCGTGATTGCAGTGGTCGGCGCGCTCGGTCTCTTCCATCTGGCGCAGCAGCGCGTTCATTTCGCTGACCGCCAGCAGGCGTCGGGCGCGCACGGCGCCGTGGCAGGCGAGGCTGGCCAGAAGTTCGTTGCGGCGGGTGGTCACGAGTTGCGTCAGACCGTGCTCGCGCAGTTCGCCGAGCAGCGAGCGCGCCAGCGCGGTCGGGTCGCCGGCCAGCAGCAGGGCGGGAACGCTGCGTACCGCCAGTTGCCGCGGGCCCAGCGCCGCAAGCTCGAAACCGAGCCGCTGCAGCGCTTCGGCGTGCTCCTCGGCGGTTGCCACGTCGAGTACGTCGGCGTTGAACACGGCCGGAATCAGCAGCGGTTGCGTGGCGACGCGCTCACCGTCGAGTGCCTGCTTGAGCTTCTCGTACAGGATGCGCTCGTGCGCCGCGTGCATGTCCACGACGATCAGACCGCGTGCGTTCTGTGCCAGGATATAGATGCCGTGCAATTGCGCCAGTGCGTAACCGAGTGGCGGCATCTGGGCTTCTTCGGCAAGCCTTTCCGGCTCTTCGCCGGAGCTCGGTGAAGTTGGCTGCGCGGCATCGACGAAAGCCAGGTAGCTGCCGGCGCTACCGGGTTCGGCGACGCGCAACGACGCCTGGAAAGCTGTCCGCCGACCAAACATGGGCGCCGCGCTGGGCGCGGCGAGTGGTTCCGGCGTCGGCGATGGCGGGTTTTCGGATGCCAACCCGGCGCTCACGGACGCGCTGTTGCGGCTCGCCGACGGATTGGCCAGCAAGCCCTGCACGGCGTGAAAGACGAACTGGTGTACTGCGCGTGCGTCGCGGAAGCGGACTTCGGTCTTCTGCGGATGGACATTGACGTCGACGGTGGCCGGGTCGATTTCCAGGAACAGGCAGTAGGCCGGGTAGCGGCTGCCATGCAACAGGTTTTGGTAGGCCTCGCGCAGGGCATGCGAGAGCAGCTTGTCGCGCACGAAACGTCCATTGACGTAGCAATATTGGGCGTCGCCGCGTGTCCGCGAATAGGCCGGCAGGGCACAGCAACCGGCGACGCGCAGCGGGCCTGCGCGGACGTCGAGCTGGCGCGACTGGGCGAGGAAGTCGTCGCCGAGGATCGCTCCGGCACGCGTCTGGCCATCGCTGGCTTGCAAATGCAGGGCGAGCCGGCCATTGTGCGAGAGACTGAAAGCGACGTCGGGGTGAGCCAGTGCGATGCGCCTCACCGCTTCTGTGCAGTGGGCGTATTCGGTGCCGTCCGACTTCAGGAATTTGCGGCGGGCCGGCGTGTTGTAGTAAAGATCGCGCATTTCGATCACCGTTCCGGCGAGCAGGGCGGCCGGTTCCGGAGTTGCTCCGGGTTCGCCGGTAAGCCGCCAGGCGTGTCGTCCGGCGGTGTTTTCGCCACTTGCCTGGCGGCTGGTCAGCGTCAGCCTTGCCACGGCGGCGATCGATGCCAGAGCTTCGCCACGAAAGCCCAGCGTCCCGACACGTTCGAGGTCGTCCAGCGAAGCAATTTTCGATGTCGCGTGGCGGGTGAAGGCGAGCGCCAGCTCGTCGCGCGCCATGCCGCAGCCGTCGTCGATCACGCGCAGCAGCTTGACACCGCCGTCCTCGAGCTGGATCTGGATCGTCGACGCGCCAGCATCGAGAGCGTTTTCGAGGAGTTCCTTGACCACCGAGGCTGGGCGATCGACGACTTCGCCGGCCGCGATCTGGCTGATCAGCAGATCGGGCAGCAGACGGATACGGGGGAGTTCGAGCATCGGCGGATTATACCGGTCCGCCTTCCGGTAGAATCGCGGCTTCCCGCTTTCGCTATCCCGTGCCCGCCCTCCGACCATGGAATACCTGACCAGCTTCATCGACATCATCCTGCACCTCGACAAACATCTGGCGGTACTCGTGCAGCAGTACGGGTCGTGGATCTATGCCATTCTGTTCGTCATCATCTTCAGCGAGACCGGTTTCGTGGTGACGCCCTTTCTGCCCGGCGACTCCCTGCTCTTCGTCGCCGGTGCGTTGGCGGCTCTCGGCGGCATGGAGATCGGCATGCTGCTCGCCGTGCTGACCGCCGCGGCGGTGCTCGGCAACATGGTGAACTACCAGATCGGTCGCTTTCTCGGGCCGAAGGTCTTTTCCTGGGAACAGTCGCGCTTCTTCAACAAGGCGGCACTCGAGAAAACCCACGCCTTCTACGAGAAGCACGGCGGTAAGACGCTGGTCCTGTCGCGTTTCTTGCCGCTATTCCGCACTTTTGCCCCGTTCGTCGCCGGCATCGCCGCGATGACCTATGCCCGCTTCACGTTCTTCAATCTGATCGGCGGCGTCGCTTGGGTCGCCTCGCTCACGCTGGCCGGCTACTGGTTCGGCAATCTGCCTTGGATTCAGAAGAACCTGACGCTGGTCATCCTGGCGATCATCGTCCTGTCGCTGGTGCCGGTGTTCGTCGGCTGGTGGCAGCATCGCCGGGCCTGAGCGATGATGCGGCTCGTCGTCCTCATCTCCGGCCGCGGCAGCAACCTGGCGGCGCTGCTCAGTGCCGCTGCCGCCGGTACGCTGCCGGCGCGCGTCGTCGGCGTACTCGCCAATTGCGCTGACGCGCCCGGCCTCGAGACGGCGAGCGCGGCCGGAGTTCCGACGCGCGCCCTGGATCATCGCCTGTTCGCCGATCGTGAAGCCTTCGATACGGCGCTTGCCGAAGCGATCGATGGCTTCGCGCCCGACCTCGTCGTGCTGGCGGGCTTCATGCGGATCCTCGGCGATCGTTTCGTACGCCGTTACGCGGGACGGCTGATCAATATTCATCCCTCTCTGTTGCCGGCCTTTCCCGGTTTGCACACGCACCGGCGGGCGCTCGCCGAGGGAGTGCGGGTGCATGGGTGCACGGTGCACTTCGTAACGCCTGAGCTGGACCACGGCCCGATCATCGTGCAGGCCGCCGTACCGGTGCTCGACACCGACGACGAGGCGGCGCTGGCGGCGCGTGTGCTGGCCCAGGAACACCGGATCTATCCGCTGGCGATACGCTGGTTCGCCGATGGCCGTCTGCGCTTGTGCGACGGACGTGTCCTGCTCGCGTCGGTACAGAGCGACGGCGGCGTGCTGATCGCGCCCCAGCTCGTCGCGGTGTGAGCCAGTCGGCGCCATGCCTTTCGTCCTGATCATTGCGTTCGCCGCGTCGCTCGGCGTGCATGGCCTGGTGCTTTTCGGTCCGGATCTCGACCTGTCGCTGGCCAGTGACCCCCCGCCGCTGGTCGTCGAACTGCCGCCATCGGTGAAGGCTTTACCGCCCGTCGAGTTGCCGGCCAAGCCGGTCGCCCAGGCCGTGGCCACCAAACGGCGGCCGTTGGCGCGCAAAGCCTCACCGTCGGGCAGGCGCCCGCCAGCGCTCAGCGCGCCAGATTCCTCGTCGGCGACCGCCGAGCCTCCTCCCGGATCGGAGGGCGTGCGGCCAGCCGATGGCGAGCCGGTGGCGGAATCGGACGGCGAGAGTGCGGCTCCACCAACAGAGACGACGCCGCCGGCGCCACCGACAGCGTCGCCGCGTCTCCCGGCAAAGGGGGAGATACGTTACCGTATCGATCGTGGTGACCAGGGTTTTCAGATCGGCTATTCGATACACGAGTGGGAGGTCGTAGACGGGTCCTACCGCATCACGGCGGTCACCGAAACGAGCGGTCTGGTGTGGTTGTTCAAGCCGCTGCGTCTCGAAGTCGAGAGCCGTGGCCGGATGACCGCCAGCGGACTGGTTCCCGAACGATTCGTGACTCGCCAAAAGGGTCGCGAGACCAGCGAGCAGACCGACTTCGACTGGGCGGAGGGCCTGTTGCGGATGCCTAACCGACCAGAACAGGCCTTGATGCCCGGTACGCAGGATCTGTTGTCCTTCAACTACCAACTTGGCCTGATCACTGACCTCGTATCGGGCAGCAGCCTGTCGATCGTCACCGGCAAGAAGTACTCGGTTTATCGCATCGAAGTGCTCGGCGACGAGCAGGTGGAGACGCCGGCCGGGACCTTCCGCTGTCTCCACCTGCGCGTTCCGGGCGTGCCGATGACCGAGATCTGGCTGGCCTACGATCGCTCGCTGTTACCGGTGAAGATTCAGCATACCGACCGCAAGGGCGATCTTTTCGTGCAGGTCGCAACGGCCATCGACTTGACTCAGGAGCCTTGAAGTTGCGCTTCTCAACCGCTCTTTTTCGGCATGCGGAAAAACTGTTGTCTGATCTGCTCGGCTCGGGTTTTCCGGCCGACCTGGTGGTTGCCAACTATTTTCGGCAGCACCGCGAACTCGGTCACGCTGACCGTGGTTTCGTCGCGGAAACCGTTTTCACCGTGTTGCGCCGCAAACGTTCGCTGGCAGCGCGCTGTGCCGAAGAGGTGAGCTCGCGGCGGCTGTTGCTGGCAGCGCTGGCTTGTCTGCAGGGAATGAACCGGCGACAGCTGGCGGAGGTGATGACCGAATCCGAGAGCAAGTGGTTGGCGCACGCCAAGGGGGTAAAGGTCAACGATCTGCCGGCCGCCGTGCGGCTCGATCTGCCGGACTGGCTCTACGCCTTGTTGAACGAGCAGTACGCCAGCGAAGAAGTCGAACGTCTGGCGGCCGGGTTCAATCGGCCGGCACCGCTCGATCTGCGCGTCAATTCGCTCAAGACCGGGCGCCAGGAGGTGTTGACGCGTCTGCGCTCCGACGGCCTGGCCGCCGAGCCCTGCCCGTATTCGCCGCTCGGCATTCGCCTGGCGGGCAAGCCGGCACTGTCGAAGTACCCCTTGTTCCTAGACGGCAGCATCGAAGTGCAGGACGAAGGCAGCCAGTTGCTCGGCTTCCTGCTGCAGCCCAGACGTGGCGAGATGGTGGCCGATTTCTGCGCCGGTGCCGGCGGCAAGACCTTGCTGCTGGGCGCCCTGATGCGCTCGCAGGGCCGCCTCTACGCCTTCGATGTCGCCGAACGGCGGCTGGCCAAGCTGAAGCCGCGGCTGGCGCGCTCCGGCCTGTCGAATGTCCATCCGCTGCGCATCGATTCGGAGCGCGACATCAAGATCCGGCGACTGGCTGGCAAGCTGGACCGCGTGCTGGTCGATGCGCCGTGTTCCGGTCTTGGAACGCTGCGCCGCAATCCGGATCTCAAGTGGCGGCAGACGGCGGCCAGCGTTGCCGATCTGAGCGCCAAGCAGACGGCGATTCTGGCTGCCGCCGCAACGCTCGTCAAACCGGGCGGGCGGCTCGTCTACGCGACCTGCAGTCTGCTCGAGGCGGAAAACGAAGCGGTGGTCGGGGCTTTCCTGGCGCAACACTCCGAGTTCGTTGATTGCCGCGCGCAGGAAATTCTCGGTCAGCAGGAAATCACGATCGATTGCGGCAAACGCCTGCGCCTGTCGCCGCACCGGCACGGGACCGATGCCTTCTATGCCGCGGTGATGGAGAGAAAATGAACGAAAAAGAGATGTTTGCCTTGTTGGTCGGACTCTGGCGTGATCTGCGCGATCCCGGTTTTCTCTGGCAGGTGGTGGCACTCGCGGCCTGTCTGCTGCTTGCCTGGGGCTTGTCGCGCTATGGGCAGCGGCGCGAATTTGCGCGCTCGCGGACCGATCACGGCGTGTTGCGCAGCTTCGGCACCGGCAGTCTGAAGCGCGTTGCTTTTCCCCTGCTTGCCCTGGTGTTCGTTCTCGTCGTACGCAAGGCATTCAGATACTGGCACTGGGGACCGATCAGCCTGCTCGATCTGGCGCTGCCGCTGCTGCTCTCGCTGGCGCTGGTGCGGGCGGCGATCTACATCTTGCGCCACGCTTTCCAGGCCGGCAGCTTGCTGGCGAGTTCCGAGCGCTTCATCGGCATGGGCATATGGTTCTGCCTGGCGCTCTACATTACCGGACTGGCGGAACCGATCGTCGAGTTGCTCGAGCAGGTGACTTTCACGGCCGGCAAACAGAAGCTGGATCTCTGGACCTTGCTCACCGGCCTGGTGACGGTGTGCGTCACGGTTCTGGTGGCTCTCTGGCTCTCGGGCGAGATCGAGAATCGTGTGCTGGCGAACGACAAGCTCGATGCCAATACGCGTGTCGTCCTGGGCCGCCTGGTCAAGGCCGTGCTGTCGGTCATCGCACTGTTGCTCAGCCTGTCCATCGTCGGTATCGACATGACTGCCTTGTCGGTGTTCAGTGGTGCGCTGGCTGTGGGTCTCGGACTCGGTTTGCAGAAGATCGCCAGCAACTACGTCAGTGGCTTCATTCTCCTGCTCGACCGTTCGGTATGCATCGGCCACCTGGTCGCCATCGACGCCACGACTTCCGGTGTGGTGACGCAGATTACCGCACGCTATACCGTCGTGCGCACGCTCACCGGTACCGAGGTCATCATTCCGAACGAATACCTGGTATCGAACATCGTGCGCAACGAGTCGTTTACCGATTCGCGCCTGCGTGTCACCATCTCGATTCAGGTAGCCTACGGGACCGACCTTGAGCAGGCGATGCGGCTCATGCGCGAGGCCGCACAGGCACAGCCCAGGGTGCTCACCGATCCGCCACCGCAAGCTTTACTGAGCGCTTTCGCCGATAGCGGCATCAACCTTGAACTCGGCTTCTGGATTGGCGATCCGCAGGAGGGAACCGGCGGCGTTCGCTCGGCGATCAACCTGGCGATCTGGCGTAGCTTTCGCGACGAAGGTATCGAGATTCCGTTCCCGCAGCGCGAAGTTCGTGTCGTCGGCAGTGTGCCCACGGTCACTTCGCCAAGAACGCGCCCTGATCTCGCCGGCCAAGAAAACTCGCCGGCAGTGGGCGGGGGCTAATGTTGCCCGGAGCTTCAGTGCAAGTGGCGACGTCGGTTGGCAAGCAGCCGGCGTCGTGCCAAGTACAGCACGATTGCCGCGCCGGCCGCAATCAGCGAAGCCTTGAACAGATTTACCTCGCCCGCGATGAGTACGTCAGCCGCGGCAATCGCGACAAAGATGCCGAAACCTTCGGCGATCGGGAAACGGACAGGCGACCCGGCCACCGCGCTCACTTGTCGGTGCGGGCTCGATGTGGCGGATCACCGAAACAACGGCCCGCACAGCCGTCGTCTTCAGCCTGCTCGATGGGCGTCGCCAGGTCGTCGGCGAAGAAGTGCTGGCGTGTGGTGGCGAGCAAGCGCTCGCTGATGAGTAGGAATTCGTTCACTTCGTGCCCTCGATCGCTCTTTACTGCCAGCGGAAAGCGTGATCATAGCGGCCCTTCGCTGGCGAGTCTGCAGCGATTGCGTCAGCTTTCGGTGACGCTTTGTGACAGTGGCCAACGTAGCGTGAAGCGGGCGCCGCCGAGCGGCGAGGCGCCAGCGCTGGCCGTGCCACCGTGTTGTTCGAGCACCAGCCGGGCGATCGCCAGACCCAGGCCATAGCCACCGGTCGCTCGGTCGCGCGAGCGGTCGAGTCGGGTAAAGGCCGAGAAGACGCGCTCTCGCTCTTCCGGCGGGATGCCGATACCGTCGTCGTCGACGTGCAAGGCGATGTGCTGGCCGACCATCTCGGCACTTACCCGGATGCGCGTTCTGGCGTACTTGATGGCGTTGCGCAGCAGGTTGGTGACCGCGTAAGGCATGCTCCGCGAGTCGAGTTCGACATGCTGCGCGGGCGGTAGGGCCGATGTGTCTACCATGAGCTCGAGATGGCGTCCGAGCAACCGATTGGCCGCCACCTGTTGCGCGAGCCATGGACCGAACTCGACGGCGCTCAACTGAAGTTCCGGCTGCTCGCGTTCGAAGCGGGCGTAGGTCAGACTGGAGTCGATCAAGCTGTCGAGTTCGTCGAGGTCGGCTTCCATCAGTCGCCAGAGCCGCTCGCGTTCGCCCGGTTCTTCGGTCTCGGCCAGCATCTCGAGTGCGAAACGCAGGCGTGCGATCGGCGTTCGCAATTCGTGCGAAATGGCGCTGGAAAGCTCCTTCTGGGTGGCGATCAGACGCTGAATTCGCTCCGCCATGCCGTTAAGGGTTTCCGCGAGAGGTCCGAAAGCGCTGCTGCGCATCGTCGGCGCACGCGCTTCGAAGAGTCCCTCTCCGAGTGCCCGCGTCGTCTGACGCATCGCTTCCAAATCGCGCCAGACCGGGTGTACCCACAGCCAGACGACGATCGCCAGGCACAGACCGATCAGGCTCCAGGTGAGCAGGCGGATGCGCAAATCGAGCGGGATACCCTTCCGGTAGTCCGGGTCGCGCTCGGGCGAGATCGGGCCGACCATCAGAATCTGCGGCGTCTGTTTGAGGCGGTGATAGAGAATCTCGCCCTGTGCGTCGATGGCCAGTTCGCCGTCGTCGAGTTTGGCGGCCTGTGGCGGTGGCAGGTTCAGGGTCCAGCGGTCGACGATGTCCAGTTTGTAAGAGAACTTCCTGTCCAGCGCCTCTATCGTTTTTGGCCACTCCGAGCGTGGCTTGCGGAACAGTTCGTCCTCGATGAGGACGATCGTGCCACGCATGAAACGGCGGGTGTAGTCGTCGGTAATGCCCTTGACGGCAGTCGAAATGACGAAGTCGGCGAAGATCGCAATGGCCACGAACGAGCCCATGACCAGCAGGTAAAAGTTGAAGAACAGCCGCGATAGGCTGTAGCGTCCGCGCCACGGCGCCGGCGTAGTGTTGCCGAGCAGGGCGAGCAGCCGGCTACTGCCAGTCATGTTTGCTGAACAGGTAGCCTTTGCCGCGCACCGTCTTGATTCGCGTCGGGTTTTCCGGATCGTCGCCGAGCTTGCGACGCAGCCGGGAAATGCGGGCGTCGATCGAGCGGTCCAGCCCGTCGAAACCGATGCCGCGCAATTCCTGCAGAAGATCGTCGCGCGACAGGATGCTGCCGGCGTGGCGGGCGAGCAGCCAGAGCAGGTCGAACTCGGCCGTCGTCAGGTCGATACTGTCGTCGCCCAAAAAGCTGCTGCGCGTCGCCTGGCTGATCCGGAAGCGGCCGAACGCCAGTTCGGCCGGTTCACCCGGGTCGGCGCCTTCGACGGGTGCCCCCCCCGGCGCGGCTGGCGCCCGGCGCAGCAAGGCCTTGATGCGCGCCAGCAGGAGGCGTGGTTGAACGGGCTTGGCGATGTAGTCATCGGCACCCAGTTCGAGGCCGAAGATCTGGTCGAATTCCTCGTCACGCGCCGTGAACATCAGAATCACGCCGCTGTACTGACTGCGAACGGCACGGCAGACCGCGAAACCGTCCTTGCCCGGCAGCATGACGTCGAGAATGACCAGGTCAGGACGTTCGCTGAGAATGCGCGTCTCGGCGGTGTCACCTCGACCTTCCACCATGACTTCGAAGTTGTTCTTGCGCAGGTATTCAGCAGTCAGTTCAGCGAGGCGTTCGTCGTCCTCGACCAGCAGGATTCGTGTTTTCATCGTTCTATGATAGCCGGTTGTCGGCGCGCGATAAACGGTTCTGCCGTTTTCTGCCGGTGACCAGCGACCAGCCGGGCGACCAGCAGAGAGGAATGGTCAACGTCGGCCAATGCGGCGGGTCGCCTGGCTTAGCCAACGATCTGATGATCGTCGATCCGACCCCAGGGCGGTGGAGCCTCGCGACGGGGCGTCGTCCTTGCCAGAAGCGCGGCGCGCATTCCCCCTGCCGCGGGTCGGGTCAGTGAGCGCGGCAGGAGGTCCGGCATCCACGCGGCGAAACAACCCGCAGGGCCGTCGGACAAAATTCGATTGGGCTGCTATCATCGCCTCCCGCACAGTTGCTGCTGGCCTTGGCGTGGCGCAGTTGTTGCCTCCAGCTTTGCCCATTCAACCGATCTATTCCGGCCGGTGGTTTACCCAGTGCCTCGGCTTTCATTCTGGTCTCCAGGTTTGCACTCAGGATTGCCACAACGCTTTTCTTCGACGAGTCACACGTGCCCATGACTGCCTGCCTGGTCGTCCCGGCAGTGTTTCCGGGACGTCGTCCAAGCGCATCGGGCCGCGCGCGGCCGGTCGTTGCCATGACAAGCACGAGAGTTCGAAAGCGGCGCGCATGAAACTCCTCGTCACCGGTGTCGCCGGTTTCATCGGCATGCACGTCGCCCAAAGGTTTCTTAGGCGCGGCGACAGCGTGGTCGGCATCGACAACCTCAACGATTACTACGATGTCCATCTCAAGCGTTCCCGCCTGGCCTGCCTGACCGGGCAGGGCGATTTCCGCTTCATCGCGCTGGATGTCGCCGACCGGCCGGCGATGGCCGGATTGTTCGCCAGCGAAGGCTTCGAGCGGGTCACCCATCTGGCGGCGCAAGCCGGTGTGCGTTACTCGCTGCTCAATCCGCATGCCTACGTACACAGCAACCTGCTCGGCTTCGTGAACGTGCTCGAAGGTTGCCGCCAGCAACGGGTTCAACACCTGGTGTATGCCTCGAGTTCCAGCGTCTATGGCGGCAACACACGGCTGCCCTTCGCCGAGCGCGACAACGTCGACCATCCGGTCAGCCTCTACGCGGCAACCAAGAAGGCCAACGAGTTGCTGGCGCACACCTATAGCCACCTCTATCGCCTGCCGACGACCGGCCTGCGCTTCTTTACCGTCTACGGTCCCTGGGGCCGTCCCGACATGGCTCCTTTTCTGTTCACCCGGGCGATCCTTGAAGGTCGGCCGATCGACGTATTCAACCACGGCCGCATGCGGCGCGACTTCACCTACGTCGACGACGTCGTCGAAGCCGTACTGAGAGTCCATGACCGGGTGGCCGAGCCGGATCCGGGGTATTCGGCGTCGGCGCCCGATCCGGCGACCAGCGATGCGCCATACCGGGTGTTCAACGTGGGCAATCGTCAACCGGTGGCGCTGATGGACTTCATCGGCTGCCTCGAGCAGTGCCTTGGGCGGGTGGCCGAGAAACGGCTGCTCGCTGCGCAACCCGGGGACGTGCCGGCGACCTGTGCCGACACCTCTGCCCTGGATAGATGGATCGGCTTTGCGCCGGACACACCGCTGGCCGACGGCATAGGGCGTTTCGTCGATTGGTATCGGCGTTATTACAAAATCCGAATGGAAGCGAGCTGCGGATGAAAGTGACTGTCATTGGTACCGGCTACGTTGGCCTCGTGACCGGCGTCTGCCTGTCGGAAATGGGCAACCACGTCGTCTGTCTGGATGTGGACGAAGGCAAGATCGCGGTCCTCAATGCTGGGGGGCTCCCGATTCACGAGCCGGGCCTGGGCGAGATGATGCGCCGCAACGTCGCGGCTGGACGGCTGCAGTTCACCAACGACATCGTCGCCGCCGTGCACCACGGAACGCTGCAGTTCATCAGCGTCGGTACGCCGCCCGACGAGGACGGTTCGGCCGATCTCCAGTACGTGCTCGCTGCCGCGTCCGGCATCGGCCGGCACATGACCGACTACAAGGTGATCGTCGACAAGAGCACGGTGCCGGTGGGTACCGCCGATCGCGTTCGGGCGGCAGTACAGGAGGTGCTCGCCGAACGCGGGGTGAGCATCGACTTCGCGGTCGTCAGCAATCCCGAGTTTTTGAAGGAGGGTGCCGCAGTCGAGGACTTCATGCGCCCCGACCGCATCATCATCGGTGCCGACGATGAACGCGCGCGGCTGCTGATGCGGGCGATCTACGCGCCTTTTTCGCGTAACCGCGAGAAACTGCTGCTGATGGATACGCGTAGCGCCGAGCTTACCAAGTACGCGGCCAATGCCATGCTGGCGACGCGAATCAGCTTCATGAACGAACTGGCACGGCTCGCCGAGCGCGTCGGTGCCGATATCGAACGGGTGCGCCTCGGCATCGGCAGCGATCCGCGCATCGGTTCACACTTCCTCTACGCCGGAACCGGCTACGGCGGCTCGTGCTTCCCAAAGGATCTGAAGGCGCTGGTGCGTACCGGCCATGCTTTCGGCATCGACCTGCGCGTGCTGGCGGCCGTCGAAGCGGTCAACGAGACTCAGAAGCGCGTCTTGGTGGAAAAGGTCGTCTTCCGTTTTGGCGAAGAACTGCAGAGCCGCCGCTTTGCCGTCTGGGGGCTGGCATTCAAGCCGGACACGGACGACATGCGCGAAGCGCCGAGCCGGGTCATCGTAAACGAGCTGTTGCGCCGCGGCGCCACGGTCTGCGCCTACGACCCGGTGGCGATGGACGAGGCGCGACGGGTGTTTGGCGATCGGCCGGGACTGAGTTTTGCGACCCATCAGGCGGAGGCCCTGCGCGACGCCGATGCGTTGCTGATCGTCACAGAATGGCGCGAGTTCAAGAGCCCGGATTTCGAGCAGATGCGGGCGCTGCTCAAACAGCCGCTGATTTTCGACGGTCGCAACCTGTTCGACCCGGCATTGGTGCGCAGCCTGGGGATCGAGTATTGCGCGATCGGGCATGGCGTGTCGCTACCGGCGCTCGGCACCGCTACGGATGACGTCAAGGGCAACGGCTGCGGGTGGGCTTCCGGGAGCGGGCCATCGCTCGCGCGCCTGCCCTGAAACCCGCTGGCCGGCGGGCCGGCAGGCAGCCGCGCTGTGTTGGAGTCCCGGCGAGCCTCAGGTGGCCGGAGTGATGACGCGGCGGCATGCTAGAATCGGCCTCCCATGAACCTGTTGATCAACGGCGAAAGCCGCGAATTTCCCTCGTCACTGACCGTCGCCGAACTGCTGACGGTACTCGACCACGCCGGCAAGCGGATCGCCGTTGAGCGTAACGGTGAAATCGTCGCCCGCGGTCGCCATGCCGAAACGCACTTGGCCGACGGCGACCGGATAGAGATCGTCGTCGCCGTCGGCGGCGGCTGAACATACTGCGAATCGAAAGACTCATGACTTCCTCTCCTCACAGTCTGACGGTAGCCGGTCGGACCTACCGCTCGCGCCTGCTGGTTGGCACCGGCAAATACAAGGATTTCGCCGAGACACGAGCGGCGATCGATGCCTCCGGCGCGGAAATCATCACCGTTGCCATTCGCCGTACCAACATCGGGCAGACGGCGGGCGAAGCAAATCTGCTCGACGTCCTGCCACCATCGCAGTTCACTATCCTGCCGAACACGGCAGGCTGCTATACGGCGACCGACGCCGTACGCACGTTGCGCCTGGGGCGCGAATTGCTCGACGGGCATGCCTTGTGCAAGCTCGAGGTGTTGGGCGATCCAAACAGCCTCTTTCCGAACATGCCGGAAACGCTGAAGGCGGCGGAAATCCTGGTCAAAGAGGGTTTCGCGGTGATGGTCTACTGCGCCGACGATCCGATCCAGGCGAGAATGCTGGAGGAGATCGGTTGCGTCGCGATCATGCCGCTGGCTTCGCTGATCGGCTCCGGCATGGGCATCGTCAACCCGTGGAGTCTGCGCCTGATCATTGATCAGGCGAAGGTGCCGGTGCTCGTCGACGCCGGTGTCGGCACGGCGTCCGACGCGGCGATCGCCATGGAGCTGGGTTGCGACGGCGTGCTGATGAACACCGCCATCGCGCACGCCCGCGATCCGCGGTTGATGGCCAGCGCCATGAAGAAGGCCGTCGAGGCTGGGCGCGAAGCTTTCCTTGCCGGCCGCATGCCGCGCAAGTACTACTCGGCGGATCCTTCGTCGCCGACCACCGGACTGATCGGCTCCTAGCCATGGCAGGTGGCGGGAACGTTGGCGCCGGCGTTCGGGAACGCGCCTCCATCCGTAGTTTCGTCCTTCGCCAGGGACGGCTGTCGAATGCCCAGCAACGCTATCGCGACGCGATGATGGCAAAGATCGGCGTGCCCTACAGCGCAGCGCCTGTCGATCTCGACGCGCTGTTCGGACGGAGCGCGCCGCAGATTCTCGAAATCGGTTTCGGCATGGGCGAGACATCGGCGGCGATCGCCGCCAGTCATCCCGAAAATGATTATCTCGGCATCGAAGTTCACACGCCGGGAGTCGGCAGCCTGTGCAAGCTGGTCGCCGAACTGGGGCTAAGGAATCAGCGCATCATCCAGCACGACGCGGTCGAGGTACTGCGCGACATGATCACCCCTGCTTCGCTGGCCGGGATACATGTCTTCTTCCCCGACCCCTGGCCGAAAAAGCGTCATCACAAGCGGCGCCTGTTGCAGCCGCCCTTCGTCGCGCTGCTCGCCAGCCGCTTGCAAGCCGGTGGCTATCTGCACTGCGCGACCGATTGGGAAGACTACGCGCGGCAGATGCTCGCCGTGCTGTCGGCTGAAGCACGACTCGCGAACACGGCGCCGGACTACGCGCCGCGTTCCGACCATCGTCCGCAAACGAAATTCGAGCAGCGCGGCCTGCGCCTCGGGCACGGCGTGTGGGATCTGGTCTTTGTCAGGAAGCCAGAGTCAGTCGAGACGAAAAATGACCGGCAGGATGAACTCGCGTGACTGAGCCCAGTTCACGCGACTCATCGCCCAGGCCGCCCGCACCGCGGCCTTATCGAGAATCGGTTGGCCACTGCTGCTGGCCACCCCAACGTCGAGAATGCTGCCGTCTTCGCCTAGCGTCAGCATCAGGCGGACTTCGCCTTCGAGGCCGCGAGCGATCGCTTCCGGCGGATAGTACAAGTGTTGCGAAAGTTTGCGCTGCGCGGCGTCGACGCTACGCTTGGCCGTCGTCTTGTCAGCTGGCGAGGCGGTGCGTGCGGCCGGCGCGGGGGGGGGTGGCTTGACATGCGGAGGAATCTTGTCGGTCGCCAGGGTGTTCTTCAGCAAGGCGTCGTCGGTGGCCGGTAGCCGCTTGGCCGGCAGGCGCAGTGACGCTTCGAGCGACGGGCGCACCGGCGCGGCGCCGAGTTTGAGGGCGTCCGGCAGCAGAAGGCTGGCGTGCAAGGCAAGCGAAACCGCGAAAGCGGGAATCAGGCGGGACCACATTGATCCGCCATTGTGAGGCAAAACGACAACGTGCAACACGCTAAAGCGAGCCGTGCGGCGGGTGTGGCCCATTTCGCCTGGCGCGCGCTGCACCAGGTCTTGGTCGCCGGTTCCCGCTGGCTAGGACTGTGGCTGCTTGTCGGTACCGTCTGGGCACAGGCGCCGGCGCCCGATCCGATCACTTTCGAGTATGCCATCGAGCGCGGCGATCTGCGCAAGGTCAAGCGCTGGCTCGACGAGGGACTGGACCCGGAGTACCAGGCGGCGCATATCGGCAGCGGCCTGATGGTGGCCGCCTGGCATGGCAACATCGAAATGATGGCGCTGTTCGTCGAGCGAGGCGCCGACCTGCGGCGCAACAACCGGAACGGCGAGCAGGCGTTGCAACTCGCTGCCTGGGGTGGGCATCTCGAGGCCGTCAAGTGGCTTCTCGAGCGCGGAGCGCCGCTCGACCGTCAGGGCAACCAGTGGGGCGCGTTGCACTACGCGGTTTTCAACGGCCACGGCAAGGTGGTGAGCGATCTTCTGGCGCGCGGCGCCAACGTCAATGCCCGCTCGCCGAACGGCTCGACACCGCTGATGATGGCCGCCCGCGAGGGACACCAGGAACTCGCCAGGAGCCTGCTCGAAGCCGGGGCCAACACCGGACTGCAGAGTGATTGGGGCGATACGGCGGTGACCATGGCGATGCGCTACAACCATCTGCGCCTGGCGAAGATGATCTCTTCGCCGGAGGAGTTCGCGATCGCCGTCAAGGCGCCGCCGGCGAGCGTCGGCGAAGCGGTCCGCTCGGCGTCGGTGCCGCGCGAGATCGACGAACTCATGAAGCAGATCCGTGCTGCCGAGGCCGAAGGTCGGCCGAGTGAAGACTTGCATCGCAAGCTGCTGGCCGCGGTCAACGCCATGAAGGAGGCCGGGGTGGCAGCCGCTGCCCCGCGGCCGGTGCCGCGCCCGTATCAACCGCGATCTATGGTGATCACCGCCCGACGGGGTCAGCCGGGTGCCGAACGCGCCCAGTTGGTCGTCGACGGCAAGCCTGTCGTCCCGCCAGTCGCGGCGCCCAACGCCGCGCCGCAGACGCCACCGACGGCGGGATCGGCGAAAGCACGTCGCTTGGCTGCCGCGCGAGTATCCGATCTGCTGCGCCAGATTCGTCTCGCTGAAGCGCAGGAGCAGCCGGCCGACGAACTCCGGCGGCAGCTTGACCTGGCGGTCGAAGCGATGAAGCGCTAGCCGCTGGGGCCTCGGCGACCTTGTTGTCGACGACCGGCGCGCGCCGTCAGGCCCGCTCGGCGAGAAAACCCTGCAGCAGTCGATTGAGAAAGCGTCGGCCGCGATCGGTCGGTGCAATGTGTTCGCCCCGGCGCTCGAGCAGTCCCTCTTTTTCCGCCTGCTGCAGTTGCTTCTCGATACTCCGCAACGACCAGGCTGTACGCGTCGCGAAGAGCGGCGCGGCAAAGCCGTCGATCAGGCGTAGCGCGTTCATCATGAATTCGCCAGGCAAATCCGCCGGGTCGACGGCGAATTCCTCCTGCAACGGTGTTCCGGCGGCGACCTTGACCAGGTATTGCTCCGGCCGCTTCCAGCGCATCTGGCGCAGCACGCGATCGCGCAGCGTGAGCTTGCTGTGCGCGCCGGCACCGATTCCCAGGTAATCGCCGAAATGCCAGTAGTTGAGGTTGTGCCGGCACTCGCGGCCGGGTTGGGCAAAGGCCGACGTTTCGTAGTGTCGATAGCCCGCGGCAGCGAGCTTGGCCTCGATGGCATCCTGCATGTCGGCACAGTCGTCGGCATCAGGAAGCGCCGGCGGCCGGGCCGCGAAAGCGGTGTTCGCCTCGATCGTGAGTTGATAGCAGGAGAGATGCGGTGGCGCAAACGAGAGCGCGAGGTCGATGTCCTCGACCGCCTCGGTCAGCGCCTGGCCGGGCAGACCATACATCAGATCGAGATTGAAGTTGTCGAAGTAGCGGATGGCCTCGACGATGGCCGTTTTCGCCTGGTGGCCGTCGTGGATCCGGCCGAGCGACTCGAGGTGATGCGGGTTGAAGCTTTGAATTCCCAGCGACAGGCGGTTGACGCCAGCGGCGCGGAAAGCCGCGAACTTCTCGCGCTCGATGGTCCCCGGGTTGGCTTCCAGAGTGATCTCGGCGTTTGGCAGCAGGGGCAGGCGGCTGCGCACGGCGGCCAGCAGTTCGTCGACGGCGGCGCCCGACAGCAGGCTGGGCGTTCCGCCGCCGAGAAAGACGCTGTCGACACGGCGGCCCCAAACCAGGGGCAAGGCAGACTCGAGGTCGCCAAGCAAAGCGGCGAGGTACTCGCGCTCAGGAATCGCCGCCGGCTCGCGAGGCATTTTGCTGTCGGCCGACAGGGCATGCGAATTGAAGTCGCAATAGGGACACTTGCGCACGCACCACGGAACATGAACGTACAGCGCCAATGGGGGCGGGCGGCGGAAGCCGATCTCGTCGGTCGACGCTGGCGGCTGCCGGCGCAGCGGGATGATCGTCCGGCCGCTGCCGCCGGGCATCAGCGACGTGCCTGCAGACGCTCGACGAGACGGGCCAAGGCCTGGCCGCGGTGCGAGCGGCGATTCTTCTCCGCGGCATCGAGTTCGGCGGCGCTCTTGTCCAATTCGCGGATGTAGAACAGGGGATCGTAGCCGAAACCGTCGTCGCCGCGTGCCGCCGAAAGGATCTCGCCGTGCCACTCGCCTTCGGCAATGATGGGCTGCGGATCGTCGGGGTGACGGACGAAAACGATGACCGAAACGAAGTGCGCCGTGCGCTGGCGATTGCCGCCGAGTTCGCGCAACAACTTCTCGTTGTTGCGGGCATCGGATTTCGGCTCGCCAGCGTAGCGCGCCGACCAGACGCCCGGCGCACCGCCAAAGGCATCGACGCACAAGCCGGAGTCATCGGCCAGCGCCGGCAAGCCGGCGATCTGCGAGGCGTGGCGGGCTTTCGCCAGCGCGTTTTCGACGAAGGTGCCGTGCGGCTCCTCGACCTCGGGAATCCCCAAGTCACCCTGTGCGATGAGTTGCCAGCCGAGCGGGGCGAGAATCGCGTCGAGTTCCGCGAGTTTCTTGACGTTGTTCGAAGCCAGTACGAGTTTCATGAGGCCAACGCCGACTTTTGTTGGGCGATCAACTGACCGATGCCAGCCTCGGCCAAGTCGAGCAGATCGTTCATCTGGGAACGCGTGAACGGATCGCCTTCGGCCGTCCCCTGAAGCTCGACAATCCCTCCCTGGCCGGTCATCACGACATTCATGTCGGTATCGCAGCTCGCATCCTCGGAGTAATCGAGATCGAGCACGGCGAGCCCACGATAGATGCCGACCGAAACTGCCGCAACATGATCGAGCAACGGGCTCGTGGCGACCCGGCCGACCCTGACGAGATGCGCGCAAGCGTCGTGCAACGCCAGCCAGGCACCCGTGATGGCGGCACAGCGCGTACCGCCGTCGGCTTGCAGAACGTCGCAGTCGAGGGTGATCTGACGTTCGCCGAGCGCCTTGAGATTGGTCACCGCGCGCAGCGCACGACCGATCAGCCGCTGGATTTCCAGACTTCGGCCGCTTTGCTTGCCTTTTGCCGCTTCACGATGCGTACGCGTGTGCGTCGACCGAGGCAGCATGCCGTATTCGGCCGTCACCCAGCCCTGTCCGGCACCACGCAGGAAATGCGGCACGGACTCATCGACGCTGGCCGTGCACAAGACACGCGTGTCGCCGACCTCGATCAGCACCGAGCCCTCGGCGTGCCGAGTGAAGCGGCGCGTCAGGCGAACCGCGCGCAGTTGCGAGGGTTGACGTTGGCTGGGACGCATGCGGACTCCTATTTGTACTTCTGTATGGTCGAACGTATCTCTTCGATGGCGAGTTCGATTTCGTCCTCTGTCAGCTCGGTCTTGGCGTCCGGGTTGCGCCCGAACTCATCGAGTCGCGTCGTCACCGTATCGCGTGGCATCGTTTTGGTCGATATCACGCTGTTGCCTCCCGTGCTACCGTCATTGTAGGTGTCCTGCCAGCGCACGGTGATGATCGACAAGTTGTCGGCCGTCGGACCGCCACGGGCTTCCGCCTGGCCCATCAACGACGGCACCGCGCGCATCAGATCGGCAGTCTTCAGCGCCAGCGCCAGCACATCGCCCGGCAGCCCGCTCCAGACACCGTCGGTGCACAGGACCAAGACGTCACCCGCCTCCAGAGTCATCTTGTGGGAAAAGGTGATTTCCGGCGTCTGTTGCCCGCCCAGGCAGCCATAGATCTTGTTGCGATCGGGGTGAGCGTGCACCTGATCTTCGCTGATTACTCCCTGGTCAACCAGCAAGCGAACGCGCGAGTGATCCTTGGTCTGCGCCAGCACCCTGCCGTCCCGCAACAGGTAGAGGCGCGAGTCGCCCGAGTGCGCCCAGTACGCGACATTGTTCTGGACGATGCAGGCGACGCAGGTTGTGCGCGGGGAATCCTGCAGGTGATGCGTGCCGGCAAAGTCGAGAATCCCGCGGTGGGCGTTGAGCATCCCCTTCTGCAAGAACATGAAGGGGTCACGAATACGCGGCCTGAACTCGCGCTTGAAAGCCTCGGTCAAAGTCTGTACGGCGATCTGTGCCGCTACCTCGCCATAATAGTGGCCACCCATGCCGTCGGCGACGACCATGAGCAGCGCGTCACGCGAATAGCAATGGGCCAGCCGGTCCTCGTTGTTGGCCCGCTTGCCGACCCGGGTTTCCTGATAGATCGTGAACTTCATGCGTCCCTGGGCTTTCTGATTTTGCCGACCATCTGCTCCAGCCAGCTTCCTTTCGCTGGCGGAGCCGGTGCGACGACCGGTTCGGTGAGCGCCTTCTGCAATGCGAAAACGCTTTGCGGACGATAGCGATGATTGAGGCACAGGCACCAGTCTATTGTTTCCAGCAACTGGTCCGAGTACTTGCCGTCCCAGCGCACCATCGCCGGTTTGAGTTCGTCTTTTTGCAGGCGGCTGTCTGCCGGTTGCGGCGTACTGGCCGCGATGCAGGCGTACATCGAGGCGCCGACGCTGTAGATGTCGCTCCACGGACCGAGCAGTTCGCGCTGGCTGTAGTGCTCGGGCGAGGCGAAGCCCGGCGTGTACATCGGTTTGAGCATCGGCGTGTCGCAGGCCAGCGTCTGGCGCGCCGCGCCAAAGTCGATCAGCACCGGCACATGGTCGTTGCGCATATAGATGTTCGACGGTTTGAGGTCGAGGTGGAGCAGCCTGTGCGAGTGCACTTCACGCAGGCCGTTGAGCATCTTGGTGAAAACATTGCGAATGAAGTTTTCGGTCACACCGGCGCGGTTCTTCTGGATAAGCTCCTGCAAGGTACGCCCCTGCTCGTACTCCATCACCATGTACACCGTCTCGTTGGCACGAAAGAAGTTCAGCACGCGGATCACGTTGGGATGGGAAAGCCCAGCCAGTGCCCGTCCTTCCTCGAAGAAGCACTTCATGCCGTAGCGAAACGCGGGCAAGTGCTCTTCCGAAATGACCGGGGTCGTCCTGCCTTCGGCCCGCAAGGCCAGGGTGTTCGGCAAATATTCCTTGATCGCGACGCGCTGCCCCTGACTGTCGGTGGCAACATAAACGATCGAAAAACCACCCAGCGATAATTGATGTTCGATGCAATACTCATCGAGCAGAAAACCGGCGGGAAGGGGGTGGTTCGCTTGTTGCGCCATCCGTATCGAGGCTATCATGGAAGTTTCCAATCATTGTCGGCGTTTTTGGGGGCGGCTGTAAAGCCGCCTGCCCACGGCGCATCGTCAACCCGCCAGGAATTCAATGATCTACAGCATGACCGGCTATGCCACCAGGACGCGTGCCGTCAAAGGTGGCGCACTGCACATCGAGCTGAAAAGCGTCAACTCGCGCTACCTGGACTGCCATTTCCGCGTCGCTGACGAGTTGCGTCTCGTCGAACCGGCGCTGCGTGAACTGATCAATGCTCGCGTTCGCCGCGGCAAGCTCGAGTGCCGTGTCAGCTTTCTTTCGGCACTTGCCACGGGGCAGCAAGCCAATTTGAATGCCGACCTGCTCGAACGCCTCAGATCGTACGACGCGCAGGTGCGCGGCGTTCTGCCGTCGGCGGTTCCGCTGGCGGTCAACGACGTGCTGCACTGGCCGGGCATCTTTGGTGACGACGCGCTGGACCTCGACATCCTGACGCCGGCCTGTCTGGCGTTGGCCGGTGAAACGCTGGACGATTTCGCCGCCAGCCGGGCCCGCGAAGGCGCCAAGCTGGCCATGGTGATTCTCGAACGTCTCGCCTGCATGCGCGCGCTGGTGAAGCAGGTCGCGCCACGCATTCCGGCCGCCCAGGCGGCGTTCAATGACAAGCTGCGGCAACGCCTGCTGGAAGCGGTCGATACGGTAGGCGACGAGCGTATCCGGCAGGAAGTGGCGCTCTTCGCTGCACGAATCGATGTCGCCGAGGAACTGGCGCGCCTGTCCACCCATCTCGACGAAGTCGAGCGTGTGCTCGAAACCGGCGGCGAAAGCGGCAAACGCCTGGATTTTCTGATGCAGGAGCTCAATCGCGAAGCGAATACGCTGGCTTCCAAGTCGCTCGTCGCGGAAGTCTCGCAAGCCGCGATCGAGTTCAAGCTGCTCATCGAGCAGATGCGCGAGCAGGTGCAAAACTTGGAATAGGGGATCACCTCGCGGCCGGCCAGCGTCCGTTCAGAGCGCCGCGGCGGTTTCTACTTGGTGATCGCCGCGTTGCGGCCCGAAAACTGGTCGCTGAGACGAAGCGCGGCATCGCTGAACTGCCCGAGCGGCTTTTCGGTGCAGTAGCGTTGTACGTGCTGTTCGACGGTGCCACTCGATATCGTGGACACTTGTTGACTCTGGTTGGCATAGTTGTGTCCGGTGAGAACGCCACGCACCCAGGCGACATAGAGCGCCCGCTGTTCCGCGTCGTCTTTCGATGCGGTCCACGCACGGCACGACATGTCGTCAAAGCCGAGAATCTTGATCGGAACGGCCGCGCTGGCATCGCCGGCCGACAGCGCGGCAAGCAAACCGGCAGCGGGCGGTATCCACTTCCATCGGGACATCAGCTTGCTCCTCCTCGAGTATGAATGCTTCCAAGGCGCGATTTTCGTCCTTAAGCCCGCCGGAGTCCATGCCGAAGCAAGCGTCCCTTTGGCGAAGGGCGTCGCGCCACGGGTACAATGGCGATCTTGCGTTCGCAGGTCAAAGAGCATGACTGGACACCTTTACATAGTCACGGCCCCGTCGGGTGCCGGCAAGACGACGCTGGTGCGGCGGCTGCTCGAGAACGATCCGAGAATTCGTCTGTCAATTTCTCACACCACCCGTTCGCCGCGTGCTGGCGAACTGGAGGGTATCGCGTACCACTTCATCGGCGTGTCGGATTTTCTGGACAAGATCGGCCGAGGTGAGTTTCTCGAGTGGGCGAGGGTACATGGCAACTACTACGGCACATCAGGAAATGGTATCGCAGTCGCCCTGCAATCCGGGCAGGACGTTCTGCTGGAGATCGACTGGCAGGGCGCCGAACAGGTACGCCGCTTGTTCCCGGCGGCGATCGGCGTTTTCATCTTGCCGCCTTCGCTCGACGAGCTCGAACGTCGCCTGCGCGACCGCGGTACCGACACGGCCGAGACGATCGCGCGCCGCATGGCTGCCGCGCGCGAGGAGATGCGGCATGTCGGCGAATTCGACTATGTTATTATCAACGATGACTTGCAGCGTGCGTTAGACGACTTGTCGGCAGTGGTCGTCGCTTCGCGCCTACGCTACGCAGCGCAGCGCCAGCGCCATTCCATCCTGTTTTCGACGCTGCTCTGATTCCTCCAGGAGATTCGCATGGCAAGAGTGACCGTAGACGACTGTCTGCACCGTATTCCAAACCGTTTCCAGATGACCTTGGCGGCGACCTACCGTGCCCGTCAGATCACCTCAGGCGCCACGCCGCTGATCGATCCGGGTCGTGACAAGCCCACAGTCATCGCCCTGCGTGAAATTGGCGCCGGCAAGGTCGGTCTGGAAGTCCTCAACCGCGGCCAGGCCTGACGTCGTTCCAGCTTGGGGAGCGGGGCGTCAGCGTGCACACCACCGTTGCCGAAACGAAACCGGCGGCTGAACGGCAAGTCGTCGAGGGTGCGCTTACCCATCCCGAAGACGAACCAGCTTATCAGGTTTTCATCGACAGCCTGAACTACCTGCTGCCGGAAGAAATCGAGCGCGTTCGCGAGGCCTACCTGTTCAGCGAGCAGGCGCATCGCGGCCAGACGCGCTTGTCCGGCGAAGCCTACATCACTCACCCGCTGGCCGTGGCCGGTGCCATCGCCGAATGGCAGATGGACGTGGAAGGCGTCGTCGCGGCGCTGCTGCACGACGTGATGGAGGATACGTCGGTCGGCAAGAACGAGATCGCCGAGCGCTTCGGCAAACCGGTCGCCGATCTGGTCGACGGTTTGTCGAAGCTCGACAGGATAGAGTTTCAGTCGCACGAAGAAGCGCAGGCGGAAAACTTTCGCAAGATGTTGATGGCTATGGCGCGCGACTTGCGTGTCGTTTTGATCAAACTGGCCGATCGCCATCACAACCTGCAGACCATGTCTGCCGTGCGCGCCGACAAGCGTCGCCGCATCGCTCGCGAAACGCTGGAGATCTACGCGCCGATTGCCGGCCGACTGGGTCTCAACAAGCTTTTCCGGGAGTTGCAGGATCTTTCCTTCGAGCTGATTTATCCGATGCGCGCCCGCGTCCTCGCACGCGCGCTGAAGTCGGCGCGCGGCAACCGGCGTGAGCTGCTGTCGCGTATCCTGGAGGGTATCAAGGGCAAGCTGCGTGACACGGGAATCGAGGCGCAGGTCTTCGGCCGGGAGAAGAGCCTCTACTCGATCTATCGCAAGATGCTCGACAAGCGGCTGTCGTTCTCGCAGGTGCTCGATGTTTATGGCTTCCGCGTCGTGGTCAACGATGTCGCTACGGCCTATCTGGCTCTGGGTGCCCTGCACGCGCTGTACAAGCCGGTACCGGGCAAGTTCAAGGACTACATCGCCATTCCCAAGCCCAACGGCTACCAGTCCCTGCATACCACGCTGATCGGTCCGCATGGCACTCCATTCGAACTGCAGATTCGTACCGAGGCGATGGACAACGTAGCGCAGGAAGGTGTCGCTTCGCACTGGCTGTACAAGGATAGCGAGTCCTTCGGTGCCGAACTGCAACAGAAGACCACCAAGTGGTTCCACTCGCTGCTTGACCTGCAGAGTAGCGCCGGCAACTCCTCCGAGTTCTTCGAGCACGTCAAGGTCGACCTCTTTCCGCACGAGATCTACGTTTTCACGCCGAAGGGCAAGATCATCCCCTTGCCGCGCGGCGCGACGCCGGTCGACCTGGCTTACGCCGTGCACACCGATATCGGCAATCACTCGGTCGCCGCCCAGATCAACTTCAACCTGATGTCGCTGGCGACGGAACTGACCAATGGTGACCGAGTGGAGATCGTCACCGCCGCCGACGCTCACCCGAGCGCCGCCTGGCTGGCCCACGTCAAGACCGGGCGCGCACGCAGCAAGATCCGCCACTACCTGAAGACCGCGCACCACGACGAGTCGACGGCGCTCGGCGAAAAGATGCTCGACCAAGAGTTGCGCGCCCTCGGCGTGGTCGCTTCCGAGGTGCCCGTGTCCAGTTGGAAGAACGTCCTGCGCGATTCCGGCAACAAACTGATCAAGGAAGTGTATACCGACATCGGTCTCGGCTTTCGGATGGCGGGTGTCGTCGCGCGCCGTCTGCTGGCTCGTGAGGAAGCGCCACAGGGTACCGAGAAGCGCCCGGCTTCGCTGAGCATTCGCGGTACGGAAGGTATGGCCGTCCAGTTCGCGCCGTGTTGTCAGCCGATCCCCGGCGACCCGATCATCGGTTCGATCTGGAAGGGCAAGGGACTGGTGATTCATACCCATGACTGCCCGGCAATCCGCCGGGCGCGCAGTGCCAAACCCGCCAAGTGGATCGACGTCGAGTGGGAGCCTGAACCTGGCAAGCTGTTCAGCGTGCGTTTGCGGATCATGGTACAGAACACCCTTGGCGTACTCGGCCGAATCGCCACTGAGATATCGAATTCCGGAACGAATATCGAACACGTCAACATGGACGAGAAACACCCGGGGCTTTACACGACGTTGTACTTCACGGTTCAGGTCGCCAGCCGCACTTCCCTGGCGCGCCTCATGCGCAGCCTGCGCCGCATCCCCGAAGTCGCGCGCATTTCCCGGGATCAGGGGTTGACTGCTTGAAGGTTCTGGTGCTCGGGGCCGGCGTCATTGGCGTCACCACCGCCTGGTATCTTGCCAGGGCCGGGCATCGGGTGACGGTGATCGATCGCCAGGCGGCCGCTGCCATGGAGACCAGCTTTGCCAACGGCGGCCAGATTTCCGTCTCGCATGCCGAGCCCTGGGCTAACCCGCAGGCGCCGCGCCGTGCCCTGAGCTGGATGCTGCGCGAAGACGCTCCGTTGCTTTTTCGGCCGCGCCCGGACGCGGCCCTGCTCGACTGGAGCCTGCGCTTCCTGCGTGAGTGCTCCGCGCAGCGAACGCGTGACAATATTCGCCAGATCGTCAGGCTCGCGCTCTACAGCCGCGAGCAGCTGCAGGCCCTGCGCGCCGCCGAGAACTCGCTGACCTACGACCATCTCGAACGCGGCATCCTGCATGTCTACACCGATCGCCATGAGTTTGCCGCGGCCGGTGACGCGGCCGCGGCAATGCGTGATTTCGGCTGTGAACGACGAACCGTCGGGGTTGACGAGTGCATCGCCATCGAACCAGCGCTTGCCGCCGCCAGATCGTTGCTGGTCGGCGGCGACTATACGGCGGCTGATGAATCCGGCGACGCGCATCGTTTCACGCAACAGCTGGCCGCGCTCTGTGCGGCGCGCGGCGTCGTTTTCCGCTATGGCGTCACGATCGACCGGTTGACCGTCGTCGGCGGACGAGTCGCCGGCTTGCTGGCCGGTGGTGAGTTGCTGCAGGCCGACGCCTATGTCGCCGCGCTCGGCAGTTACACTCCTTTATTACTCCGCCCAGTCGGGATCCGTCTGCCGATCTATCCGGCGAAAGGTTACTCGGCGACCATTCCGCTGACCGAGAACAGCGTCGCGCCAACCGTCAGCCTGATCGACGACAGCCGCAAGATTGTCTTTTCGCGCCTCGGCCAACGCTTGAGGATCGCCGGAACGGCCGAGTTCAACGGTTACAATACCGAGCTCAACGCCGTGCGTTGCCAAGCCTTGATGACGCGTGCGATGGAGTTCTTCCCAGACCTGCGGCCGGCCGGCGAGGCGCTGTTCTGGTGCGGCCTGCGACCGGCTACACCGTCGAACGTACCACTGATCGGACGTTCGGCCATCAGCAACCTGTACATCAACAGCGGCCACGGAACGCTCGGCTGGACGATGGCCTGTGGTTCGGGCGCCGCGCTGGCCGCCATCATCGGCGGCCAGTCGCCCGAACCAGACTTTCGCTTCCTTTGACGTCGCACCATGCTGATCGATACCCATTGTCATCTGGCGGCTGACGAGTTTGCTGGCGACCGGAAGGCTGTGGCAGCGGAAGCACGGGCGGCGGGCGTATCGGCGATCGTGGTGCCGGCGATCGACGTCGCCAGTTTCGACGCCGTGAACGACTGTTGCTCAAGCCATGTCGCTTGCTTTCCAGCCTACGGTATCCATCCGCTGAGTGTTCGGCAGGCCAGCCCGGCGGATCTGGACGCCTTGCGCCAATGGCTTGCGGCAACCCCTGGCAAGCGGCGACCGGCGCTTGCGGTAGGCGAGATCGGCCTCGACCTGTTCGTTGCCGGCGCCGATTTCGCACGGCAGGAACACTTTTTCGTCGAACAGCTGAAGATCGCCCGCGAGCTTGACCTCCCGGTGCTCCTGCACATCCGCCGTGCCATCGATCAGGTTCTCGCGCAACTGCGCCGCATCCGGGTTAGAGGCGGTATCGCGCATGCTTTCAATGGCAGCAGTCAGCAAGCCGCGGAGTTCGTAAAACTGGGCTTCAAGCTCGGTTTCGGCGGCGCCCTGACGCATTCCGGGGCAACGCGCCTTCGCCGCCTCGCCGCAACCCTGCCACTGACCTCGATCGTTCTCGAAACGGATGCTCCCGACATGCCGCCAGCCTGGCTGGCGGGTGGTCGCAACACGCCGGCGCAGTTGCCACGAATCAATGCTGTGCTGGCGGAACTGCGCGCCACGGCGGCCGATGATCTGGCGGAAGCCACATCGGCCAACGCGCGGGCGGTGCTGCCCGAGTTGCTTTCGCCGGTTTGATCGGGTAGGGTACGGCCTGTCGGCTTGGAACTTCCCATTTTCCGACAGGGCGGGCAGCACGCGAGGGGGGCGGCAAGACCTTGCAAAGACCATTCTCGGGTGATCGGAAGATCAATCAGGAGCTTCCGGCTGGCCAGTCGCAGGCGGTTTCTCGCTGATCGTAAACCTTAAGATCTTTCCAATGAAAACTCGCGTCGATCGACCAGGTGCCACATGCGTGGCTGTCAAGAAGAGCCTCCCCGCCGTTCCGCAATACCTGCAGGCCCACTACTGGTGGGCCTATGTCCATCCACGGGCGGTGCACGTTTTCGAACGGCAGTGGCTGGTCAACCTCATCCTCTGGGGCAACTACAAGCGCCTGTGCAACGCGGTGCTCCATGGCTACGGCCATCATCTGCCAGGCCGTACGCTTCAGATCGCCTGTGCCTACGGCGATCTGACGCCGCGCCTGGCGCGATGTGTGACTCCCGATGGTTCGCTGGAGATCGTCGATATCCTGCCTATCCAGCTCGAGAATCTGGCCGGCAAGCTGCCCCGGGAAACGCCGATCAAACTGCATTGCATGGATTCGGCAGCGCTCGGGTTTGCCGACGGGAGTTTCGACCGGGCCCTGCTGTTTTTCCTGCTGCACGAGCAGCCCCAAGCGGTACGGGAACAAACCCTGGCCGAAGCCTTGCGAGTCGTCCGCCCCGGCGGCACCTTGACCATCGTGGACTACGCCCCTCCGAACCGCTTCAACCCATTGCGGTATTTCTGGAAGCCGGTTCTGGACCGCCTCGAACCGTTCGCTCATGATCTGTTCAGCGAGGAAGTCGCCGCCTGGTTGCCGCGGGATGGGAGTTTCGTAACGGTCAGCAAACAACGTTTTTTCGGCGGCATGTATCAGATGTTGACCCTCAGGATCGCCGAGCCCGACGCGGGCCGGTCAGCGAGGGCGTAAGCAGTTCAGTACAGTAGGCCCTGGCCGTGCCGGGGCTTGTCGGAAGTTGGCCACGCCAGGCGCAACCTGGTGGGAGAAAGGATAAAGCGTGGAGACATATAAGGCGGACGTGGTGATCGTGGGCGGCGGTGGCGCCGGCCTGCGGGCGGCGATCGCGGTGGCGGAGTCTGATCCCGCGCTGCGCATTGCCCTGGTGTCGAAGGTCTATCCGATGCGCAGCCATACCGTCGCCGCCGAAGGCGGCTCGGCCGGCGTGAAACAGGCAACGGACAGCCTCGAGTATCACTTCAACGATACGGTTCATGGTGGCGACTGGCTCTGCGAGCAGGATGTCGTCGAGTACTTCGTCGCCCACTGCACTGAAGAGCTTACCCAGCTCGAACACTGGGGTTGCCCGTGGAGCCGTACGCCGGACGGCCACGTCAACGTGCGCGCTTTCGGTGGTATGAAGATCGAACGGACTTGGTTCGCGGCTGACAAGACCGGTTTCCACATGTTGCACACGCTCTTCCAGACGTCGATCAAGTATCCCTCGATCAAGCGCTTCGACGAGCATTTCTGTGTCGATCTGGTGGTCGAGGACGGCCGTGTCCAGGGCGTTGTGGCCATCGAAATCGCTTCCGGCGAGCTGACTCTGGTCGAAGCCAGATCGGTGGTCATCGCTACCGGCGGTGCCGGCCGGGTGTTCCGCGAGAACACCAACGGCGGCGTCGTCACCGGTGACGGCATGGCGCTCGCCTACCGGCACGGCGTGCCCTTGCGCGACATGGAGTTCGTGCAGTATCACCCGACCTGCATGCCTGGTACCGGTCTCCTATTCACCGAAGCGTGTCGCGGCGAAGGCGGCTTTCTGGTGAACAAGGACGGTTACCGCTATCTGCAGGATTACGGTCTCGGCCCGGCCGAGCCGACGCCGCGCAACAAGGCGATGGAACTCGGGCCGCGCGACCGTCTCAGCCAGGCTTTCTGGTACGAGCAGCAAAAAGGCCGGACGATCGAAGGACTGCACGGTTCGGTGGTGCACCTCGACCTCCGCCATCTCGGTGAGGCCAAGCTGCGTGAGCGCCTGCCGCAGATCTACGAGCTGGCAGAACAGTTCATGGGCGTCGATCCGGCACACGCACCGATACCGGTTCGTCCGGCGGTGCATTACACGATGGGCGGAATCCTCGTCGACGGTCGTTGCGCCGCGCCGCTGGCCGGGCTGTACGCGGCGGGCGAATGCTCGAGCGTCGGCATCCATGGCGCCAACCGACTGGGTTCCAATTCCCTGTCCGAACTTCTGGTCTTCGGCAAGGTGGCGGGCGTCGAAGCCGCCCGCTTCGCCAAATCAGTGGCGCCGGGGAATTCGGCCAGCTTGCTCAAGCAGGCGCAGGCCGTCGAACAGCGGGTTCTCGGACTGAAGACGAAAACCGGTGGCAGCGAACGTATCGCTACGCTGCGTAAGGAGATGGCGCAGACCATGGAAGATGGCTGCGGTATCTATCGTCTGGCCAAAACGATGCAGCAGACCTGTGACAAGCTCGACGAACTCAAGGCACGTTTCCGCAACGTCAATCTGGAGGACAAGTCGAGCGTCTGGAACACCGAGTGGCTACTGGCGATCGAACTCGAATACCAGCTCGACGTCGCTCAGGCGATGGCCTATTCGGCGATCAACCGGCGCGAATCGCGTGGCGCACACCAGCGCCTCGACGGTTTCGAAGCACGCGACGACGTCAACTTCCTGCAGCATTCACAGGCACACTATGTCGCTGGCGGCCCACCGCGTATCGACTACGGCCCTGTCAAGATCACCAAATCGCAGCCGGGCACGCGTGCCTACGGTGCCGCTGGCGAAAAGGCCGAGCAGGAAGAAAGGAAGGCATCGAATGTCTGAGAAACAGAAAATCATCGAAATCGAGGTTCTGCGCTACCATCCGGAAAAGGACAAGGAACCTCACAAGCAGGTCTTCGAGGTGCCGTTTACCGATGACATGTCGGTGCTGCAGGGCGTGCAGTACATCAAGGACTACCTCGACGGGTCGTTGAGCTTTCGCTGGTCGTGCCGGATGGCGATCTGCGGCAGTTGCGGAATGATGATCAACGGCGAACCGAGTCTGTCGTGCCAGACTTTTCTGCGCGACTACTACCCGGCTCGGGTGCGGGTCGAAGCACTGTCGCATTTCCCCATCGAGCGCGACCTGGTGATCAACATGGAGGGCTTCATCGAGAAACTGGAGAGCATCCAGCCCTACATCATTCCGCGGGAAACGCGCACGCTGGCCCAGGGCGAGTACCTGCAGACGCCTGAACAGCTCGACGCCTACGAGCAGTTCAGCTCCTGCATCAACTGCCTGCTGTGCTACGCTGCCTGCCCGCAGTTCGGACTGAATTCCAACTTCATCGGGCCCGCCGCGACCGCGCTGTTGCATCGCTACAATGTCGACTCCCGTGACGGTGGCAAGTCCCAGCGTATGGAGTTGATCAATTCCGAAGAAGGCGTTTTCAACTGCACGGCGGTCGGCTATTGCTCCGAGGTGTGCCCGAAACATGTCGACCCGGCGAACGCCGTCAATCAGAACAAGACGAACAGCGCGGCCGACTATTTTCTTCGTTTCCTCACCCCGAAGGGAGGTGCCAAGTGAACAAGCGTCGTCCCTACGTCCGTCCGATGGACGGTTGGTGGCGGAAGAACCCGTTCTTCGTCGAGTACATGGTACATGAGGGCACCGCACTCTTCGTCGCTGCCTACGCAGCGATTCTGCTCACCGGGCTGGTCCGCCTGTCGCAGGGAGAGGCGGCCTGGAACGCCTGGTTGTCGGCGCTCAAGAACCCGTGGTACGTCGGCTTCCACCTGCTCGCGCTGGCGGCTATTGCCTACCACACCTACACTTGGTTCAAGATCATGCCGCGCACCATGCCGCCGGTCGTCGTCGGTGGTCAGAGGCTCCCGGCTTGGGCAATCACCGGCAGCGGGCTGGCCGTCGCGGCGGCGGCGAGCGCCGCCCTACTGGGTCTGGTTTGGGGGTTGGTACGATGAAACAGAGAACACTGAAACGATCCAATGCGCCAATCTTCTGGGCCCTGTTTGGCGCCGGCGGCATGCTCTCGGCCTTGTTCGGTCCGATGCTGGTATTCATTACCGGAATCGCCGTTCCGCTTGCCGTTGTGCTGCCGGCGGACACCATGAGCTACCCGCACATGCTGGCCTTCGCGCAGAACATCATCGGCAAGGGTTTCATCTTCGCCATCATCGCGCTCTTCCTGTGGCATGCCGCGCACCGCATCTTCCATAGTCTGCACGACATCGGCATCCACGCCGGAACAGGGGCAAAGCTGCTGTGCTACGGGCTCGCGATGCTGGGAACGCTGATTGCTGCCTACGCGTTGCTGGCGATCGGTTTTTAGGCTGGCGCCCGGCAAAGCAGGCGGAGGACGGCTGCGGTCGGGTGGACGCAAAGCAGCGCCACCCCGACCGCACGCAGCGACTCGCCAAAGCGCGCGCTGCGGCCGCGATCTGCCGGCTACCAGTCCGGCGAGTCCGCGGCCAAACCGCGACGGGCGGCCGCGGCGCCGGCTAGGCGATACCGCTCAGCCGCGCCTTTCGCTCCCGTTCCACGCGCGTGATGTAGCGTTGCACCATGCTCACCTTGGCGCCAGGCAAGCCGATGAATTCGCAGCCCACACGGACGTAGCGTGAACCGCCGCGAGCTGTGACGTCGAACTTGTTACGCACACAAAGATCGGCGACCAGCAAGCCCTCGTCGGGAAGCGCCATCTTGCAGTCGTGCAGCAGGGCGCCGCGCGGCAAGAGCAAGGCCAAGCCGGGTGTGGCCATCAGACCCACGCCGCCGCCGCTGATGTCGAGCAACGAGGCTTCGACAACCAGCGCGCTGTCATCGCGGCGCCGGATCGTGGTGATGAACTTCACCGGTTTGGCGATCGGCGTCGCCAGCCGGAAATACTCTCGGCGCTGCAGACGCAAGACCCTGTCGGGCAGTGCCGCCGTAAAAGCGGCGCGACCCGCGCTCTGTGTCTCGGTAAGCCCGCGCAGCGTAAACTGGACCTTGACTTTGTCGACCATCGCCGTCAGAACCAGCCGCTCGGCGAGTAGCGCCTGGCGATTGACCGTTTCCTCGCGACCACGGTCGAGAATCAGTTCTCCGGACTCTGGGACGACCTGCAGCACCGATGTGAGCATGAACGAGCGCCCGTCGTCGAAATAGGCACTGACGAGCGCCCTCTTTTGGATAAGCGACCGCAACACCGCCACGATCTCCGCCTTGGAATGCAGGAAGTACTGGTCGTAGTCTTCGGGCTGCTCTATTTCGAAGCGCGGTGGCGTCTCGTGCGGCTGGACGTCCGATTCTTCCATTGACTTTCCCGGCATCGGCTGAAAGCGGTAGTTTAGAGCAAAAGCTTGGCAGACATCATGAACGACAACTCGCTCAGGTTTTCGCAGCGTCTGCCGGTGGGGCGACAAAGGCCGGCGGCGGTGACGTCGCCTGACCATTCTCGAGTCGATAAAGCCAAGCCAAAAGTTCGGCCACGGCAAGATACAGTTGTGGCGGAATATGCTGATCCAGATCGACCTGCATCAGCAACGAAACCAGTTCCGCCGACTCATGAACGTAAACGCCGTGTTCGTGGGCCCGTGCAATGATTTGCTCGGCCATCAGGCCACGTCCCCTGGCAACCACCCGTGGCGCGGCGTCGGTCTGACTGTAAGCCAGCGCGACAGCGTTTCTTAACGGGTTGTTCGGTGCTTTGGACATGCGGATCGCTTGTCTGTAGGCGCTCGCTCGCCAAGCGGTGCGGCGGCGAACGGCAGCTTTTTCGGAGTCACGGCTTATCATATTAACTCCGACCAAGGCGACGCGATAGACTGAGCTTCCCCCGAAATCTCGTCTGCCAAGGGGTGGCGTGAAATCACCGTCGCTTTTGAGGGGGAAATGAAGATGCCGACAAAAGACCTGCACGGCCGAGTTCAGGGAACTGACGGCCAGGCGCGTCAAGGGCGGGCGAAGCACAGCGGCGGCGCGCGGCGCTTGATCGAGCCCTTCTTGGCGAGGCAGATGTTGACCTGTCTTCTCTCCTCCGGTCGTCTACGCAAGACCCGGTTCTGACATCCTGACACCGCTAACCCGCGCGAAATCGCCACCTTGCCACCGAAAAAACACCTCTACCTGTGTCGACGGCAAGCTCGACAGCGTCATCCGCTGCCGCTGTTCAGCCAGCGGAGCGCGCTGCCGAGGCACAGGTTCAGCGTGTGGCGGTCGAAGCGGCCCGGCAACTCGGACAATAGCGCGTCGCAGCCGGCCGCATCGTCGCCGTCGAAGCGCTCGAGCAGGGCCAGGAGTTTGCCCAGCAAGCCGTCGTGCTGGCAGAGCGCGCCACGCACTTCGCGCTCGACCGTAATCTGCTCGAGGATTTCCTCGATCGGCAGGCCCAGTGCCAGCGGAACGATCGACAGGATGCCGGTGAGGAAAGCCAGGTCGGCCAGCTTGTGGTCGCGCGGCTGACCGACTTCGACTAGCAGCTCCATCATTCGCCCCCGCAAGGCGGCGACCTGCAGCAGGGGCGAGCGGGTAGGGTCGGCCGTGCTGCTGCCGGGCGCCATCATCAACAACGACAACCAGCGTTGCAACTGGCGTCGCCCGAGCAGGGTGATGGCGTGGCGCAGCGAGGTGACGGGTTGTGCGAGACGGTTGCCACGATGACCGACCGCGTTGACGACGCGCAGCAGATTGAGGGTCAGCGCCGGTTCGTGCTTGAACGCGTCTTCGATCACTCCCGTGTCCACGTCACGGCCGACGAGTTCAATCAGGCGAATCAGCGCCGCTTGCGAGGCCGACAGACGGCGGCCACTGACGATTTCGGCTTGCGCGAGGTGGCGGCCCTGGAAGAGTTCAAACCCGAGATACCGGCAACGTTCCATCTGTTCGCGGCTCTCGACATGCTGCGCCAGCAGCCTGATCGGCAGGTGGCGCAGCGAGCCCGCGAGGTCACGCAATTGGCCGGCGCCGGCACCGTGCAGGTCGATCTTGATCACCTCGACCATCGGTAGCAGCAGGCGGCTGCGTTCGTCGATTCCGCGGTAATCGGTCAGCGCCAGCGAGTAGCCCCGCGCGCGCAGGTTCTGGCAACGCGTCAGCGTCGCCCGGTCAGGAACACCCTCGATCAGCAGCTCGAGGACTACGCCATCCGATGGCAACAGGTCGATCGCGTCCTGTTGCAGGAAGTCGCTGCCGATGCCGATGAACGCACATACGTTGCCCAGCGCGCTGCGCATGCCGAGTTCGGAATAAGCCGCGCACAGGGGGGCGCCGCTAGCGCCGCCGCTGTTGCCGGCGAGCTCGGCGCTGCCGCGCAGGGACAACTGGTAACCGGCGAGTTCCTCCTTGCGGTCCAGGATCGGCTGGCGGAAAAGGAAGGCGTTCTCGAGGGGTCGATCGGTCATCGTTGTCGCCCAAGTGTTCCGGCCGTCGCGGCGGGGGTCGGAGTTTCAGAACGGCAAACGCAGACCAGGCCGCGCGGCCAGGAGGAGACGCCGGAAATCGGCCTGAATCCGCTCGAGTGCGGCGTCACTGTCGGCCTCGAATCTGAGCACCACCACCGGTGTCGTGTTCGACGGCCTCGCCAGTCCAAAGCCGTCGGCGTATTCGACACGCAGGCCGTCAATGGTGATGATCTCGCGTGCGCCGTCAAAACCCGCATTACGTTGCAGTTCTTCGATCAGCGCGGCAGGCTCGCCTTCGTTCATCGCGATGTTCAGCTCGGGTGTCGAACTGCTGTTGGGAAGTCCTTTGAGGACGGCGTTCGGATCAGTCGATCGCGAGAGGATCTCGAGCAGGCGGACGCCCGCGTAGAGACCATCGTCGAAGCCGAACCAGCGCTCGCGGAAGAAGACATGGCCGCTCATTTCTCCGGCCAGCGGCGCGCCGGTTTCTCTTAGCTTGGCTTTGACCAGCGCATGGCCAGTCTTCCACATCAGTGGCTCGCCGCCGTGCTCGCGGATCCATGGCGCCAGCCGGCGCGTGCATTTGACGTCGTAGATGATCGGCTGGCCCGGGCAGCGGCTGAGCACGTCGGCGGCAAAAAGCATCAACTGCCGGTCCGGGTAGATGATTTCGCCGTCTCGGGTAACGACGCCGAGGCGATCGCCATCGCCGTCGAAGGCCAGTCCGAGTTCGGCATCGCCGTTACGCAGCGCGTAAATCACGTCTTGCAGGTTTTCCGGCTTCGACGGGTCGGGATGGTGGTTCGGGAAGTTGCCGTCGACCTCACAGAACAATTCGCTGACCTCGCAGCCCAGCGAGCGGAAGAGGGTCGGGGCGATGCCGCCGGCCACCCCGTTGCCGCAGTCGACGACGATCTTCAGTGGACGCGCCAGACGGACGTCGCCGGTAATGCGCGTCACGTAAGCCCGCCGGACGTCGGCGCAAGTTGCCTGCCCCTCGCCATGGCGCAATTCGCCGGCGTCGACCCGCCGCCGGATTCCCTGGATGGTTTCGCCGGCCAGCGTCTCGCCGGCGACGACCATCTTCAGGCCGTTGTAGTCGGGCGGATTGTGGCTGCCAGTGACCGCGACGCAACTGCCGCAGCCCAGCTCGTGCGCGGCGAAGTAGACGACCGGCGTCGGTACACAACCGACGTCGATGGTGTCGATTCCGGCCAGCCGGATGCCTTCCATCAGCGCCGCCGCCAGTTCGGGTCCGGACAGGCGGCCGTCGCGGCCGACGGCGATCGCGTTCTGGCCGCGCTCGACCGCCAGCGAACCGAGTCCGTGGCCGATGCGGCGGACGACGTCGGCGGTCAGCGTCCGGCCGACGATGCCGCGAATGTCGTAGGCCTTGAAGATCTCGGTGGGCAGGGAAGCGGGCATGTCAGACCTCGTTCTGAAAAAAATGGAGAATGCGCAGCGGCAACCAGTCGAGTTGCCCTGGCGGACGGCCGGTGACGAAACCGACATGTCCGCCCTGGCGCGGATAGTCGAGCTGCACTTGTGCCGCCACCTGCGCCGCGACAGGCAGCGCGGCGGTCGGCAGGAAAGGGTCGTTCTGCGCGTTGAGCAGCAGTGTCGGCAGCCGGATGGCGGCCAGCCAGGGCTTGCTCGAGGCGCGGCGCCAGTAGTCCTCGGCACTGGCGAAGCCGTGCAGCGGTGCGGTCACGACATCGTCGAACTCATACAGATTGCTTGCCGCACGCATGCGCCCCTCGTCCAGAAGACCGGGATAGAGGCGCAACTTCTGGTTGGCCTTCTTTTTCAGCGTGTGCAGGAAAGCTTTCGTATAGACGCGGTTGAAGCCGTGTGCCAAGTGGTGACAGCAGGCCGCCAGGTCGACCGGGGCGCTGATCGCCGCCGCGGCGGAAAGGTAATCTCCGGCCTTCGTTTCCCTTTCGCCCAGCCATTTGAGAAGGGCGTTGCCGCCCAGCGAGACGCCGACGGCGTAACGTGGGCGGCGTGGAAAACGCTGCCGCAGAGCGTGCAGGACCCACTCGATCTCGTCGCTGTCGCCCGCGTGGTAGGTGCGCGGCAGACGATTGATCTCTCCCGAACAGCCGCGGAAATTGACCACGATGCCGGACCAGCCGATGGCTGCCGCGCTGCGCATCAGCGTCGTCGCATAGTGGCTGTTGGAGCTGCCTTCCAGGCCGTGGAAAAGAACCAGCAGCGGACCGACCTGGTCGGCGGCCAAAGCGGGAGGCGGCTCGTAGCAGTCGACATCGACGAAGTCGTCGTCGGGTGTCTGCCAGCGCTGGCGGTGCCAGGGCAGAGGATCCGGCCGGATCAGCAGGGGGTAGATGGTTTGCGCGTGGCCACCGGGTAGCCAGCGTGGCGCGCGATAGGCGATCAATGCAGCGTCCGCGGCGCTCTTCCATCACTGCCGCCAGCGTTCGAGGTCTCGCCAACGTCGCGGTCGGCCGCCGTCGATGAGTGGTGGGCGAGCAGCCGCCAGCCGCCGGCGCCGCGCTGGAAAACGTTGGTCGCTAGCATCGGGCCATGCGGTTTACGCTCGTCGCCGATGTATAGCGTTTCGACGACGTTATGCACGGCGAGCAACATGCCGCTCCAGCGCACGGCGCGCGACAGGCGAACCGTCAGGCGCGGGTTGTTGGCGAAGATGCCGCGCCAACTGTCGCGGATCGCCGTCGCACCGGTCAGGCGTTGTCCGGTCGGGTGGATGCAGACGATCTCTTCGTCGTCGGCCCAGACGCTCATCAGAGCGGCCAGGTCGGCGCGCGCAATGGCTTCGTAGAAGCTGGCCTCGACATCCTCCGGGGTGGCGAAGACGACGATCATGCCGGCCAGGCTCCGAGGCAGGCGTCGAGAACCCGCTGCGGTTCGAGCTTCTCCAGACAGTCGAGATGGCCCAGCGGACATTCGCGTTTGAAGCACGGGCTGCACTCGAGCTGCAGGCTGACGATTTGCGCTCGTTTCGAGAGCGGCGGCGTGAAGCCCGGCGAAGAGGAGCCGTAGAGGGCGAGCAGCGGCCGGTCCAGAGCGGCGGCGACATGCATCAGGCCGGAGTCGTTGCAGACGACGAAAGACGCGGCGGCTAGCAGGTCGATCGCCTGGCCGAGCGAGGTGGAGCCGCACAGGTTGAGCGGCAGAGCGGTCGAACTGGCTCGGCTGACGATGTCGTCGCCGATCGCGCGATCCTTGGCCGAGCCGAGCAGCCAGACCGCATAGCCGCGGGCGGCCAAGGCGTTGGCCAGGGTCGCGAAATGACGGGCTGGCCACCGCTTGGCCGGGCCATACTCGGCGCCGGGACAGAAGACCGCCAGTTTGCCAGGCAGTTCGAGGCCGAGCGCGGTCAAGGTCGCCGCTCGCGCCGGTTTGCCGGTGCTCAGCCGCGGCTGCGGCAGGGGTCTGGGCAGCGGCGCTCCCGGCGGCTCGGCGAGTTGCGCGAAACGTTCGGCCATTTGCGGCAACCGCGCCTTGTCCAGAACGTGGCGGCGGTTGATCAGTCCGTAGCGGGTCTCGCCGATGAAGCCGATGCGCTCCGGGATGTCGGCAAAAAAGGGAATCAGGGCCGACTTGAGCGAATTCGGCAGAACGTAGGCTCGCTGGTAGCCTCGCTGGGCGACCTGGCGCGCCAGTCTATGCCGCGCTTTCAGCGACAACTCGCCGTGCGCAAACGGACTGTCGATCACTTCCGCGATCTGCGGCATGCGCTCGAGGACCGGCGCCACCCAGCCGGCGGCCAGCGCGTCGAGTTGCAGGCCTGGCGTTCGCTCGTGCAGTCGGACGAACAGCGGCTGCGCCAGTACTGTGTCGCCGATCCAGGACGGGGCGACGATCAGCGCTTTCATGCTCGACCGTTCAGTCGGCTAGCCGACCCGCTGGCCGACGATCAGTGTTGCCCCTTCGGCAAGTCACCCTTGAGGACGTAACGCGCGCTACAGTAGGGACAGACGACTTCCCCGGTGTGTGTGATGTCGAGAAAGACCCTCGGATGTCTCGCCCAGAGCGGTGCATCCTTGGTCGGGCAATGCAGCGGCAGGTCATGCGCGGTGATCTCGACGAGTCTCTGTTGGGGGTTCTGAGGCATGATGGCAACCTTGCAAACGGAGAGCTTAGACGTAGGCGAGCCAGTCGGCGTGCGCCGCTACGCGGCCATTTACGCAGTCGAAGAACAGGCTCTGGATTCGGGTCGTGAGCGGGCCACGGCGACCGGCCCCGATTTGGCGGTTGTCGAGTTCGCGAATTGGCGTCACTTCGGCGGCGGTACCCGTGAAAAAGGCTTCGTCGGCGCAATACACCTCGTCGCGCGTGATCCGTTTTTCGATGACCTGGATTCCCAGATCGTCGGCGAGTTGTAGCACCGAGGCGCGTGTGATTCCCTCGAGGCAGGACGTCAGGTCCGGCGTGAAGAGCTTGCCGTTCTTGACGATGAAGATGTTCTCGCCGGCTCCCTCGGCGATGTAGCCGTCCACGTCGAGCAGCAACGCCTCGTCGTAGCCGTCGTGCGCCACTTCCTGGTGGGCGAGGATCGAGTTGGTGTAGGTGCCGACGGACTTGGCGCGGCACATGTTGATATTGACGTGGTGCCGGGTAAACGACGAGGTTTTGACGCGAATGCCTTTTTCCATTCCCTCTGCGCCGAGATAGGCTCCCCAGGGCCAAGCCGCGACGGCGATGTGCGTGCTGATCGAGGTGGCGGCGATACCCATCGCCTCCGATCCGTAGAAGACGATCGGCCGGATGTAACACGATTCGAGCTGGTTGGCGCGGACGACCTCCTTCTGCGCTTCGAGCAGCGTCTCCTTGTCGTAAGGCATCTTCATCTGGAAGATGTAGGCCGAGTTGAACAGGCGGTCGGTGTGTTCCTTGAGGCGGAAAATGGCGGTTCCTTTTTCCGCCCGATAGGCGCGGATTCCTTCGAACACTCCCATCCCGTAGTGCAGGGTATGGGTCAGCACGTGCGTCGTCGCTTCACGCCATGGCACCAGCTTGCCGTCGTACCAGATGAATCCGTCGCGATCCGCCATGGACATGTCAACCTCTCCCTTCGCCGGAAATCCTGAAGCGGAAATTCTAGCCGATTTTGCCGGCCGGTTGGCGGTAAAATGGCGCCTGTGCTTGATCCGTGCAAGGCTTCTGCCATGGTCTGGAGACCCAACGTGACCGTCGCTTCGGTGCTCGAAAGCGATGGTCGCTTCCTGCTCGTCGAAGAGGAAACCGAATACGGTATTTGCTACAACCAGCCGGCCGGGCACCTCGAGTGCGGCGAGTCGCTGATCGAAGCCGTCATTCGCGAGACGCTCGAGGAGACCGCTTTCGCCTTCGATCCGCACTACCTGGTCGGTGTTTACCTCTATCGCAACGAGGCCCGGGATCTGACCTACCTGCGCTTTGCCTTCGGTGGTCAGGTCGGCGCGCACGATCCCGAGCGAGCGCTGGACGACGGAATCGTCGCGGCGCACTGGCTGACGCCCGACGAAATCCTTGCGCGGCAGGCGCAACACCGCAGCCCGCTGGTCCTGCGCTGCATCGACGATTGGCGGGCCGGTCGGCGCTATCCACTCGCCCTGTTGAGTCATTGCTCTTGCCCATGAAATGGTTGCCGTGGCTCGTGTTGGCCTGCCTGGCGACCGCGGCGAGCGGCGAGACGGTCAGCGTCTGTTACAACTACGGCTGTCTCGCCGAGGCCCAGGCCTATTTCGACGAGTCGCAGTTGGCCCGTGTGCGGGCCTTGCTCGGCAGCGCGCAGAGCGCCGAGGACGAACGCGTCCGGCTGTCGGTGGCGATTGGCTGGCTGCTCGGCTGGGCGGGCCGCCAGACGCCGATCGCCGCCGATCGTGGAGGTAACATCGCCGATGATGGCGTTTTCGGGCGGATGGACTGCATCGATCACTCGACCACGACGACGCGCTTGTTGCGCCTGCTCGAAGGGCGTGGCTGGTTGCGTTTCCATCGCGCTCTCGAACCGGTGCTGCGCGTTCGCTTCGTGTTCGATGCCCATTACTCGGCGCAGATCGAGGAACTGGCGCCAGCGTCCGAGGAAGCGGCGCGCCATGTCGTCGATAGCTGGTTTCGCGACAACGGTCAGTCGGCGGTGGTATTGCCGCTGTCTCGCTGGCTGGCCGGCGAAGGCGAAGACGAAGCCGGCGGATCGAGCGTCATGCTGGTCGGGCCGGGCGAAGGATCGACGATCGAACGTTAGCGAGGACGGGAAGATGAGCAAGGGAAGTACGGTGGTCGTCGGCCTGTCGGGCGGCGTCGATTCGTCGGTGGCGGCGCTGCTGCTCAAGCAGCAGGGCTGGCATGTCGTCGGGCTGTTCATGCAGAACTGGGAAGACGACGACACCGACGAATACTGCTCGTCGCGCCAGGATCTGGTCGATGTGCTGAGCGTCGCCGATGTGATCGGTATCGAGGTCGAAGTCGTGAACTTCGCCAGCCGTTACCGGGAGCGCGTATTCGCCCATTTTCTGGCCGAATACGAGGCGGGACGGACGCCCAACCCCGACGTGCTGTGCAACTCCGAGATTAAGTTCAACGCCTTTCTCGAGCATGCGCTGAAGATCGGTGCCGATCGCATCGCCACCGGCCATTACGCCGGCGTGCGCGAGTTCGACGGCACCTGGCAGTTGCTCAAGGCCGAGGACGGAACCAAGGATCAGAGCTATTTTCTCCATCGCCTCAATCAGGAGCAGTTGTCGAAGACCCTGTTTCCGCTGGCCGGACTGTACAAGCGCGAGGTTCGGCAGATGGCGGCGGCTGCCGGCCTGCACCTGGCCCTGAAAAAGGATTCGACGGGCATCTGCTTCATCGGCGAGCGGCCGTTCAAGGAATTCCTGATGCGTTATCTGCCGCCGAGGAAGGGCGAGATTCGCTGCCTCGACGACGATCGGGTGCTCGGCGAACATGACGGCGTTGCCTACCACACCATCGGTCAGCGCAAGGGGCTGCATATCGGCGGCGTGAAGGGCGGCCGGAGCGGCGCGAGCGGCGACCACGACGCGTGGTTCGTGGTCAGGAAGGACGTCGCGACGAATGTCCTCTACGTCGTCCAGGGCCATTCGCATCCGGCGCTGCTGGCCGATCAACTGGTCGCTGGGGATCTTTCCTGGGTAGCCGGTGTGCCGCCGCATACGCACTGGGTCTATACGGCCAAGACTCGTTACCGGCAGGTCGATGCGCCCTGCGAAGTCGAGCGCGTCGACCCGCACGCCTGCCTGATCCACTTTGCCGAGCCGCAATGGGCCATCACGCCGGGGCAATCGGTGGTGCTCTACGAAAGTCGGGTCTGCCTCGGCGGCGGAGTCATCGTTTGAGGCGCGCGCGGGTTCCGAAGACCAGCCGGCACGCGGGCGCTTGGCGGCCAGCCGCCCACGAGGCAGCGAAATCTCCGAGGGCGGAGACGAGTCCGGTCGTCTGGCTGCAGGCGGGATTGGGTGCGTGCCCGCTTGGCTGTCGGAAAAATTTACACATGCCAAGGGGGGTACTGACAGCATCCTCCTAAGGTATTGGTATTACAGTGAATTGCGTTGCTGGAACAGATTCTGCTAAGGTATTGCCTGCGGTATCCCCTAACTAAAGTTGAACTGGAGTTGACCATGAACACGAAACTTACCCAGATTGCCCTGGCGGCCGCGCTGGCCGTCGGCGCCGGCAGCGCGAGCGCCGCGCTGGCCATCGCTGGCGCCATCCCGGCCGGCACGTCCCTGTTTTCGGACAACAGCGCCGAGCAGCACATCGACGCCAACGGGAATGGCATTCTCGATGTCGGCGATTCGCTGAGAGGCATCTTCTCGATCGACAACATCGCTGGCGCGGGTCCGGCGACGGCGATCGGTGCCGGCTCGGCCTACAACG
>NZ_JAPUVI010000113.1 GCF_029255285.1 Accumulibacter sp.
AGCAAGGGGCCGATCAGCTCGAGCCGACCGAGCGCGATTCCCTGGCCGGCGATCGCCGCCTGAATGAGCTGGTCGTACTGGTTGAAGCGATTGACGCCGCGCGGCGGCACGCCTTCCCAACCGAGTGCCGCCAGCCAGTGGTTCCATTGCAGGTGGCGCCGGCGCGCGTCGTCCAACTCGAGCAGGTAGTGCGCCGCGAGGTCGGCGGCCGTTTCCAGACGTTTGCGGCCGATTGCCGGCGAGGCGACCGGCGCGATGGTTTCGCCGAACAGGCGGCTGGCGCCGGCCGGCGCCGCGGCCGAGGGACAGTAGCGGATCGCCAGATCGATGCCTTCGTGGCGCAGGTCGAGCAGACGGTTGTCGGCCGCCACGTGGACTTCGATGTCGGGCTGCGCCCGCTGGAAAGCGGCCAGTCGCGGCAGCAACCAAAGGCCGATGACGCCGATACTGGCGGTCAGCGTCACCGGGCGCCGCTGGGCCGCGAAAACGATGTCGCCGACGATGTCCTGCAGTTGCTGCATGGCGCTGTCGGCACGCAGGAACAAACGCTCGCCTTCGGGCGTGAAGGCGACCGAGCGGTGGCCGCGGACCAGCAGCCGGACGCCGAGCACTTCCTCGAGACCCTGCACCTGCCGGCTGACGGCCGATTGCGTGAGACACAGGTCGGCCGCCGCGAGCGTGATGCTCATACGCCGCCCGACGGCGACAAAGCCACGGACGAGATCGAGCGAAGGCAGGCGGACGAGCGGCACCGGCATCGTTTGAACTCTTCAGGAAAAGGGACGATTGTCGCGCAAAGCGGTTCTACTGCTCACATCATTCACGGCGCGCGCGTCAGACCCTTTGCCACGCCGCCCGGCGGCTCGCCAGAACGACGGCGAGCAGGGCGAGCGTGATGATCGGCCAGTTGCCCCAGCGAACGTAGGGCGTCGCTCCGGAATAGCCCTGCACTTCGCCGACCAGAGCGCCGCGGCTGAAGGCGGGCAGCCGTGAACGCACCTGGCCGTCGACGTCCACGATCGCGGTCATGCCGGTGTTGGTCGCGCGCAACATCATGCGACCGCTTTCGAGGGCGCGCATCTGCGCGATCTGCAGGTGCTGCGCCGGCGCCAGCGAGTCGCCGAACCAGGCGACGTTGGAGAGGTTGACCAGCAGCGTGGCGGTCGGTAGTGCGCCAATGATCTCCGGACCGAAGGCGTCTTCGTAGCAAATGTTGACCGCGACCTGCTGGCCGGCCAGGCGCAGCGGGGCCTGCGTCGGAGAGCCAGCGCTGAAGTCCGACATCGGGATGTTCGCCAGTGCCATGAACCAGGCGAAGCCGGCCGGGACGAACTCGCCGAAAGGCACCAGGTGGCGCTTGTCGTAGCGCTGCCGGCCGCTGGCACCGAGGCTCAGCGCGCTGTTGAAGGCCTGCCCATCCTCGGCGACGGCGATGCCGAACAGCAGGTCGCCCTGTCGGCGAAGGGCGAGTTGCCGCAGGGCGTCGAGGTAGTCGCCGGGTACCTGGTCGAGAAAGGCCGGCAGGGCGGTTTCGGGCAACACCGTGAGTTGTGCCGGATTGTCGAGCGCCAGGCGATAGTAGGTGCGCAGCGAGTCGACGAAACGTTCGGGCCGCCACTTCATTTCCTGCGCGACGTTGCCCTGCAACAGGGCGACGGACAGGGTTTCGCCGGTCGCTTGCGTCCAGCGCTGTTCGCGCAGCAAGCCGCCAGTGCCCAACAACACGGCGCTGGCCAGCAGCGGTAGCGCCGGGCACCAGCGCAGCCAGCTGCGCGTGCCGCAGGCCTCGCTCGCTAGCCAGCGGCGGACGACTTCGAAGAGCAGGGCGCCGAGCAGCGCCGAGAGCAGCGAAACACCATGCAGCCCGAACAGCGGAGCATAGCCGGCGAGCGGACTGGGTGGTGTCTGCGAATAGCCGGCGACGAGCCAGGGGAAACCCGTGAAGGCCCAGGTGCGCGCCCAGTCGGCCAGCGTCCATAAGCCGGCGAAGAGTAGCGCGCGGCGCAACCAGCCAGCCGTCGCGAGGCGAACGAACAAGGCACCGGCGAGCGCCGGGAAGAGCGCCAGCACGGTGCAGAACAGGAAGGTCGCCAGAACCGCGAGCCAGGTCGGCATGCCGCCGAAGACGCTTAGGCTGACGTAGATCCAGGAAACGCCGGTCAGGAACAGACCGCCTCCCCAGGCGCCGGCGATCCACGCGGCGCGGCGCGCACTGCGGAGGCCGTCGGCCTCGGCGCGGAGCAGGCCGAAGAGGCCGCCGAGACTCAGCCAGTTGGCCGCGAACCATCCGCCGGGGGCAAAGGCCAGGACTCCGGCGGCGCCGAGCAGCAGCGCGCCGAGGCAGCGCCAGGGCAGGCGGCTACTCAGAATCGTCCACCCCGACGGGTGTCGAGACGACCAGCGTGTAGATGCGCCGGCTATCGGCGCGCAAGACCTGAAAGCGCGTGCCGTCGATGACGATCGTCTCGTTGAACAGCGGTACGCGGCCCAGGTGATGCAGGATCAGGCCGGCGACCGTGTGGCATTTTTCGTCGCTGAAACGGGTCCCGAGCGCGGCGTTGAAATCCGCCACGGTGGTCTGCGCCTTGACGCGATAGAAGCCGTTCTGGTCGAGTTGAATGTTGTCGTCGGCTTCATCGAAATCGTATTCGTCGGCGATTTCTCCGACGATCTGTTCGAGTACGTCCTCGATCGTGATCAGACCGGCGATTCCCGCATATTCGTCGATGACGATCGCCATGTGGTTGCGCGAGACGCGGAATTCGCGCAGCAGGACGTCGAGGCGCTTGAACTTCGGAATGAACACCGCCGGACGTACCCACTCGCGCAACTGGAAGGGAGATTCACGTCGCACGCGCAGCAGATCCTTGGCGAGCAAGATGCCGACGACGTGGTCGCGGTTACCGTCGATGACCGGAAAACGTGAGTGGGCCGTCGTGTTCACCCGTTCGACGACTTCCTCGAACGAGTCGGTGACGTCGACGACTTCCATTTGCGGGCGCGGCACCATGACGTCACGAACGGTCAGTTCGGAGGCGGCGAGCGCGCCCTCGGTGATGCTCAGGGCGTCGGCGTCGAGCAGTTTGCGCTGGTGCGCCGCTTGCAGCAGTTGCATCAGTTGTTCGCGGTCCTCCGGTTCGCGCACCAGGAGCGAGGAAAGACGTTCGAAAAATCCGGGTTTGCCGCTTGGCGTACTGCTATCCATAGCTACCTTAAGATGAATGAGGAGTCAGCGGGTCCAGGCGGCGGCGAATTCTCACCGCGCGTGATCTATGCGTCGAAACCGCCGTTCGGCGCCGCTGACGTCTCACGACTCTGCCGCGTAAGGGTCAGGATAACCCAGCGCCGCCAGAATCCTGCGCTCGCGGTCTTCCATTGCGGACGCTTGCTCGACACTCGCCTCGTGGTCGTCGCCCAGCAGGTGCAACAGTCCGTGCACGACCAGATGCGCGTAGTGCGCCTCGAGTGACTTGCCCTGCTCGGCGGCTTCGCGCGCCACGACCGGAGCGCACAACACCAGGTCGCCGCTGACTATTGGCTGCCGGGTATATGGGAAAGACAAGACATTGGTCGCGTAGTCCTGGCGACGATAGTCGTGATTCAGGCGCCGACCTTCGTCCGCGTCGACGAAGCGCAGGGTGACTGCGGCACGGCATCGACCATCGACGTCGATGGCGGCGCGTAGCCAGGCGCGCAGTTGTGACTTCTTCGGCAGCTTGTTGCGCGGGCAGGCGTACTGCACGCTGAGTTGGAGCCGCTTAGTTGCCGACACGCTGGGCCGCCGCCGCTTCCCGTGCTTCGAGCGCCGCAGTGTGTGCTTCATAGGCCGAAACGATGCGCGCCACCAGCGGGTGACGGACGACGTCCTCCTTGAGGAACTCGGTGAAAGCGATGCCCCGGACCTCGCGGAGAATCTGGCGAGCCTCGATCAGGCCGCTCTTCTGGCCGCGTTGCAGGTCGATCTGCGTGACGTCGCCGGTGACCACCGCCCGGGCGCCGATACCGATGCGCGTCAGGAACATCTTCATCTGTTCGGGCGTCGTGTTCTGCGCTTCGTCGAGAATGATGAAAGCGTGGTTCAAGGTGCGGCCGCGCATGTAGGCGAGCGGCGCGATCTCGATCGAACCGCGCTCGAACAGCTTGCCGACACGCTCGAATCCCATCAGGTCGTAGAGCGCGTCGTAGAGTGGTCGCAGATAGGGGTCGACCTTCTGTGCCAAGTCGCCGGGCAGGAAACCCAGACGCTCGCCGGCCTCGACCGCCGGTCGGGTGAGCACGATACGTTGTACCAGTTCGCGCTCGAACGCGTCGACCGCCGAAGCGACTGCCAGGTAGGTCTTGCCGGTACCGGCTGGGCCGGTACCGAAGGTGATGTCGTGTTCCTGTATGTTTCTGAGGTATTCGATCTGACGCGGCGTCCGGCCGTGCAGCTCGCTCTTGCGCGTCATCAGGGCCGGCGAGACACCGCCGCCGGAGGAAATGTTGCGCACCGGGCGGTTGAGCAGTTCGATCAGGCCGAGTTGGATCTCATCGACCGACAGCGTGTCCTTGGCTTGGGCGTAAAACTGCTGCAGCGCCTCGGAAGCGCGTCCCGTCTGTAAGGCCTCGCCACGCAGGGTGAAGCGCTCGCCGCGCCGGGCGATGGTGACGTCGAGCGCGGTTTCGATCTGTCGCAGATTCTCGTCGAGCGGACCGCACAGGTTGGCGAGCTGCTTGTTGTTGACCGGCGACAGCAGCAGTTCCGTGGTCCGGGTTTTGGCGCTGGCTGAGGTTTCACTCATGACGGTCGGTCGCCGGCGAGCTCGCCGCGCAGCGAATGCGGCATCGCCGACGTGATACGCACATCGACGAAGCGATCTAGCCAGGAACTACAGTCCTCGGTGCCGGCGGCGAAATTGACCACCCGATTGTTGTCGGTGCGGCCGGCGAGTTGCTGGCCGTCCTTTTTCGAGAGTCCTTCGACCAGCACGCGTTGCACCGTGCCGACCATGGCGGCGGAAACTGCCTGGGCCAGTTCGTCGATGCGCGCCTGCAGCCGCTGCAGACGCTCCAGCTTGAGTGCCTGCGGCGTGTCGTCGGACAGTTCGGCAGCGGGCGTGCCTGGCCGCGCACTGTAGAGAAAAGAGAACGAGGCGTCGAAGCCGACATCGTCGATCAGTTTCATTGTCTTCTCGAAATCGTCGGCCGTTTCGCCAGGAAAACCGACGATGAAGTCAGACGACAGCGACAGATCGGGGCGAGCAGCACGCAAGCGGCGCACCAGGCTCTTGTATTCGAGCGCCGTATAGCCGCGCTTCATCGCCGCCAGCACTCGGTCGGAGCCGGATTGCACCGGCAGATGCAGGTGCGAGACCAGTTTCGGAACGCTGGCATAAACGTCGATCAGACGCTGCGACACCTCGCGTGGATGCGAGGTGGTGTAGCGGATGCGCTCGATGCCGGGGATCTCGGCGATGTACTCGATGAGCAGTGCCAGGTCGGCCGCCTCGTCACCGGCTGGCGCATGCCCGCCGCTGTTCATGGCGCCGCGGTAGGCGTTGACATTCTGTCCGAGCAGGGTGACTTCGCGAACGCCCTGCGCGGCCAGGCCGGCGACTTCGGTCAGCACGTCGTCGAAAGGTCGCGACACTTCCTCGCCGCGCGTATAGGGAACGATGCAGAACGAGCAGAACTTGCTGCAGCCTTCCATGATCGAGACGAAGGCCGCCGTTCCCGCGACGCGGGCCGGCGGCAGATGGTCGAATTTCTCGATCTCGGGAAAGGAAATGTCGACCTGCGACTTGCCCAGCCGGCGGCGGTCAGCGATCAGTTGCGGCAACCGGTGAAGCGTTTGTGGTCCGAAAACGACGTCGACGTAGGGCGCGCGGGCAACGATCGCCGCGCCCTCCTGGCTCGCCACGCAACCCCCGACGCCGATCACCAGATCCGGATTGGCCAGCTTCAGCCGACGTACGCGGCCGAGGTCGTGAAAAACGCGCTCCTGCGCTTTCTCGCGCACCGAGCAGGTATTGAAGAGGATGATGTCGGCGTCTTCCGGCGTATCGGTCTTGACGATATCCTCGGAGGCGGCGAGCACATCGGCCATCTTGTCTGAATCGTATTCGTTCATCTGGCAGCCGAAGGTGCGGATGAACACTTTTCTTGCCATCGTTTGGTCGACCTAGCGTGGGCGGGGTGCCGCGGCTTCGCTCGGCGTCAGCATCCAGACGCGAAAAACGGCCCCGGAGGCATCGGTGAGATAGACCACGTCGGCCGGCGTCTGGATCTGCATCGGCATCACGATGAGATTCTGCCGGCTGCGGATCTGCGCTGCCGGGGCCAGTGGCCACGCATGGCCATTGATGATCAGGAAGCCATCGCCGGTCGGCGGTTGCATGACCCCCCGCTTGGCCTCGGGCGGCAGTGCCCGGGCGATGGCGTTCGGCTCGTACGCCGCCGGCACGTCGGGAGACGGCGTCAGCGCCATCTCGGCGACGGTGCTGAGAATCGCGTACAACAAAGTGGTGGGAATATCCATCGCCATCGGCGCATTATAGACAAGCTGGCCGACTGCTGTCAGCTCCGATTACCTGCCGGCGTCCCCGGGCATTGTGGAAGCGACGGCAATCGTCGTAGAATGGCCGCCCTCAGACGGTTTTCGCGGGCGTCGTATAATGGTAATACCCTAGCTTCCCAAGCTAGAGCCGAGGGTTCGATTCCCTTCGCCCGCTCCATCTCGGTCGGTGGGTTCGCTCACCACTCCGGCCGCGACTGTCATCTGACCATCGTCGCCCCCGTGCCGGAGATCATCCGCTATCCCATCGCGTTGACCGCGCTCGACCGCGCCACCTATACTCGATAGCCGCGGTTACCGCTCCGGCGATTGGCGCTTTCCGGACCAACGTCTGGCGACTGCTGGCAGGAGATCGGGGATGGCGTGCTTCGGCGCTTTATCAGGATGACCGTGAACGGGGTGTCGGCTGGCTCTTCCCGCATGAGCGGCAGGATTCGTGCCGTGCTCACGGTGGCGGCCGCGTTTCTGGCGGTGCTGCTGGCGATCTGGATACTCGATCAATGGATCGTCCGGCCGGCTTTTGTCGGTCTCGAACAGGCGCAAGCGTTGGAAGACGGCCGGCGCGTGCAGGTGGCGATCCAGGGTGAGCTGCGTCAACTGAGCAACGAGCTGGGCGACTGGGCAGAGTGGGACGATGCCTACGCTTTTACGGAAACCCGTGATCCGGCTTTCATCGCGTCCAATCTTGGCGACTGGCGCGTGCTCGAGAGAACATCGCGCCTCAATCTCTGTTTCATTTTTTCGCGCGACGGGGAAGTCCTGTACGGCGGCGGGCATGCGTCGCATCTGGGTGGCTCGGTGGTTCCGGCGGCTTTTGCCGGCCGGCCGCCGGCAGTCTGGCCGCTGTTCCAGCAGCGACTGGAACAGGGACAATCCGACGCCGGACTGTTGGTCACCGAACACGGCCTGCTGCTGCTCGCCGCCCGGCCGATCCTGACGACGCGCGGAAACGGCCCGGCGCGTGGCATGCTGGTCTTTGGCCGTCTGCTCGACGATTCGCTATTACGCTCTTTGGTTGCCCAGACGCAGGTGAGCTTCGTCTTGCTCGGGCCGGCGGATCCACGCCTGTCGGCCATTGAAAGCGACTATCTGAGCTCCCTGCCGGCGGGAAAGCCAGTGCTTCGGCCTGGACCGCAGGGAGCCGTGTTCGTGTACGAAGCGCTTGTCGACCTTGGCGGCCAGTCCGTTGCGCTGTTGCGGACGCCGATACGGCAGGAGATCTCCGCCACGGCGCGGCGCACCAGCCAAACACTGATGGCGGCGCTCAGCCTGGCGGCGCTGATCCTGTTGCTCGGCGGCGCGTGGCTGCGTACCCGCAGCGGGCGCGTCGCGCTGGCCGAGGGCAATGCCGCGGCCTGGGGAACCGCCGCTCTGGTGGCGCTGATTGGCCTGAGCTTGACCTTCGGCCTGTTCGCCGAGTGGCGCGAGCGCAGCCAGCGCGCCTTGATGCGCGACTTCGAGGCCGCAGCTTCGGAACAGGCCGAGCGGGTTTTCGGGGCGATTCGGCACAACCTGGAAGATCTTGATACCGTGCGCCGGTTTTTCGACGGTGCTTCGGTGGTCAGCCGCCGTCAGTTTCGCGACTTCGTAACGCCGATCCTCGAGCACCGCCGTTGGCAGGCGCTCGAGTGGCTGCCACGCGTACCGCAGTACCAACGGGCAGCCTGGGAGGCGGCGGCGCAGCACGACGGCCTGCCCGGATTTCGCTTTACCGAGCGTGACGCCCAGGGGCGTTTGATGCCCGCCAGCGAACGCCCCGAGTATTTTCCCGTCTACTATCTCGAACCTTACGCCGGCAATGCCGCTGCCCTGGGCTTTGCTCCCCCCCCAGAGCACCCGGCGCGAGGCGCCACGCTGGCCGCGGCGCGCGACCATGGTCGGATGGCGGTCAGCGGTCGTTACGTGCTGGTGCAGGACTCGGCGGCCAAGGCGCGTTTCTCGATTCTGGTCTTCGCGCCGGTTTACCGTGGGCCGTCGGTGCCGGGCGACGTGGCCGAGCGCCGCCGGCAACTGCGCGGCTTCGTTCTTGGGGTGATGCGTGTCGGCGAAATGGTGGATGAGGCACTGCAAGCGCTTCCGTCGCAACCTCTGGCATTCCGCGTCTTCGATCTGACGGCGGAGAGCGCGCAAGGCTGGCTGTACGACTACCCTTCGCCGGCGGAGTACCCGGCGGTGAGCGACGCCAACCTGCGATTGCAGCGCGATTTTCCGGTTGCCGACCGCGTCTGGCGTGTCGAAGTCGGCCCCAGCCCGACTTTCGTCGCTCGCCACCATGACCAGGCTTATCGCTGGATTCCTGTCGGTGGTGGCTTGCTGACGCTGCTTGCGGCGCTCTATTTGTTCGCCTTGATCTCGCAGCGCCAGCGCGCGGAGCTGCTGGTAAGCGAGCGGACCAGCGCATTGCGGACGAGCGAGGAACGCTTCCGCCAGATCGTCGAGTATGCGCCCTTCGGTTTCCACTTCTATCGCTTGACCGAGCGTGGCGAGTTGTTGTTCGCCGGCAGCAATCCGGCGGCCGATGCGATCCTCAAACTGGTCCATGCGGACTGCCTCGGCAGTCCCCTGGAACAAGTTTTTCCAGGCCTGGTGGCGACCGACATCCCGTCCATTTACCGTCAACTGGCGCAGGCGGGCGGCACGCGCCGATGGCGGTCGGTGGACTACCGCGATGAACGGATCACCGGCAGCTTCGAGATGGTCGCCTTTCAGACGGCACCCGGATCGCTCGCCGTAGCTTTTTCCGACATCACCGCGATGAAGCTTGCCGAACAGCGCATCGAGCACCTGGCCTACTACGATCCCCTGACCGACTTGCCCAACCGGGCGCTGCTTGCCCAGCGGGCGGACTTCGCGCTGGCGTTGGCGGCGCGCCATCGTAACGGCCTGGCGCTGTTGTTCCTCGATCTGGATCAGTTCAAGGAAGTCAATGATTCGCTCGGCCATGCCGAGGGAGACGCCTTGCTGGTACAAGCGGCGGGGCGTCTGCAGCGCTTGACGCGAATCGAGGATACGGTGTGCCGGCTGGGTGGCGACGAGTTCGTCCTTCTGCTGCCGGACACCGGCCAGGAGGGTGCGCTGCGGGTGGCCGACAAACTGCTGGCGGCGTTTCGCCAGCCGTTTACCGTGGTTGGACATACGCTGCGAACGACCGTTTCGATCGGCATCGCCCTCTACCCGAACGACGGTAGCAGTTTTGCGGAATTGCAGAAAAATGCCGACACGGCGCTCTACCAGGCCAAGCAGGATGGCCGCAACACACGCGTTTTTTACGATCGGCAGATGAATGCCGCCACGCTCGACCGGCTGGTGTTGGAAAGCGAACTGCGACGAGCCCTGGCGAGCGGGCAGTTGCGCGCCTACTATCAACCCAAGGTGCGCCTCGATGATGGGCAGACGGTTGGCGCCGAGGCCCTGGTGCGCTGGCAACACCCTGAGCGTGGACTGATTTTTCCGGGGCAGTTTATTCCGGTGGCGGAAGCCAGTGATCTGATCGTCGAACTGGGTGGCTGGATGCTGGCCGAGGTGTGCCGGCAAATGGGCGACTGGCGGGGTGCTGGAATCGCGCCGCGGAGCGTCGCGGTGAACCTGTCGGCCCGCCATTTCCGCCAGCCGGGGCTCGCCGATTCGATCGGCACGCTGCTCGATGCGTGTCAGTTGTCGCCGCAGGCACTGGAACTCGAGCTGACCGAATCCAGCCTTCTGGAGGCCGGTACGCAGACCGCAGACACCTTGCTCGCCCTGGAACGACTTGGTATCGGACTGACCGTAGACGATTTCGGCACCGGCTATTCCAGCTTGAGCTATCTCAAGCGACTGCCGCTCAAGGCGCTGAAAATCGACCGCAGCTTCGTGCGCGATCTGGTCAACGACGCGGACGATCGCACGATCGCGGGTACCATCGTCGCACTTGGCCATGGTTTGGGGCTCGAGGTCGTGGCGGAGGGCGTCGAGACCGTCGAACAGCAGCGCATTCTGCTTGGCCAGGGCTGCGACCTGGCGCAAGGGTATCTGTTCGGTCAGGCCGTGCCGCCAAACGAGTTCGCCGCCGTTTGGCTGGCAACGGCGGACCAGTCGCCGATCTGAGGAAGCGAGAAATGGCAGGGAGAACGGTGGCCGCCGGCAGCCATCCGGATGCGCTGGCGGATTCGACGTGGCATGATGCGTACCGGGTGTCGCCACTCGTCGCGGCAAGGCTCGCCGACCAACCGGCGCCTGACGAGGCGTGTTACAGGGACGTTTTTCGGCCACGCGTGCCGGGCACAGGAACGACGATTCGATGAACGACAGGTCGTGGGACAGGCTGCTGAGATCGATCGAGGACGGTCTGGTCGTACCGGTGCTGGGCCGGCAGTTGTTCACGGGCCCGGAGGGCGGCGACGACGGACTGCAATCCCAAGTGGCGCGTCGCTTGCTCGAGTTTCATGGTCGCGACCCGGATGCCGAGCCGCTTCCCCGGTTCCGGGAACTCGACGAGGCCGTCAGCCGCATCAAAAACGACTGCGACCTGCAGGATCTCTACGCCGATGTTCACGACATCATCGGCGAGCTGACGGCCGACGGCGAGTGCAGCGCTCCGGAGCCGATCCGCCAGATCGCGGCCATCACCCATTTTCGCCTGTTCGTCACCTTGACCCCCGACGACCTGCTCGGCCGTTGTCTGCGCCGGCGCTGCGCGGTCAACGAAGTGGTGCATTCACCTTACCTGCCGACGAGTGAGGGCTCGGACCTGCCCAACGATTGGCAATCGCGAACCGCGGAGGTGCAGCTTCTCTACTTGTTCGGCAAGTCCCGGCCGGCACCGATGTTTGCCATCCACGCTGAGGATGTGCTCGAGTATGCGCACAACATCATCGCGCGCGGTGGCCATGTACCGGTCAAGTTTCTCGGCGAGCTGCAGCAGCGCAGCTTGCTGTTGATCGGTTGCTGTTTTCCCGAATGGTTGGCCCGCTTTTTCCTGCGACTGACCAATCAGCGTCGTTTGTCCGACACGCTGCGCCGGCGCGAGTGGCTAATCGAACCCTTGCCTCCGGAAGGCGGATTGATTCGCTTCCTCAGGACCTACAGTCAGGAAACCGAAATCCTGTCGGATATTCCGCCCCACGAGTTCGTGCGCCAGCTTCATCAGCGCTGGCTGACGCGTCATGGTGCGGCGGCGCCGCTGGCGGCGACTCTTCCTTCCGTGGCGGAAGCGGTTCCGCCGGGCTGCATGTTCTTCATCAGCTACTGTCGATCGACCGACCTGCCGGCCGCCGAAAGGCTGTTCGCGGCGCTCGTCGCCGAGGGCGTGGCGCGCGAGGAAGTCTGGTTCGATCGGACGGCGCTCGAACCCGGGCAGGATTTCCGCGACCGAATCCTTGACGGTATACGGAGCTGTCGCTATTTCGTACCTCTCATTTCGCGTCCGGCCGATGCACTCGACGAGAAGTTCTTTCGCCGCGAGTGGGGCGAGGCGGTCGACCGGGCCAAGGGAATCCAGGGTCGAACCTTCGTCGTGCCGCTGATCGTCGATGCCGACTACCAGCCGCAGCTTTACGAGCGGGTGCCGCGCGACTGGCAGGATGGGCTCGATTTCGGCCATGCGCCGGCCGGCTGCCCGGACGAGCGGACAAGCAGCCTGCTGAAACGATTGATTCGTGCCGAACGGCAGTCGCGAGGCTGAGCGATGACCATTCCAGAGATCAACCCGTCCACTCAAGCCGTCGCCACCGACGTCGCGCCGAGCGCCGCGGCTCCGGCCGGAATCGCTCTCGATTCGCAGGCTCCGTGGCCGGGACTGGCGGCCTACGACGAGTCGTCGAGCGACTTCTTCTTCGGCCGACGTGACGAGAGCGCCGAGTTGCTGCGCATGGTTCGGCAGGCGCCGTTGACCGTCGTCTATGGCAAGTCGGGGCTCGGCAAGACTTCCTTGTTGCAGGCAGGGCTCTATCCGCTGCTGCGCATCGAGCACTTTCTTCCGGTTCACCTGCGGCTCGACTTCGACGCGGCGGCTCATCTGCCGGCCATCCAGCAGGTGGCGCTGAAGCTGGATCAGGCGCTTGCGGCGGCGGGGGCGGATTTTCCGGCGCGCAACGTCGGCGAAGGGCTTTGGTGCTACCTGCACCGTCGCCAGCTCGAAATTTGGAGTCGGGACAATTACCCCTTGACGCCGGTACTGGTCTTCGACCAGTTCGAGGAGATCTTCTCGCGTGGGCAGGGCGATGCGGAACGCCTCAGGTCGACCCTAGACGCCTTGGCCGACCTGATCGAGAACCGCATTCCGGCCGAACTGACAGTTGGCGAGCAGGGTCGGCGGACCCTCTCCGGACTCGATCTGCAGTCGCAGCGCTATCGTATCGTGCTCGCTTTCCGCGAGGATTTTCTGGCCGACGTTCAGGGCTGGAAGGGCCAGGTGCCCTCGCTGCTGCGTAACCGTTTGCGCCTGCTGCCGATGTCGCGCACACAGGCGGTCGAGGTCGTGGACCGTGCCGGCGCGGCCGTGATTGCGCCGGGGGTCGCCGAACGAGTGGTCGACTTCGTCGGCAACCTCGACCTTTCGACGGCCGGCGCGCTGCCGGTGGTCGAGCCGGTGCTGCTCAGTCTCTGCTGCTATCAACTCAATCAGCGCCGCGCCAGCGGCGCCAGGATCGATCTCGAACTGCTCAATCAGGCCGGCCAGGACATTCTCGAGGACTTTTACGACGAGGCTCTGGCCGGCATGCCGGAAGGTGTTGCGCGTTTCATCGAGACGCACCTCATTCAGGGTGACCGTTATCGTGGCAGCTATCCGGTCGATCAGGCGCTGCAGGACGGCTTCCTGACGCGCGCGCAACTGTCCTTGCTGGCCGACAAACACCGTCTGCTGCGCGTAGACCAGCAACTCGGAACGAATCGGATCGAACTGATCCACGACCGGCTGGTCGGCGTCGTCCGCGCGGCGCGCGACGCGCGCTTGCGGCGGGAGGAACTGCAGCGCCTGCACGCCCGGGAGGAGGTCGAGCGACAGGAAGCGGCGCGCCGCGAGGCGATCGAGCGCGAGCAACGGATCGCCGCCGAGAAGCTCGCCGAAGAGCAGCGGGCGCGTGCCAATGCCGAAATCGAGGCGCGCCGATTGGCCGAACGAAGCCGCGCTCGGCTGGCACGCATGAGCCGTGTCCTGGTGCTGCTGCTCATCGCTGCCGTCGCGTCGGCCGGCTGGGCCCTGTGGTCGGCCGACAAGGCGGCGAGCGAGCGTAACCGCGCCAATCAGGAATCGCGGCGGGCGACCGGCCTGCGGCTCGGTGCTGAAGCGCAGGCCATGCTGGCGGGAACGCGGGCCGGTGGCGCGGTGTTCGGGGTGTTGAAACTGCTCGCCGCGCATCGCATCGTCGTCGACATCGAGACCGAGGGAACGATGCTCGGGCAGTTGCTCGCTTTTGGCGACCTGGAGCGCATCATCGAGGCCGATTCCCAGGTCAACGCCGTCGCTTTCAGCCCCGACGGCAGCCGCATCGTGTCGGGCGGCGGCGACGGTAGCGTGCGCTTGTGGGACACCAACAGCGGCCAGCCCATCGGTCAGCCGTTCAGGGGGCACCAAGGCCGGGTGGATAGCGTCGCTTTCAACCGTGCCGGTACGCGGATCGTTTCCGGCAGCCAGGACAGGACCGTACGTCTTTGGGATGCACAGACCGGCGGACCGCTCGGCGAGCCGATGCTGGGTCATGAAGACTGGGTTTCGAGCGTCGCCTTCAATCACGATGGTCGGCGCATTGTCTCGGCCAGCGTCGATGGCACGCTGCGCCTGTGGGATGCCGAAACCGGTCAGCCGATCGGCCGGCCGATGACCGGGCATGCCGACATCTGGGTCACCAGCGCGGCTTTCGATCAGCGCGGCCAGCGTATCGTTTCCGGCGGTGTCGACGGCACGATACGCTTGTGGGACGCTACGACGCTGAGGCCGATCGGGGCACCGATGAGCGGACATCAGGATTCGGTGCTCGGCGTCGCCTTCAGCGGTGACGGCTCACGCGTCGTTTCGGCGAGCGAGGATGGGACACTGCGGCTCTGGGATGCGGACACCGGTCGACCAGTCGGCGAGCCGATGACTGGGCACGAACGCGGCGTGCGCAGCGTCGCCTTCGACAGCCAGGATGCGCGCATCGTCTCCGGGAGTTCGGATCGCACGCTGCGCTTGTGGGACGCCAGGACCGGGCAGGCGATAGGCGCGCCGCTCAGGGGGCATCTGGGCCAAGTGCGCGGGGTCGCCTTCAGCAGCGACGGCAAGCGTGTCGTTTCGGCCAGTGACGACGGCAGCCTGCGCCTCTGGAGCGCCAGAGCGGCACCGGCTGACTACGCTCTGGCGATCGTCGAGCAGAAGGACTCGGTGTATAGCCTCGCCGTTGACCGCAACGCGACGCGCATCGTCTCCGGCAGCGCCGGTGGCACGCTCGGCCTGTGGGATGCGAGGACCGGCGAGGCGCTCGGCGGACCGATGGAGGGGCATGAGGATTCGATCGCCGCCGTGGCGTTCGACTGGCAGGGAGAGCGTATCGTTTCGGCTAGTGCCGACCGCACGCTGCGCTTGTGGGATGCCCGAAGCGGCCGGCCGATAGGCGCTCCGCTGAGTGGGCATCGCGATGCCGTGCGCTGTGCGGCATTCGATCGCCAGGGCAGGCGGGTCGTCTCGGGAAGCGAGGATGGAAGCCTGCGCCTGTGGGAGGCGAGCACGGGGCAGGCGCTCGGTGAGCCGCTCGTCGGTCACGCTAGCTGGGTGACCAGCGTCGCCTTCGACGGCGACGGCCGGCGCCTCGTTTCTGGCGGTCGTGACGGTGCGCTGCGTCTGTGGGACGCCGCCAGCGGGCAGCCGATCGGTGCGCCAATTATCGGCCATGAGGACTTGGTGACCAGTGTCGCCTTCGACGAAAGCGGGACACGCATCGTTTCAGGCAGTACGGATGGTACCTTGCGCCTGTGGGATGCGACCACCGGACGGCCGATCGGTGGCGCGATGAGGGGGCATGAGGGATCGGTGCGCAGCGTGGCCTTCAGCGCCGACGGCAGTTTCATTGTCTCCGGGAGCGGTGATCGAACGCTGCGTTTGTGGGATGCCAAGACGGGCCAGGCGATCGGGGGCCCATTGAGCGGTCATCAGGCCGCGGTGCTCAGTGTCGGCATCGATCGCAACGGCAGCCACATCGTCTCTGCGAGTGGCGGCGAAACGCTGCGTCTGTGGCCGGCGCGGGGTGTTTGGCCGGCTGAACTGTGCGCCCGTGTTTCGCGCAACATGAGCCGCCGGGAGTGGCGGGAGTCGGTCCCGGCGGATATCCCCTACGTTTGCCAGTGTCCCGGACTACCGATTCCGGCGGACGGTCCGACACTGGCGGCGGAGGTCTGCCCTCCCGGGAACTGAGCGCTTCGCCAAACCGGTGTCAGTCACCGAAGCGGCGCAGCCGGTCCAGATCCAGAATGGTCAGCGTCCCGTAATCGACTCGCAACAGGCCGGCTTGTTCGAGTTTGCGCAGCGCCTGGTTCACCCGTTGGCGGGAGATGCCGGCGAGCAGGCCGATTTCCTCCTGCGAGATGGGTAACTCCAGGCTGCTGCCTGGGTAGAGAAGCGGGTTGAACATCGACGCCAGACAGCGCGCCAGCCGGGAATCGGTATCGAGCAGTCGTTCGTGCTCGATCATTGCCGATGAACTGACTAAGGCGCTCGTTGAGCTGCATCAAAAGGAAGCGGTTGAAGGGCAGGCTGTGGTCGAGAAGATGTTGAAATCGGCTGCGTTTCATGCAGGCAATGCGCGATTCGCGCAGCGCGATGACGTCGTAGCGACGCGGCTCGTTCTTCAACAGGGAACCCTCGCCGAACCAGCTGCCGCTCGACAGGCCGACGAAACTGGTCGCCTTGCCGGTACTCCAGTTGCTGGCCATCTTGACCAGCCCGTCGACGATACCCAGCCAATGATCGACCGCTTCTCCCTTCATGCACACGTAGTCCCCCGCGGGGACGATGCGCACCGCGGTGTCCTTCCTGACCTCGTCGAGTTCGTCAGCCGACAACTGGCGCGCCCAGCAAGAGGCGTTGAGCATTTCTTCGAGTGACTGCATCCTTGGTTCGGGCGTTAGAGAAAGTACCCAGATTGTCTCGCGAGCGACAATTATAGTCAGCCGGCGCGATTAGACTGCGCAAATTCGGTCGCTCTTCGATTGCTGCGTCGCCGTTACGTCGGGCAATGCGGCGCTGCACAATGACTGGCGGGAAAAAGCGACTAGAATTGCCAACTAAAATTAGACGATAAAGGTTTGCCGCCAAGTAGCTGGCGGTCGATGCACCGGAGGAGACAAGATGCCGGAGAGTGCTTCCACGCAAGCGTTGGATACTTTTCCTCGCTTGCTGATTCACCACGCACAGGTCCGTGGCAGCCGGACCGCGATGCGCGAGAAGGACCTGGGTATCTGGCAGTCCTGGACCTGGCAGGCGGTCGCCGAGGAGGTGCGCGCGCTGGCCTGCGGTCTGGCCGAGATGGGTTTCCAGCGTGGCGAGAACCTGGCCATCGTCGGCGACAATCGTCCACGCATGTACATGATGATGACCGCGGTGCAATGCCTGGGCGGTGTGCCGCTGCCTCTCTACCAGGACGCCGTGGCCAGCGAAATGCTGTTCGTGCTGCTCGACGCCGAAGTCCGCTTCGTCTTCGTCGAGGATCAGGAGCAGGTCGACAAGATCCTCGAGATCCAGGAGCAGTTGCCGTGTCTCGAGCACGTGCTCTACGACGACCCGCGCGGCATGCGCCACTACACGCTCCCTTTCATCCACGACATACGCGAGTTGCTGGCGATGGGCCGGATCCACGACCGCAACCACCCCGACCTGCTGGTCAGCGAAGTTGCCAGGGGCGGCCCAGACGACGTCAGCGTGATGCTGTACACCTCGGGTACGACCGGCAAACCAAAGGGTGTCCGGCTGACGCATCATGCCTTCATCAGCGCGGCGCGTGGCGGGGCGGAGTTCGACCGCCTGACGGCCGACGAGGACATCCTCTCGTATCTGCCGATGGCCTGGGTGGGCGACCACCTGTTTTCCTTTGCCCAGGCGATGGTCACCGGTTTCACGATCAACTGTCCGGAGTCGGCCGAAACGGTGATGACCGACCTGCGCGAAATCGGTCCGACCTACTACTTCGCACCACCGCGGGTTTTCGAGAACCTGCTGACGCAGGTGATGATCCGCATGGAGGACGCGAGTCTGCTCAAGCAGAAGATGTTCCACAGCTTCATGGCGGTCGCCCGACGCAGCGGTGCCGAAATCCTCGACGGTCAGCCGGTGTCGCTGGCCGATCGCCTGCTCTATGCGCTCGGCAGCGTCTTCGTCTATGGTCCGCTGAAGAACGTGCTCGGCATGAGCCGCATCCGGGTGGCCTATACGGCGGGGGCGGCGATCGGCCCGGACCTGTTCCGTTTCTATCGCTCGATCGGCATCAACCTGAAACAGCTTTACGGTCAGACCGAGACCTGCGCCTACGTGTGCCTGCAACCCGATGGCGAGATCAAGTTCGACAGTGTCGGCAAGCCGGCACCAGGTGTCGAGGTGAAGATTGCTGATAACGGCGAAATCCTGGTGCGTGGCCCGATGCTGCTCAAGGAATATTACAAGCGCCCGGACGCGACGGCGGAAGCGATCAACGCCGACGGTTATTTCATGACCGGCGACGCGGGCTTGTTCGACGACGACGGTCACCTGAAGATCATCGATCGCGCCAAGGACGTGGGCAAGCTCGCAAACGGTGCGATGTATGCCCCCAACTATCTTGAAAACAAGCTCAAATTCTTCCAGTACATCAAGGAAGCGGTGGTCTTCGGCGATCGCCGACAGATGGTCTGCGCCTTCATCAACATCGATGTCGGTGCGGTCGGCAACTGGGCCGAGCGGCGGGGAATCGCCTACTCGGGCTATACCGATCTGGCTGGCAAGGAGGAAGTTTACGGCCTGATCCAGGAATCTATCGAGCAGGTCAACGCCGAACTGGTCGGCGAGGGCACGCTCGCCGACTCGCAAATTCATCGCTTCCTTATTCTGCACAAGGAACTCGACCCCGACGACGACGAACTGACGCGAACACGCAAGGTGCGGCGGAACTTCGTCGCCGAGAAGTACGCGGTGTTGATCGATGCGCTGTACGCCGGCAGGAGCCGGCAGTTCATCGAGACCGCGGTCAAGTTCGAGGACGGGCGGCAGGGCAAGGTGGCGGCCGATCTGCTGATTCGCGATGTGAAGACTTTCGGCCTGGCCGGGAGGGACGCCTGATGAGTCGTCAGATCGGCGAGGTCATTCTCGATTTGAAAAACGTTTCCCTGTCCTTCGGCGGCGTCAAGGCCCTAACAGATATTTCCTTCGATGTTCGCGAACACGAGATACGCGCCATCATCGGTCCGAACGGCGCCGGCAAGAGCTCGATGCTCAACGTGATCAACGGCGTCTATCGGCCGCAGCAGGGAGACATCATCCTGCGTGGCCGGCGCTTTTCCCGGATGAATCCTTACGAGGCCGCCAAGGCGGGAATCTCGCGCACCTTCCAAAACATCGCGCTGTTCAAGGGAATGAACGTGATCGACAACCTGATGACCGGGCGCAACCTGAAAATCCGCAGCAACCTGATCCAACAGGCCTTCTGGTGGGGCCCGGCGCGGCGCGAGGAACTGGCGCATCGCGCCAAGGTCGAGGAAGTGATCGACTTTCTCGAAATTCAGCATATTCGCAAGACGCCGGTCGGCCGCCTGCCCTATGGTTTGCAGAAGCGCGTCGACCTGGGGCGTGCGCTGGCCATGGAGCCGAGCATTCTGTTGCTCGACGAACCGATGGCCGGGATGAATGTCGAGGAGAAGCAGGACATGTGCCGTTTCATCCTCGACGTCAACGACCAGTTCGGGACGACGATCGTGCTGATCGAACACGACATGGCCGTGGTGATGGATATTTCCGACCGCGTCGTGGTTCTCGACTACGGCAAGAAGATCGGTGACGGTGCGCCGGACGAGGTGCGCGCCAATCCCGAAGTCATCACTGCCTATCTCGGCGCCAGCCACTGAGGAGCGAGTCAGATGGGTTTCTTTCTGGAAACTTTGATCGGCGGCCTGATGGCCGGCATGCTGTATTCTCTGGTCGCGCTGGGTTTCGTCCTGATCTTCAAGGCTTCGGGGGTGTTCAACTTTGCGCAGGGTGCGATGGTGCTCTTTGCCGCCCTGGCGATGGCCCGCTTTGCCGTCTGGATTCCCGACTGGCTGGGTATTGGCAACCCGGCGCTGGCGAACACTCTTGCCTTCCTGGCAGCCGGGGCGCTGATGTTCGTCGTCGCCTGGCTGATCGAGCGCCTGGTTCTGCGCCACCTGGTGAATCAGGAAGGCGCCACGCTGCTGATGGCCACCCTCGGCATCGCCTACGTCCTCGAGGGGGTCGGCACGAGCCTCTTCGGCAGCGACATCTACAAGATCGACGTCGGGATGCCCAAGGAGCCGGTAATGATCCTCGAGGGCAGCTTCGAAGGCGGGCTGCTGATCAACAAGGAGGATTTTGTCGCGGCGCTGATCGCTGCCGTGCTCGTCGGACTGCTGGCGCTTTTCTTCCAGAAGACTGCCACCGGCCGCGCCCTGCGGGCGGTGGCCGACGACCACCAGGCGGCGCAGTCGATAGGCATTCCGCTCAATCGCATCTGGGTGATCGTCTGGTGCGTTGCCGGCGTCGTCGCGCTGGTCGCGGGAGTCATCTGGGGCTCCAAGCTCGGCGTCCAGTTCTCGCTGGCGACGGTCGCGCTGCGCGGACTGCCGGTGGTCATCCTCGGCGGTTTGACGTCGATTCCCGGTGCGATCATCGGCGGACTGATCATCGGCGTCGGCGAGAAGCTTTCGGAAGTCTATCTCGGTCCGATGATCGGTGGTGGCATCGAGATCTGGTTTGCCTATCAACTGGCCCTGGTCTTTCTCCTGTTCAGACCGCAAGGCCTGTTCGGCGAAAAGATCATCGACCGCGTCTGATCCGGGAGCAGGCAAGTGCTATATAGAGAAAACGGTCAATTCAAGACGTCCTACGCCGCCGACCAGCAGATTTTCCCGATCGCGCAGGATCGCTGGGCGATAGTCGGTCTGCTGCTGTTCGCCTTCGTCGGTATTCCGCTCCTGGTCGACGAGTATCTGCTGCGCGCCATCCTGATTCCCTTCCTGATCCTTTCGCTGGCCGCTCTCGGAGTCAATATCCTGGTCGGCTTCTGCGGGCAGATTACGCTCGGTGCCGGCGCTTTCATGGCGGTTGGCGCCTACGCCGCTTACAACTTCCATATTCGCATCGAAGGTCTGCCGCTGCTGCTCTCCTTTCTGCTCGGTGGCCTGACCGCAGCGGCGGTCGGGATCTTTTTCGGCATACCGAGCCTGCGGGTACGCGGGCTTTACCTGGCCGTGGCCACTCTGGCGGCACAGTTCTTCACGGACTGGGTTTTCCTTCGCGTCCCGTGGTTCACGGACAACGCCTCGTCCGGGTCGGTATCGGTTTCCAATCTGCAGGTTCTCGGCTGGCAGATTGCCACGCCGGTGGACAAGTACCTGTTCTGCCTCGGCTGGCTGGTCGTTTTCGCGCTCCTGGCGAAGAACATGACGCGCAGCGCGATCGGTCGCCAGTGGATGGCGATCCGCGACATGGATGTCGCCGCCGAGGTCATCGGCATCCGGCCGCTGTTCGCCAAGCTCTCGGCCTTTGCCGTCAGCTCGTTCTTCGTCGGTACCGCCGGTACCCTGTGGGGTTTCATCCACCTCTCGTCGTGGGAGCCGGCGGCCTTTTCGGTCGATCGTTCGTTTCAGTTGCTGTTCATGGTCATCATCGGCGGTCTGGGTTCGATCATGGGCAGCTTCTTCGGCGCCGCGTTCATCGTCATCCTGCCGATCGCCCTCAATCAGTTTCTGCCGGCCTTCGGCGGACTGTTCGGGGTCACCATTTCGACGGCCGGCGTCTCGCACGCCGAGTTGATCGTCTTCGGCGCGCTGATCATCTTCTTCCTGATCAAGGAACCGCATGGCATTGCCCGCCTGTGGTCCACGGCCAAGGAGAAGCTGCGGCTCTGGCCATTTCCGCATTGATCGTTTTACCGGCTTGGGCGTTTCGTGGCGGTTCGCGAGTTGCTCCGCCGATGTTTCACTTCCATACCAACAAGAGGAGACACTGATGAAACTACGCAAGTTTGCACTGACGGCTTCGGCCACGGCCGTTGTCCTGTCGTCGCTGGTGGCAGCGCCGACGGTGCTGGCGCAGGCCAAGGAACAGTTCTTCCCGGTCCTGGTGTACCGCACCGGCGCTTACGCACCGAATGGCACCCAGTGGGCCAACGGCTACGTCGACTACCTGAAACTGGTGAACGCCAAGGGCGGGATAAACGGTGTCAAGATCAGTTTCGAGGAATGCGAAACGGCCTACGCCACCGACCGCGGAGTCGAATGCTACGAGCGGCTGAAAGGCAAGAACGGTGGCGCGACGGTTTTCCAGCCGCTGTCGACGGGAGTCACTTTCGCGCTGACCGAGAAGGCACCGGTGGACAAGATTCCGTTGATCACGGCCGGTTATGGGCGGAGCGAATCGCAGAACGGTGCCGTGTTCACCTGGAACTTTCCTTTGCTCGGCACCTATTGGGTCGGCGCCGAGGTCGCCATCCAGCACATCGGCAAGAAGGAAGGTGGCGTCGCCAAGCTGAAGGGGAAGAAGATCGCACTGGTCTATCATGACAGCCCGTATGGCAAGGAGCCCATCCCGGTGTTGCAGGAACTCGGCAAGACCTATGGCTTCGAAGTGCAACTGCTGCCGGTCGCTCACCCGGGTGTCGAGCAAAAGGCGACCTGGCTGCAGATTCGCCAGCAAAAGCCGGATTACGTTCTGCTCTGGGGCTGGGGGGTGATGAACTCGACGGCGCTGCGCGAGGCTCAGTCTACCGGTTATCCACGCGACAAGATGCTGGGTATCTGGTGGGCCGGCGCCGAACCCGATGTCAAGGATGTCGCCGAAGGCGCCAAGGGCTATAGCGCTCTGACCTTGCAACATGGCGCCGAGCCAAACTCGAAGGTGGTCAAGGAGGTGCTCGAACAGGTCTACGCCAAAGGGCAGGGCACCGGACCGAAGGACGAGGTGGGTCAGGTACTCTATATGCGTGGCCTTTTGTCGGCGATGCTCGGTGTCGAAGGCGTGCGCAAGGCCCAGGAACGCTACGGCAAGGGCAAGGTGATGACTGGCGAGCAGGTCCGCTGGGGTCTCGAGAACCTCAATCTCGACCAGAAGACGCTGGATAGCATGGGTTTCGCCGGCGTGATGCGCCCGGTGCAGACCTCCTGCCTCGACCACATGGGTTCGTCGTGGGTGCGCGTTCATACCTGGAACGGCAGCAAGTGGGAGTTCAGCTCCGACTGGTACCAGGCCGACGATAAAGTGCTGCGCCCGATGGTGATGCTGGCCTCAAGCAAGTATGCGGACGAGAAGAAGCTCAAGCCGCGTACGCCCGAAGAGTGCAAGAAGTAGGTTCTGGCGGACTCGCCACGGCGAGTCCATTGCCGGCGCTCCCGCCACGCGAGCACCGGCGGCATAGTGAAGGGACGCCATGAGCAGCGCTGCCAACATCCTTCTCCGAGTCAATAGCATCGAAGTAATTTACAACCATGTAATTCTCGTCCTCAAGGGAGTCTCGTTCAGCGTTCCCGAAGGCGGAATCGTCGCCCTGCTGGGTGGCAACGGCGCCGGCAAGACGACGACGCTGCGTGCCGTCAGCAACCTGCTGCACGGGGAGCGCGGCGCGGTGACCAAAGGCACGATCGACCTGCGCAACGAACGTATCGAGGCGCTCACGCCGGCCGAACTCGTCAAGCGCGGCGTGATTCAGGTGATGGAAGGGCGCCACTGCTTCGCTCACCTGAGTATCGAGGAAAACCTGCTGACCGGCGCTTATACGCGGTCCGACGGCAAGGCCGCGGTGGCTGAGACACTCGACAAGGTTTACAGCTACTTCCCGCGTCTGAAAACGCGCCGCAGCAGCCAGGCGGCCTATACTTCGGGTGGCGAGCAACAAATGTGCGCCATTGGTCGTGCGCTGATGGCCAATCCGCGCATGGTGCTGCTCGACGAACCGTCGATGGGTTTGGCGCCGCAGATCGTTGACGAAGTCTTTGCCATCGTCAAAGATCTCAACCAGAAGGAGGGCGTCACCTTCCTGCTCGCCGAACAGAACACCAATATGGCGCTACGTTACGCCGACTTTGGCTACATCCTCGAGAACGGCCGCGTGGTGATGGAGGGTGCGGCCAGCGATCTGGCCGCCAACGAGGACGTCAAGGAGTTCTATCTCGGACTTTCCTCCGTCGGACGCAAGAGCTTCCGTGACGTCAAGCACTATCGCCGGCGCAAACGTTGGCTGTCTTGAGGCGGCGCTCGATTCCTCGGCGCGCTCCTTCCTGGCTGGCGCGGTCCGCCAGGGCGATTTCCTCTTCCATCGCGCTGCCGATGCACTTCGCACGGCCGTGCCAAGCCACCCTAGGCGCCAGTCAAGATAATCATGAGCTACTTTGATTCGCTGGAAACCCGTTCACCGTCCGAGCGCGAAGCCTCGCTGCTGGCGCGGCTGCCGCTGCAGATTGCCCACGCCAAGCAGAATTCACCGTATTTCGGCCGTTTGCTGCTTGACGTCGACGCCGCGGCGGTCGACTCGCGAGCCGCACTGGCGGCGCTGCCCCTAACCCGCAAGAGCGACCTGATCGGATTGCAGCGAGCGGCGCTGCCTTTCGGCGGGCTGACGGCGACGCCGCTGCCGCTCTTGTCGCGCGTCTTTGCCTCGCCGGGTCCGATCTACGATCCCGAGGGGCGTGGCGACGATTGGTGGCGCTTTGCCCGGGCGCTGTACGCGGCCGGTTTCAGGTCTGGCGACCTGGTGCACAACACGTTTTCCTACCATTTCACGCCGGCCGGCTTCATGCTCGAAGGCGCGGCACGCAAGCTGGGCTGTCCGGTCTTTCCGGCCGGCATCGGTCAGACGGAAATGCAGGTTCAGGCAATCGCCGATCTGCGACCGGCGGCCTACGTCGGTACGCCCTCGTTCTTGCGCATCATTCTCGATAAGGCCGACGAACTCGGTCTCGACGTCAGTTCGCTGCGCAAGGGCTTGGTTTCAGGAGAAGCCTTGCCGGTCGCCCTGCGGCAGACCTTGAAGGATCGTGGAGTGGTCGTGCGCCAGGCGTATGCCAGCGCCGACCTTGGCCTCATCGCCTATGAAACGCCGAGCGAGGACGGTCTGGTCGTCGAGGAAGAGGTCCTGCTCGAGATCGTTCGACCGGGCACCGGGACCCCGTTGCCCGACGGCGAAGTCGGCGAGGTGGTGGTCACCAGCTTCAGTCCGGACTATCCGCTGATCCGCTTTGCGACCGGCGATCTGTCCGCGGTGCTGCCGGGGATCAGCCTCTGCGGGCGCAGCAACGTTCGGATTCGGGGTTGGCTGGGACGTGCCGACCAGACGACCAAGGTCAAGGGAATGTTCGTTCACCCCGAGCAGGTGGCTGCCATCGTCGCGCGATACAGCGAACTCGGACGCGTGCGTCTGGTGGTCGACAATCCGTCTGCTCAGGATCGGATGACTCTGCACTGCGAAACCGATTCTCCGTCGGAAGAACTGGCGACCTCTTTACGGGCGAGCTTGCGGGAAATTACCAAATTGCGCGGCGAAGTGACTTTCTGCGCTCGCGCCGCCTTGCCCAACGACGGCCGGGTGATCGAAGATCGCCGCCAGTACGAGTGAAGCGATTCTTTCTGCTCATCGTGGCGTCGCTGCTGTCGGCCTCGCTATTCGCGGAGGTGGAGGTCGCCTCCTCGTCTTTGGCCGTGGCGGGTCCGCAGCCTGGCGACTGCGTCGTTTTTCGCGAGGGCGGCGCCGGGTTGTTGCTGCGGACGCCAATTTACTGGCTGCGTGGCTCGGTCGTCGGGGTAATGCGCGAGCGCCGACTCGCCGCCGCCTGCCCGCGCATCGCCAAGTCGGCCACCGCCCTTTCGCCGGCCGACCATGCGCGCCTGGCGGCAGCCATGCCTTGCGTCGATGAGGGCGTCGAGCCCCGTGAAGTCGATGTGCTGCGCGTCCGGCTGGCGGTGGTCGATTGGGAGACGCCGTGGTCGCCGCAACAAGGTACGACCGGCTGGTTGTTTCGCGGTCGGTTTCTCGACCAGACATTGGAAAAAGGGAAGGAGATCGATATGGATGCTCGCTGGCTGCAACGTTGCGTGGGCAGCCCATGAGCGGCGCTCCTTTGGCTGGCGTCCGGGTTCTCGATCTGACGCGTCTGCTTCCCGGCCCGGTGGCCACCTTGCACCTGGCCGACATGGGAGCCGACGTGATCAAGATCGAAGATCATGCGGCTGGGGATTATGCGCGCATCCTGGGCGATGGTCCGCAGGGCGTCAGCGTCTTCTACCGCAGTGTCAACCGGAACAAGCGCGGCCTGCGCCTTGACCTCAAGCAGGCGCGGGGGCGCGAGGTTCTTCTGCGTCTGGCGCGAACGGCCGATGTCCTGGTGGAGAGCTTTCGGCCGGGAGTGAGCGACAAGTTGGGAATTGGTCACGCGGCGCTGCGCGCAGTCAATCCGCGGATTGTCTATTGCGCGATCACCGGCTATGGCCAGACCGGGCCGCTGGCGATGGCCGCCGGCCACGACCTCAATTACATCGGTCTGGCTGGCGTGCTCGACCAGATTGGTGTCGATGGGGGGCAGCCGGCGATCCCCAATCTGCAGATCGGCGATTTGCTCGGCGGCGCGATGACGGCCGTGACGGGAATCCTGGCCGCGCTGTTCGACGCGCAGCGCAGCGGACAGGGACGGCTGGTCGACGTGGCGATGAGCGAATCCGCGCTGGCGCACAATCTCTTTCCCCTGTTTGCGCTGCAGAGCACAGGCGCCGTGCCGGTACGCGGTCGCGACATCCTGAGCGGCGGCGATGCGGGCTATGGCGTCTATGCCACCGCCGACGGACGTTACATGGCCGTGGCGCCGCTCGAGCAGAAGTTTTGGCAGGTTTTTTGCGAGGCGCTCGGCCGTCCCGACTGGCAAGCACTGCACGGTGCCCGTGGCGACGCCGCAAGGGCCTTGCGTCACGAGCTGAAGGACCTCTTCGCCAGCCGTAGTCAGGCGGAATGGTGCGACTTCTTCGCCGAGGTCGATTGCTGCGTCACGCCGGTGCTCGACGTCGCCGAAGCGCTGGCGCATCCACAATTCGTGGCGCGCGGCATGGCGGTACAGGCCGATGGCTGCACACAATATGCGCCGCCGGTGAAAATGTCCGGCTGGGTGTTTGCCGTCGAGCGCGCCGCGCCATCGGCCGGGGAGCACAGCGAGGAGATCCTGCGCCAAGGCGGATTCGACGAGAACGAGATCACCGCCTTGCGGGAAGCGTCGATCATCTGACACGCGACCCTTGCCCGCCGCCTGTACGGCGGACGGGTGAGGTCAGCGCGTTTGCCGATGCCGCGGGGTGGTTCAGGGCTTCGTGGCGTCTTCACCCGGCGTCGTCGAGGCCGCCGCTGTGGCCGCCTGCTGCATTTGCTCCTGCAGTTGCTGCAGCAGTGTCCATGGCCACATGGCGGCCTGCTTGAGCGCGTCGTTGCCGGTCACTGTCGCCAGCGGCGCGGTCGACTGGCCAGCGTCGGCCGCCGCGGCACCGTTCGTTCCATAACCGCTTGCCATCTGGCCCAGCGCGCGTACCGCATTGAGTGTCACGCACTGCATCTCGAGCCCCTGGATCGTCATCTGCAGCATCGACAGATTCATCTTCAGCCAGTTTTCGACCGCCTTGAGGTCAGCCACCTTCTTTTCGATTTCGGCGACGTCGAGGGTCGGGGTCACCAGGCCGGGCAGGGAAGCGCCCATGCCTCCCCACAGTTTTCTGGCGAAGCTCAGTGGATCGATCAATGAGGTTTGATTGGGCATGTTGTTGCTCCGGTGGTTGGTGTGTGGGGCATGTTAGCAAAGTTTTGCCACTCCAGGCGTTTGCTGGCCAGCGTCCAGATTTCCGCCTTTCATGGGACAGCGGCGAGTTGGCTTGAGTTGCCGACGTGGCGCAACTTCCGGATAAGCCCGATGGCCATTCAGTCGTCGAAGCGGGCGCCGACTCAGAAGCATCACGATCGACGGATCTCGCGGCAGCCGCCTGGCGCTAACCAGCAAGCGTGCCGTGGGCGGGCGGCTCGCGCTCAGTGGCGAAGACAGATCTTGCCGAACTGTGCGCCGCTTTGCAGGTAGCTCAACGCCTCCTTCAGTTCGTCGAACTCGAAGACTCGGTCGACGACGACCGGCAAGCGGTGTTGCGCGAATGCTCGCATCATTGCCTCCAGGCCATCGCGATGGCCCACGGTGATACCCTGCAGCCGTACCTGCCGGGTAATGATCAGACCGAGCGGCGTCGACAGCGACGAACCCGAGAGGACGCCGATCATCGACAAGGTGCCGCCGGGGCGGATGCAGCGCAGCGATTGCGGCAGGGTCTTTTCGCCACCGAGTTCGACGATGTGGTCGAAGCCACGCCCGTCGGTGATCTCGCGCGCCGGCTTCGACCATTCGGGGGTCGTCCGGTAATTGATCGTCGCGTCGGCGCCGAGTGCCTCGAGGCGCTCGATTTTTTCATCGCTGGAGGAAATTACGGTCACGTGTGCGCCGGCGAGCTTGGCGAAACTGAGTGCGAAAAGCGCGACGCCGCCAGAGCCCTGCACCAGTACCCGCTCGCCGGCCTTGACCTTGCCGTAGGTCATCAACGCACTCCACGCGGTCAGCGCCGCGCACGGCAAGGTGGCGGCTTCCAGGTCGTCGAGATAGGCGGGAACCTTGACGACTCCTTCTTCGGAAAGACACATGAACTCAGCCATCGTGCCGTCGAGAGGTCCCCCGAGTGAAGGTTTCATGCGCGGCAGGTCGGGTTCGCCGGCGATCCAGCCCTGAAAGAATGTCGGACAGACGCGATCACCGACGGCCACCCGGCTGACGTCTGGTCCGACCTCGACGACCTCGCCGACGCCGTCCGAAACCGGGATCAGCGGTAGTGTTCCGGTGAAGCTGCCATAGCCACGCTCGGGAACGACGAGATCACGGTAATTCAGCGACGAGGCACGCATCCGCAGCAGGACTTGTCCGGTCTTGGGTTGAGGGAGCGGCCGGTCGGCGACTTTGAGGTTGGCCATTCCCCAATCGTCCTGAATCTGAAATACGCGCATTTTTTGCTCCGTAATGAGGTGCCGGACGGGCGTCCAGCCAACGGCCGGCGAATCGAGGTCGATGATCGGCTCGACGGCTCAGTCGCCCGAAGAGTGTGCATGATGGGAGTCAGAACAGTCAATCGGCCGGGTCATTGGAACGCGTCCTGGCGTGCCGCGAGACAGTCCACCAGCGCGGCGGCGAAGCCGGACAGGTCCTTGCGTCGGCGGACGCAGAGTTGCAGATCGCGCTGCGCCCAGGGCTCGTCGAGTTCGAGCACGGTTGGCGCGTCGTGCGGTGTACCGTGCGCGACGGCGCTGCGCGGCACGAGTCCGATACCGACCCCCGCGCCGACCATCCGGCAGACGGCATCGAAGCTTCTGACCTGGATACGGACGTTGACGTGCCGTCCGAGCGCGGCGGCGGCGTTCATCGTGAAGGTGTGAATCGCCGATCCAGCGTGCAGCATCACGAACGGATGATCGAGGACCTCGCCGAAGCGGATGCTGGCACGCCTGGCCAAGGCGTGCGCCACGGGCGTGACCAGCACCAAGCGGTCGGCGCGGTAGGGAATCAGCTCGACGTCGGCACCTGCGATACGTTCGGCGACGACACCGACTTCGACCTCGCCGCGCGCGACCGCGACGACGATTTGCGGGCTGGTATGCTCGGCCAGCGTGACGCTGACCTGCGGGTAACGGCGCAGAAAGTCGGCGAGGTCGTCAGGTAGAAAGCTATGCGTCGCGTGTGTGTTGGCCCACAGGGTTACATGACCGCGCACGCCTGCGGCGTAGGGCGCGAGGTCGGCCTGGAGTTGTTCGAGTTGCGCCAGAAGCTGTCGCGCGTGCCGCAGCAGTACCTCTCCGGCGCGGGTAAGGGTGACGCCGCGGGCCTGACGAAAAAACAAGGGGGTGCCGAGCCGCGCTTCGAGAAGGCGGAGGCGGTGGCTGGCGGAGGAGGGCGCCAAGTGCGCCCGCTCCGCACCGCGGGTCAGATTTCGCGCTTCGGCGATGGCCACGAAGAGGCGTAGATCCGTGAGTTCGTAGTGCATTGTGTTCGTTTCCGACGAACGCTGTCTTGATAATATACCAATTGTTTCTTGCTGGCATGAAGCCCATCATTCGTTCTTTACCAAGTCTTTTGATCCCATGCCCTGGAAAAACTGGTCCTCCGAACGCCTGGGGGTTGCCCTTGCGATACTTGCCGCTCTCGGTTTTTCGCTCAAGGCGATCTTCGTCAAACTGGCCTATGCGGCAGCGACAGTCGATGCGGTGACCCTTTTGTCCTTGCGCATGGCCTTTTCCCTACCCGTATTCCTCTGCGTGGGCATCGCGGCGAGCCGCTCGGCAGCGCCGTTGTCCAGCAACGATTGGGTTTTGCTGGTCGCCCTCGGGGTTCTCGGCTACTACGGCGCGAGCATTCTTGACTTCCTCGGGTTGCAGTACATCTCGGCCGCTCTCGAGCGCTTGATCTTGTTCACGTATCCGACGCTGACCCTGCTGATCGGCGCCCTCTTTATGGGCGCCTCGTTAACCCGACGACAGATCGCCTCGCTGTTGCTGTCCTACGCAGGAATCGCACTCGCGTTCGCGCACGACCTGCAGGTCGCCGGCGAAATGACGACGGTGCTGACCGGGGTCGCGCTCGTCTTCGGATCGTCACTTTCGTACGCCCTCTATCTCGCAGGCAGCGGACCGGCAATTCAACGGCTGGGCTCGGCGCGCTTCACGGCGCTGGCAATGATCGTCTCGACCGTCGCCACCCAGTGGCATTTCCTGGCTACACAACCGCTGACTGCCTTGCTCCAGCCGCCGGCCGTCTATGCCTACGGTTTGGCGATGGCCGTTTTCTCTACGATACTGCCGGTATTCATGCAATCGGCGGCGATCCGCCGTATCGGCTCGGCCAAGGCCGTGCTGATCGGTACCCTGGGCCCCCTAATGACCGTATTTCTCGCCTGGTGGCTGCTCGCCGAGCCCATCTCGGCGGCGCAACTGGCGGGTGCCGCGCTGGTCGTCGCGGGAGTGCTGCTGGTCAGCCGAGGAGGCTAGCTTGCTTTCATCACCGGGGAATATTGGCAACAGATGGAACTGTCGACTGCCGTAGCAAACGAATGCCCCGATTTCGCTGTCGCCGGCAGTTGCAGCGGAGCCAGGAGGGATCTGAAAATTCGCAACTACCATCCCCGGCGACATCGTTCGTCCCGTCGTTTCCACGACCACCGACCGAAGGAGTAGTCGCTCAAGCGATCTGGCCATGGCTTTTCCCGCTCCTTCCTTCGAGCCGCCGCACGGGAGAACGCCCAACACCACTTGGATGGGAAGGTTTCGCACACCCAAACCAGCGCGGTGTGCAAAGCCGCCAACTACGCCATGGCGGTTTCGCCAGCACGACGTCACCAGCCTCAGATCGTTTGGCAAGCCGTCGACCACCAGGAGGCCGTCTGTCGAGCTGCCGTGCTTTTGCGTTAGCTCGGCAGCGGCACGGGGTCACAGAGATTGTTCCTGCATGCTGCCCGGGTCGCTCTCGCACAGCTTGAGCAGCCGTTCGTAACGCATCTCCCGCGCCTCGCTGGCAAGCCACGCTCCTAGTTCCGAATCCAGCGCGGCCACCTCCTGTGTCAGTTCGGCGGTGCGCTGTATGTCCAGACACAAGACGGCGTCTCGCAACTGGTCTCGCAGTTCGGCCGGTAGATCGCACAGGCGTGCCACGCCAGGCAGCGCCGCCATCGTGTACAGATCGGCCGGCCCTTTTGTCTCGTCTTCGGCGTACTCATAGACGATCCCCAAGTGCGTCTCCATCATTTCGAGCAGTTCATCGGGACGGAACGGTTTGCGCAAGAATCCGTCGCAGCCGGCCGCCAGCACCTGCTCCCGTTCGTCGTCGAAGGCGCTTGCCGTGATCGCCAGAATCTGCGTGCGCCGCTCGGGCTCGGCCGCGCGTATCCGCCGCGTCACCTCGTAGCCGTCCAGACCCGGCATCCGAATGTCCAACCAGATCAGATGGGGATGCCATTCGCGCCAGCGTCGCAGCGCCTCCTCGCCGTTGGCAGCGTCCTCCACTTCGAAACCCAGCGGCTCAAGCAGCTTGACAAGCAGGGAGCGGTTCGATTCCAGATCGTCGACCACCAGAATCCGGTAACGCTGCTGCCCAGCTGCCAAATCCACCACCATGCGTTGGCTGACCACGGGCGCCGCGGCGGCAACCGCCTCCAGGTCGAGATCGAAGAAAAAGCGGCTGCCCTGACCCGGCGCGCTCTCAAGTGTGATGTCGCCGCCGAGCAGGCGCACGTACTCGCGGCTGATCGTCAGGCCCAGGCCAGTGCCTTCCTGGCTGCGCATCCCGGACTGCGTCTGCGCGAAAGCCTGAAACAGGCGCTCGCGTTCGTCGACCGGGATCCCGGGGCCGCTGTCGCCCACGGCAAAACGCAGCCGGCAGCGACCGGCCGCCGCCGCTCCCGGCGCCCGGCAGACGTCGAGCACCACGCCGCCCTGGGCCGTGAACTTTACGGCGTTGCCCACCAGGTTGATCAACACCTGGCGCAACTTGCCCGTGTCGGTCCTCACGTAGCGCGGTGTATCCGCCTGCCGCTCGACCTTGAGCGACAGGCCTTTCTGCGCGGCGCGCTGGCCGAACAGTTCCCGCATGTCCCTGAGCAGCACCTCGACATCGCAGTCGCCAAGGTTGCAACTTGCCTGACCAGCTTCGACCTTGGACAGGTCGAGCACTTCGTTGATCAGCGCGAGCAGATGCTCCCCGCCGTGATGGATCGCGTCCAGCTTCTCGTTCTGGCTCTGCGTCAGTGCCGCGCGACCGCTCCGGGCATCGCGCCGCATCAGTTCGGAGAATCCGATGATGGCATTCAGCGGCGTGCGCAACTCGTGGCTCATGTTGGCCAGGAAGGCACTCTTCGCCTTGTTCGCCGCTTCCGCCAGATCCTTCGCGGCCGAAAGTTCGGCTGTACGTTCCGCCACGCGCGCCTCGAGTTCCTGATTGAGGCGACGTAGCGTCACCTCCGCCTCCTTGCGCGCGGTGATATCGCGAAAGGTGGCGGCGAAATGCCTCTCGCCGTTCAGATCGATGGCGCTGATCGAATAGTCCATCGGGAAAACACTACCGTCGCCGCGCCGGCCATGAATCTCGCCGCTCGCGCCACAGTCTTCCATTTCCCCCTTGAAGCGGTTGGCCAGAGAGTCCCGGTCGAAATCGGCGACCAAGTCAAGCGCCGGACGGCCGATCCGATCCTCGACGCGGCTGGCGAAGATCCGCTCGGCCGCCGGGCTGAAGCTCTCGATGTTGCCGGCACCGTCGAAGGTGACAATGGCGTCGGGTACGCTATTGACTACCGTGCGAAAGCGGATCTCCTGGGTGGCGCGCTCGCGTTCGGCGGCCTGGTGAAGACGGTCCATCATGGCGTTGAAGGCGTCGTCCAGGGCGGCGATCTCGGCACTGCCACCGCTGTCGAAGCGCCTTTCGTAGGAGGCGGCCGTGACCACCCGGCCGGTCGCCTCGGCCAGATTGTGCAAGGGGCGCAACAGGCGGCGCGCGGCCAGCGCACTGGCCAGCGCGGTCAGCGCGGTGAGGGCCGCACCCAGCCATAGATAACGGATCAGCAGCGCCTGGATCGCCTCGTCGATCACCGAGCGGTTCATCTTCGAACGCAACGCCAGACCGAGTCCGTTCAGGGGCGCGTCGAGTTGCAGCGACACCAGGATCTCGTCGCCCACGACCGACACTTCTCCCACCTGCCGAACCTCTCCTTGCACGATCTCGACCTGATTGACGGCGACCCGGCTGGTCATGATGTCCTCCATGGGCAAGTCCACCAGGACCGCTCCTTCGACGGCCTGGGTAGGCGGAAATACGACTGGCCAGGCCAGCATCAGGCCGGTGAGACGGGTCTGCGCCGCGCCGCCTGACGATTCGCCGTCCCTACGCAGCCGCGCAGCGGAGCGGCCGACTTCGACTACTGAAGCGAGCCACGTCCGGTCTGTCGAGTTCAGTGTGGTCTTTCGGGCGGAGCTTTGCACGATCTGCCCCGCGTAGTCGGTCAAGGCAATCAAGGCGTTCTCGGCGTCGGCCGGTACCGAGGCGCGCAACAGCGGCAGCAGATAGGCTTCCCGGCCGGCGCTGTCGAGTAGCGCATTGGTGACGATCGGGTTGGCCGCCACGGAGACGGCGGTATCCTTCATGCGCCGCAGCCGTTCCTCGACCCGTACTGCCGCGAGCTGTGCGGTGTCGACCTCGGCGCGCACCAGCAATTCGGTGGTCATGTCGCGCATGGCGACGAACGACACGGCCCCGACCACCATCAATAGGGCGATGGTGATCGCGGCGACGGCGATTGCGGTGCGCAGAACCAGGGTCATCGTCGTTCGTTCGCCGGCTGACGAGTGCGATTGGCGTTGGCGTCCACCGGCACCAGCACGCCATCGGCGCGGTAGTGGGTGAACACGATCTGCGCCAAACTGGCGGCTTCGTGGCGCCCGTGCTCGAAAGGCCGCGCGTAGCGGCGCATCAGGCCATCATAGTTTCGCACCTGCTCCATGGCGTCGCGTACCTTGGCGCGCTCGGCGCTGCCCGCCAGATGGATCGCGCGCGCCAGGATATGCATCAGGTCGTAGGCGTTGGCGAAGCCGACCGGGCCGTCGTAGTCCCGGTAGAGATCAATGCCGTAGGCTTCGCGCACTTTGGCCGCCATGGCCTCAGCCTTGGCCGGCGGGATACGGAACAGGCTGAAGCTTTGCGCCACGCTGAAATCGAGGCGTCTGAGCACGGCGCCATGCGCGTCGAACAGCCGCCAGCCGATCACCCCGCCGCCGTGGGCCAGGAAGGGCAGGAATGCTTCGCGCGGCCGCTGGCCGATCTCGTGCAACAAGGCCGCCAGTTCCCAACCAGTCATGACCAGCATGATGGCCTGCGCGCCTGCTTTGCGCAGTTGGTCGTATTTGTCGATCAGACTGGTAGCGCCGGCGTTGTGCCAGTCTACGCCGACCACCTTCATGTCGGGCATCTTCTTGACATGGCGCTCGAAGGCCCCCAGGTTGCTGCGGCCCCAGCCACTGTTGGCGACCATCAGCCCAATGCGTTTCAATCCCAGGGCGCGCGCCCGGCCAAGCATGGCCTGGGCCGAAAGATCGTCGTGGATGCCTATGCGGAAGGCGTAGTTCGGTTGCCTGTCGTTGTCGATCAGCTCATCCGCCGACGCCCAGGGCAGGAGCAGAACGATTTTGGCGTCGTGTGCGGTACCGAGCGACTCGAGCATGACCGTGCTGAAAGCCCCACCAAAAACCGCGACCACGTCGGGCATGGCGCCGAATTCCTGCATGTTGGCCTTGCCACGCGCCGGATTGGCACGGTTGTCCTTGACTACCAGCTCGATGCGCCGCCCGCCGAGCACACCGCCGGCCGCATTGATCTCGGTGATGGCCATCTCGAGACCGTACTTGATGGCCTCCGAGGTGATGGTTCCGGTAGTGCCGAAGGCGCCGTCAAAGCCGACCCGTACGGGAGGCCGGAGCTCCGCGGCGAGGCCTGGTGATGCCCGCCAGGTCAACACGATCAGCAGAACGCTGGTCAGCATCGACAGCAGACGGCAGACGAACAAGTATTTGTTTTTCATTCGTTTGCCTTTCATGTGCGGAAATGGCTTGTGTTCGGACGGCGACGCGGCGCCTGGCCTCCGGACTCCGGGCGGCCGCCGTGGTCGCGGCTTCGGTAAAGGTGGGTAGGGCGGGCGGCACGTTCATCCGGCTTCCTTGGCTGAATCCGCCGTGGCCTGACCGAGCAAACCGAGCGGGATGTCGCCGTGCGTGCCTATCCGGTACCTTGTCCGGGAGTAAGGTAGCCGGTGCGGCGTCGAGGGTGGCGACATTCCCCGCCAGGCGGCGCTGTGGCGTATGTTCAGGCGCGCCATGGTTCTCCCAAAACAGCCGCAGGGGCCCGGGGTGTCTGGCAACTCCGGTATGACTCAGGAAGGGCACGTACCTTTACCCCATTAACGAGCCGGTGAAACCGGGGCAGAAAAGCGCAGGAGATTCTACGCCACTTCGCTAAGGCTTTCACTTCAGAGCATGTTTAAGGGCTTGACGAATGGGCGGCACGCAGGATACAAAGATAATCCATTACGGCTGGCCGCACCCTGTGGTCGGCGCATTGCCAGGGAAAAGGGGAGGAGCACACATGAAACTGAATCGATTTGCCGTCGTGACCTTAACTGCGGTCGCCGTTGCCGGCTGCGCGACCGTACCGCCGCAACAGGTCGCCGCGCCGGGGTCTGGTGCTTGCCGCCCGCTCGGCGGCGGTGGCAACAGCAACGCCCAGAACGCCGCCATCGGCGCGGTTGCCGGCGCCGTTCTCGGCGGCGTGGTCGGCGGCTCGGTGGCTAAGAAATCGTCGGTCGGTGTGCGCAATGGATTATTGTTGGGCGCCCTGACCGGTGCGCTGGTCGGCTCACAATACAACAAGATGATCGGCATGACCGAGCAGCCGGACGGCTCGGTCAAAATGGACATTCCAGGCGCCGTGATGTTTCGCAGTGGCAGTTCCGATATCAGCCCCTCTTTCGCCGCAACGCTCGATTCCGTGGCCAGTACGATCCGCGAGTACTGCGGCGTGACCGGTACCATCGTCGGACACACCGACAGTACCGGTACGCCTGACGGCAACCGGAAGTTGTCGCTCGATCGTGCGCGCTCCGTTTCCAACTATCTTGCCGGGCGTGGCGTCGAGAGTTCGCGCCTGCAGGCCTTCGGTCGGGGTCAGGACGAGCCGGTGGCTTCGAATGCCAGCGAGCTTGGCCGCGCTCAGAACCGCCGCGTCGAGATATTCGTCCGGCCGCCGATGTCTTGATCCCGAACCAGACGCCGGCCGACACCGTCGTCAGTTCGTGCGAGGCTCTCCGGCACGGGGAAGCGATGATCACGATCTTTGGCATCAGGAATTGCGACACCATGAAAAGGTCCTTTGCCTGGCTTGAAGCCAACGGTGTCGCCTACGAGTTCAGCGACTACCGCAAGCCGGGTGTCGCCACAGCGCATCTGACAGACTGGAGCCGCCGTGTCGGCTGGCGCTCGCTGCTCAACACGCGCGGCCTGACGTGGAAAAAATTGACCGAGGAAGAGCGGGCCGAGGTCGACGAAGCAAAAGCGCTGCGTCTGATGGCCGAGCACCCGACGCTGATCAAGCGGCCGGTGCTCGACACCGGAACGTGCTTACTGGTGGGCTTCAGCGCGGAGACATACGCCATCCTGACCTGAGCACGGCGCCTCGTTAGTCGGTGGCCGCCGGCTGCCAGACCGGGCTCAACCTGATCACCCGGATAATCCGGCAGGATTTTCTGCCCGCCACACGAGAAACCTTTGGATGATTTGCCGCGTTGCCTGCGACATCCGGCGGCTCGACGCCGGGTCGTCCGGGTCGTGCAGATGCCAGGCCGTCGCGTCGTCGCCGGCCAGCGGCGAACCGGTGGCGACGGCCCAGAAGACGTGATGGCAGTTGCTTGGTGACTCGTGGCTGAAGAGGAAACGTACCGATTCGGCAACCAGACCGGTTTCCTCAGCGAGTTCGCGGGCCGCCGCGTGCTGCTGGCTTTCGTGTGGACCGATGCCTCCTCCCGGGAGCAGAATCAGCCCACCACGGTTTTCGACGACCAGGATCCGTCGTTCGAATTCGACGATCACTGTCGCTCGCTGTCGCTTGATCATTAGGGGTTCCATGGTTGGAAATGGTGGAGACGCGGAGCGTCAGTGGCCGAGCAAGAACCGCCGCGACGGCACGCCGCGCCGCCTTGATGGACTTCGCCGGGACGCGGCGCCGACGACTTACGAGACGCGCAGCCCATGGCGTCCGCTGGTCAGCAGTCGCATCGCCTGATCGAAGTCCTCGCTGCGATAGCTGGCGTAGAGGCAGCAGGCCACTTGGCTGGCGATTGGGGGTGGCAGAGGGATATCGCCGGCCAAAACGCCGCGCATCCAGCTGACCGTCGCTTCGGCGCCGCCGTTCTCGGGTAAGGCGGGCAGCTTGCTCAGACTGTCGTGCTCGGCGGCGACGAGAGGCTCGTTCAGTCCGTCGTGCAGGTATTCGATAAGCGGCTGGCGCTTCGGATTGGCAAAAGGCTCGCCTTCGGTGCCGCGCAGCAGCAAGGCATGCGCGCCGAAGCAGCTGAGCACGGCGCGCATGCTGATGATGTAATCCGGGTGGGTGGCGGCGGTGAGCAACAGGCCTTGGCCGGCAAAGGGATCGAGCATCTTGACGATGCTGTGCGCGCTATTGCGCAGGCCGAGCCGGCGGCGCAAGGCGAGTTGCCGCTCGAGGCCGGGAGAAAGGACCGACAAGGGCAGGTAAGCAAGACCGTTTTCGTCCACTGCGGTTTGCGCCTGTTGCAGGCTCGCGCTCGATGGCAGACCGAAGGCTTGGAAGATCTGCTCACTGGTGACTCGTCCGTAAGTGTGGCCATCGTCGTTCAGCCCATGCACGAGCACCGGTACGCCGAAACGCTGCAGCAGGAGCGCCAGCAGCGGCGTCAGATTGGCACTGCGGCGGGCACCGTTATAGGTCGGGATGACGACTGGGCGGATTTCTCCTGGTGGCGGGACGAGGACGGACAGTCGTTCATTGGTGGCGGCGAGGAAGCCGGCCATTTCGTCGACCGTCTCGGTTTTCACCCGCAGCGCGATGACGATCGCACCCAACTCGAGATCAGGCACCTCGCCGTCGAGCATGGCGCCGTAAAGCTGCTGTGCCGCCGCGCGCTCCAGACCGCGAGCACCGTTGGCGCCGCGCCCGATTTCCCTGATGCAAGCCTCGAGATCCATGTCGTCTCCCCAATTTCCCGCCGCGCCTCGTGGCGGCGGAGCGCGTCGTCTGACAGACCGATCAATGGTCGCTGGTCAGGCCGAGGCGAATCGCAGAAGGTATCGCATTTCGGCGCGTCGTGCAGCGTTGCCGGCAGCGCGATCGGTCTTGTCTGCGCCATGCTGCCCAGGGTAAGCTGGTCTCGGCTTAGAAATTCCTCGACGCTTTTCTGCACGCGGCCGACAGCGCGTTGCTTCGCGCCGAGCTTCGCAACAACTTCGCGGCATTCGATGCTGCGCGGGAGTGACTAACATGGCAAGCCCATCGCTGCGCTTACCGGCCAACGCCCCTGCCAACCGACCTCTGCGTGCCCTGCTTTGGGTGCTGGTCTTGATCGCCGTGGTCTGGCAATTGCCTTACGGTCAGGCGATCCTTTATCCATTCTCGCTATTGGCGAGCGCTGCCCACGAACTTGGCCACGGCTTCAGCGCGCTGCTGATCGGCGGCGAATTCGTCGGTTTCGTTCTCCATTCCGACGGCTCGGGCACCGCTCAGTGGCAGGGTAGCGGCGGGCCGGGCGCGCGCGCGCTGGTCGCCGCGGGAGGTTTGCTGGGACCGAGTCTTGCCGGCAGCCTTCTGCTCATTCTGGCGCGCGGCGCGCGCTTTTCGCGGGCCGTTCTCTGGTTGCTCGCCGGCGGCTTGCTGACCATCGTCATCTGCTGGGCACGCAACCCCTTTGGCGTCTTCTTTCTCATCGGCTGCGCGCTCTTCTTCGCGGCCGTCGCTCTCTGGCTGAGCGAGGACAGCGTCGCCTTCGTCCTACGCCTGACTGCGGCCTTGCTGTGCCTGAGCTGGTTGCGCGATCTCGATTACATGTTCTCGGCCAGCGCGACGGTCGGCGGCCGGAGCCACGCATCCGACACCGCCGTCATCGCGCAGGCCCTGTGGCTGCCCTACTGGTTCTGGGGCGGCGTGATCGCGGCCACATCGCTGGCGGTGCTGACCGCCGGACTGCGAGTGGCCACACGGTCCTCGCCTTGATCGCGTGTCAGCTCAGTCGGCAGAAGCGCACGGCGCCTGCCGCTGCCGCAGCCAGGCGGCGAACTCGGGGCCGAGTTCGGGGTGGGCTTCGCCGAGTACGACACTCGCCTGCATGAGGCCCAGTTTGCTGCCACAGTCGTAGCGTTTGCCGCGATAGCGATAGGCGAGAACACGTTCCGTCGTCAGTAGGGCCGCCAAGCCGTCGGTAAGTTGTATTTCGCCACCCGCGCCGCGTTGCTGCACGCGGATCAGGTCGAAAACAGCGGGTGTCAGAATGTAGCGACCGGCGACCGCCAGATTGGATGGGGCGGCACTCGGGTGCGGCTTCTCGATCAATCCCCTGACGTCGACCAGATCGGGCGCCATGGGCTCGCCTTTGACGATCCCATAGCGGTTGGTCTGGTCAGGCGGCACTTCCTGCACGGCCAGGACACTGCAGTGATGCTCACTGAACAGTTCGCACATCTGCTGCATGATCGGGGGCTCGCCGATCATCAGGTCGTCAGCCAGCAAAACGGCAAACGGTTCGCCGCGTACCAGCCGTTCGGCGCAGAGCACGGCATGGCCGAGCCCGAGTGCCCTGGCTTGGCGTACATAGACGCAGTCCATGTCGTCCGGCTTGATCGAGCGGACGACTTCCATCAGATCGTCCTTGCCCGCCGCAGAGAGTTCGGCCTCGAGTTCGTAGGCAGCATCGAAGTGATCTTCGATCGATCGCTTGTTGCGCCCAGTGACGAAAATCATTTCTCGAATACCAGCCGCGTAGGCTTCCTCGACTGCGTATTGAATCAGCGGTTTGTCTACCACGGCGAGCATTTCCTTCGGGCTGGCCTTGGTCGCCGGCAGAAATCGCGTTCCCAGTCCGGCGACCGGGAAAACGGCCTTCTGGACGGTCGCATCGGGTTTCATTTGCGTCACCATCGAGTTGCTGAGCGCGGATTGTATCGCGAACGCAAGGAGTTCTTGAATTCATCGGCGGGCAGTCCCATAATCCCTACCATGGTCGTAATTCCGGCGAACCGGAAGCGTTCTGGACGCGGGTTCGATTCCCGCCACCTCCACCACTGCGGGGGTGTACTGGCTTCGACAGGGTGACAGAAGGCGAGCAGGCGGCCCGAGAGGCGACGGACGTAATCCGCGCAAATCCATAAACGCCAACGATGAGCGTTTCGCACTGGCCGCTTAGGCCTGCTGAGGACGTAGCCG